>NZ_LMMI01000012.1:0-371228 GCF_001422775.1 Methylobacterium sp. Leaf87 | reverse complement strand
AACGAGAGCGGCGTGCTCGTACCGATCATGTGCTTGATCAACGGCACCACCATCGTCCGCGAGCCGGCCACGAGCGTCACCTACTGGCACGTCGAGCTCGAGACCCACGACATCCTGCTCGCCGAAGGTCTGCCGGCCGAGAGCTACATCGACGGGGGCGACCGCCCGTTCTTYGTCGACGGCTCCGACCACGCCCTGCACAACCCCGACTTCGTAGCACCAGGCCTGGCTGGCCGCTGCCGTCCGGTGGCGGTCGACGGCCCCCTCGTCGAGGCGGAGCGGGCGCGGCTCGATACGGTCTTCGCGGCGGAACTGAGCGCGCACWGTGCTTGGGACGCWCGCGACGGGCTCGCAGCACTCGTYGCCTGAGCCGAAGGACGCCGGAGTTGCAAGGGAGCTGAGACGYGGACGTGCGACCCGGCTCCCTCTCACTCGACGCCTTCCTGTCACGCCGGGCCTCTGACAGGCGCTTGGCCCGGCTGACGCACGACATCGGTCTTCCCGAAGGGCGCGGCCTTGAGTTCGGCCCGKCCAACAACCCGACGCCGCTGCCCGACGGGCTTCGCATCACTTACGTCGACCGCGATCTCGATGCGGGAGCSGGCCAACCTGGGACGGCGCCGATCGACCGCGCTTGGAKCAACTCGGGTGCCCTCGTCGATGTGCTCGGCCGGGACGGCTACGACTTCGCCATTGCTAGTCAGGTTGGCCATTACGTACCCGACCTGCTCGGGTGGCTGCGCGGCATCCACACGGCGTTGCGCCCGGGCGGGGTGCTTAACCTGTCCCTGCCGGACAAGCGCTTTACCTGCGACGCCACACGGCCGGTGAGCACCTTGGCCGAACTGGTCGAGGCGGACCTGATGGGCCTGACGCGACCGAGTCCACGGCAGGTGTTCGCCCACGCCTCCGAGGTCCGATCGATCACACCCGAACAAATTTGGAATGGCGAGGATGCNCTGATGGGCCTGACGCGACCGAGTCCACGGCAGGTGTTCGCCCACGCCTCCGAGGTCCGATCGATCACACCCGAACAAATTTGGAATGGCGAGGATGCCGCGCATGCGCCGCGCATGGCCGGCGATGCAGGCCTGGYGCACGCCCGCGCGGAGGCGGCTCGGGCGCAGTCCGGAGCTTACGTGCCCGCCCATTGTTGGGTGGTAACGTCGCGTTCGTTTCTKGACTTGGTCGCGGGAGCGACACGACTCGGGCTGTTACCGTTTGTCATGAACCGGGTGTCGGGGGTCGAGCCAGGCGGCTTCGAGTTCTTCGTCTCCATGCGCCGGGATCGGGAGACCGATCCAGACACACTGCGCAGGTTGCAGGAGGGCGGAATCAATTACCTGCGCAACGAACTTGAGCGGCATCGCACGACCGCCGCGCTGCTTGGAAGCGACGCGATTTAGAGCGTCGGACAGAGATGGCGCACACCACAGAAGAGTGCGTCAAGCGGATTTACCGGACGGCCGAAGAACGACGGCTTCCAGGAAGAGACGTGGATGGTCCGGGCGTCTGGCATGGGTCGGAAGCAGACCCCAGACATAGGTTTCACCGTCGGATTTTGCCCACTAGCCGACCAACACTACGGCCTTACGCTCGTAGGACGGGCGGTCGATCTCGCCGACGATGAAGTGCGCCACGTCGGCCCGGGAGATCAGCCCGTTGCGCCACGAAGACGGTTCGGAAAGAACCTTGTAGCGACCGGTCGCCGATCCGGGCGTCAGGACGCCGGGCCTGACGAAGGTCCAGGCAAGATCGCTCCTGCGGATGCGCATCTCCTGGGCGTCCTTGTCGTCGTAGGCCCGCCCGAAGACGAGGCGGAACGGGACGCGCTGGAGCAGGCCGATGGCGTCGCGGCTGTCGCCCGTGCCGAAGCCTGTTACGGCGATGACCCGGCGGACGCCCGCCTTCTCCATCGCCGGGACCAGCACGTTGGTCGCATCGGAAAACAGGGTCACCGGCCCGAGCAGGTTCCTCATCGGCACGCCGAGCGCCTGAACAACTACGTCGATGCCGTCGAGGGCCGAAGCGACGTCACCGGCGTTGAGGGCATCCCCGGAAAACCGTTCCAGGCCCGCCCCCGAGAGGGTCATGCCTCCGGCTGATCTGGCGAACGCCCGCACGCGATGCCCGGCGGCGAGGGCCGCCTTGGAAGTCTCAAGGCCGATGCCCTTGCTGGCACCTATGACGAGGACGTGGGCCATGTGTTTCCCTGCGAGACGTGAATGACAACGTAGTTCACCCGTGAAGCCGGTCGCCCTCCCGGCGAAGGCATCACGCCATTTGGGACGGCGCGACGAGCGAACGTAGGAGGGCGGGGAGATCGTCTAGGCCGACCTGGCCCTTGCGAAGGACTCGGTCGGCCTGACCGGCCAGGCGGCGGCGGTCGTTGCCGTCGACGTCCTTGGCGGTCAGCACCACCACCGGGATCGCCCCCCATGCCGGCTTGGCCCGAATGGCGTCCAGGAAGGCGAACCCGTCCATCTCCGGCATCATCAGGTCGAGGAGGATCAGGCAGGGTCGCTCGGCCATCACCGCCGCGAGTCCGGCCTTGCCGTTCTCCGCCGTTGCGACCAGCCAGCCTTCCTTGGACAGCCGCGTCGACATCCGCTCTCTGGTGTCGGCGTCGTCGTCGATGACGAGCAGGGGTCCCTCGTGGACCTGGGGGCGGAAGCGATCCATCACCCCGTGGAGCTCGTCCCAATCCACGGGCTTCTGCAGGTAGTCCGTGGCACCGAGGGAGAAGGCGAGGTTCTGCTCGTCCAAGACCGTCACCATGATCACGGGCGTGTCGCCGAGCTCCGCGTCGCCCCGCAGCGTCCGCAGCACCGACCAGCCGTCCATCTGCGGCATGGTCACGTCGAGCAGGATGACCCTCGGCCTCAAAGCCCGGGCGCGTTCGAGGCCTTCCCGGCCGTCGATGGCGACGGCAACCTTAAACCCGTCACGCTCCAGGAAGCGGGCGACGAGGTCCCGCGTCGCCGGATCGTCGTCCACGACGAGGACGACACCGGGCCCGGCGGTTCCGTCTTCGGGGGCCGTCCCCCCGGCGGGGTCCACGGCCGGGTCCTCGTCCTGGGACCCGACGATGCGGGCGGGCATCGAGACTGTGAAGGTGGTGCCGCTGCCTTCCTGGCTCTCGACTGAGATGTCCCCGCCCAGCATGGTCGCAAAGGCCCGGGTGATCGAGAGGCCGAGGCCGGTGCCGCCGAACTTGCGGGTCGTCGAGGCGTCGGCCTGGGTGAACCGCTCGAACAGCCGCGCCTGCTGGTCCGGGCTCATGCCGATGCCGGTGTCACCGACGCGGAAGGTGAGCCAATCAACGCCGTCGCGCTCGGTCCGCTCGGCCGTGAGGGTGATCCGCCCCCCTTCCGTGAACTTCGCGGCGTTGCTGAGGAGGTTGATCAAGCACTGGCGCAGCTTGGTCACGTCGGTGCGGGCCTCGCCGAGTCCGTGGGCGAGGTCCAGGGTCAGGGCATTGCCCTTGGCCGCGACCAGGGCCTCGACCGTCGAGGCGACGTCGCGCACGACCGTTTCAACGGCGAAGTCCTCGACGTAGGTTTCCATCCGCTCGGCCTCGATCTTCGAGAGGTCGAGGACGTCGTTGATGAGCCCGAGGAGATGGCGCGCGTTCGCCTCGATCTTGCGCATGTCGGGAAGCAGGCTCTCGTGCCCGAGATCCTCCATCTCCTCCTGCAGCATCTCGGAGTAGCCGATCACCGCCGAGAGCGGGGTGCGCAGCTCGTGGCTCATGTTGGCGAGGAACTCACTTTTCGCCCGGTTGGCCTCCTCGGCGGCGTGCTTGGCGGCTTCGAGCAGGAGTTCCGCCCGCTTGCGCTCGTCGATGTCGGTGACCACCACGACGCTCCCCACGACGACGCCGTCGGCATCGTGCATCGGGGCGCCGGTGAACCCGACCCAGGCGCGCCGGCCGTCGCCACGCTGGTAATCGACCTCAAGCTCGGCCTCGCCGTTGCCGTGCCGTGCAAGCTTCAGCAGGGGCCACTCGTCGGCTTCGACCCGTCGTCCGTCGGCGTGGAAGCCGACCCAGCGATCCGGTCCCCCGTCCGCTTCCGTCGGCATCACGCCATGGCCGAGGATGGCGGCGACGCGGTCATTGTGGCCGACGATGCGCCCGGACGGGGCCTCGGCGATCATTACGCCGACGGGCAGGGTCTCCATCACGGTCCTGAGGGTGGCCTCGCTCGCGCGCATGCCGCGACGGGCCTCGGCCTCGCCCGCCTCGGCCAAGCCGGCCGGAATGGTTGCTGCGAATAGGGTCGCGGCGCGCAGGTCGCTTCCCGAGAACGCATCCGGCCGGCTCGATTGCAGTTTGAGCACGCCGACGTTGGTGTCTCCTCGCGAGACCGGAACGTAGATGGCTGATCGTACCCCCAGGGGTTCAATAAGGTCGCGCTTGGCCCGGGGGTCCCGAAGTACGTCGGGACACAGCACCGGCTTGCCCGAGGTCAGGCAGTGGCCCGACAGGCTGCCTTCCAGCGGCAGGCGCAGCCCGTCATGCGGGGCGAGCGATCCGTGTCCGGAGCGGTGGACGAGTTCGTCCCCGTCGCGCAATTCGATGACGCCACCCTCGGCCTGGGGAACTGCTTTCATGACGCCGGCGACGAGGGCGTCGAGGATGGCCTCACGGTTTCCGGCCGCCCGGGTGACCGCGGCCTGGGCGGCGATCAAGGCGTCCTGTTGCGCGATGAGCACCGCCTGGCCCGACAGGATGCGCTCACGTTCAACGACCGACCGCCGCAGGTCCATCTGTGTCATTACCTGCCCGGCGAGCGCTCGTAGCGCCGAGGTTTGGCGCTCGGTGAGCCCTTCCGGCCGGGGGACGGTGTCGATCACGCAGAGGCTTCCCAGCCGCTCGCCGCCGGCGGCCTGCAGCGGAGCACCGGCATAGAAGCGGATGTGCGGCTCGCCCGTGACGAGGGGATTGTCGCGGGTGCGGGGGTCCAGCGTCAGGTCGGGAATGACGAGCAGGTCGGGCTCGGCCAGGGCATGGGCGCAGACCGACTTGTCGAGTGACGTCTCGCGGGGCGCGAAGCCGGACTGCGCCTTGAACCATTGCCGATCTCCCGCGACCAGGCTGACGAGGGCGACCGGCGCGGCGCAGGTCATGCGAGCCAACTCGACGATGTCGTCGAAGCCCTTCTCGGGAGGCGTGTCGAGGATGTCGTAGTCCCGGAGGGCATCGAGGCGCCGGGTGTCTGCGACCTCGGAAGGAGGCGTCGTCGGATCGGTCATGCTGCGGCTCGTTGGCGGGGGCTGGTGCGCTCGCCGACGCCGGGCCGCGGATCGACGCGCCGCGGACCGCTGGGTGCCATCGACAACACGTTGGCCGTACGGTGGTTGCCCGTCTCATTGGCCGCGTGCCGGATCTGCATCACGGGGCGAGGGCACCACGGACTCGCGAAGGGACCCGGCCCAGGCGCCGTACGTCACTCCTTCTCGATGATGGAGACCTTGCCGTCCCGCTCGACCACCGCGACCGCGACCTGGTCCATGTCTTCGAGCCCCTGCTGGCGGGCGGCGGTGCGGACATCGGCCTGCTGCATGCGCAGGCGCCGCATCTGGATACCGTCCCAATCGCCATCGCGAAAAACCACGATGGGCGTGCCGTCGCAGATGCGCTCGAACCAGACGTAGCGCAGCTTCAGCCACGACACAGCGACGTGCATCAGACCCACCGTGAAGATCGCGCTCATCGCGCCCACGAACGATTTGTCGTCGCCGAGCACGGCGCTGACGCTCATGCCGCCGAAGAGAAAGAGGACCACCATGTCGATGGGGGCCTGCTGGCTCGCCGTCCGGCGCCCGATGAGGCGGATGACGAAGAGGACGACGAGGTAGGCCGCCGCGGCCTTGAAGACGGTGCTCATGGCTACGGGACCGAATACTGGGACCAGGACAGGGTCTCGCCCGCATCCAGGCGTGCCCAGAGTTCGACGCCGCCGCGGAAGCCCGGCGAGCCCGCAAACAGGATGGTGACCCGCTCCTGGCCCTTCACCACGGGGAACTCCATGCGGATGCTGTCGGCGCCCGCCTCCCAGCGCGAGGGGCGCGGGATGATGCTCTCAAGTCCGAAATGGTCCGCCAATCCCTTGGCCATGGTCACGGCGACCTTGTCGCTGCCGGGCGGGACGCGGGTATCGAACTGGACCTTTGTGGGTGCGCCGAACCGGACGACCGGCTCGTAGCGCAAACGGATCGAGGCATCGTTGTTGGCAACGGCGCGCTCGCTGAACAGCCCCTGGCCAAACGCTCCGAGGACGTTGGCGGCGACGAAGGCGATCATGGCCCAACGGCCGATCACCTCGGCCCTACGCCACTTGCCCTCGAACGCCGGGTAGAAGCCGCGCGAAATTTCCTCGCGCATCGGCGGGTCGGGATGGATGACGTCCAAGATATCGGTCCTCGGGCAACGGGCCGGATCGGTGCAAGGCCCGATCCGGGGGAACAAACCGACGGGACACCCGTCGGCTCCGGCCGAGCGCCGGATTTTCGGCTATGGCGACGAAACGTGATCGGCCTTGCTCCGACGCCGGTCCCGCCCGCCGGGCCGAGGTCGGGATCGGGTCCATCCCTCAGGCGGCGAGCGGCTTGACCTTCCGGATCTTGCCGTCGAGCTCGACGTGGATCTCGTGGCGGACGCCGTCCTTCGCCCCGACGATCTCGAAATGCTTCGGCTTGCGCGCCGGCTCACCCTCGGCGGCGTAGCCATCGGCCTTGACCGCCGCGAGGGCCGCAGCCGGATCGGCCGGGGCATGGTCCGCCTTTTCCTCGTGAGGCTTCTTCGGCCACGCGATCTCGCGGACGATGCCGTCCTTAAGGGTGATGGACGTCACCTTGGTCTCCGATGGCTTGCGCTCTCCCGTGATCGTGACCGTGTCGCCATTGGCGATTGCGATGCCCTCGGCGCCCTTCGGTCCGAGGTCCGCAAGGACACGTACGTCCTTGGCCTTGATGGCGAAGCGGTGCCCGAAGACGGCCCAGACGGTGCCGGTGATGGTCTGCGTATCGTTCATGTGGATCTTTCTGGGGTGTCGTTTGCCGACCCGAGCCGCGAGATGCTCGGCGTGCCCGGACGGGGCCGGTTCCTGGCGATGCCGGTGGGGTGGGGCATCGCCCCTTGTCGGGGTGACGGCGTTCTATGTTCGCGCTTCGAACCCATGCTGAACCGCGCCGTTCAGCCCCCGTTAGGCGACCACGAGGTGGTGGAAGCGCGCGACCGTGAACGTGTTCGGGACGCTTCACCGGACTCCAGCAACCATCACGGTCGGGTGGCGGACGAGTTTATGTACCTTCCGATGGACGTGGCAGCGGAAGGGACTGGTAGTTGGAACCTAACGGTTGGTACCGTCCGCATCCGACCCCTCGCAGACCCTCGGATGGTCCGCTTCGCGGCGGCTCGGTGGGGATGAACTACGTCCGGGTCGGGTGGATTACTGCCCGTCTGCTTTCGGCCGGAAAATATGTAAAGCCGACGCTTTCTTGAAGATTGACGAGATGCAGAATTTTAGCGACCGCTGGCGCTCAAGCTCGACATCAAATTTCCGATTAGGATCGATGATGCCGCATCAACTCAGGCTGCTGATCTCGTGTTTGTTCTCGGGCTCAATGATCCGCTTTGAGGACCAAAGTTCCGCATTGTAAAACCTTAGGTTTAGCGAGGCCACTTCCACATAGGCGTGGCCTCGTTGACGTTTAGAGCACGCTACGATGCTGTGTCGTGGCGGCGTAGGAGTGCCAGGCCGCCGACGCCAGCTCACTTGAACCGACAAGGCTCGCATCGTCGGCGGATGCCACCGCCTTTTCCCCGACGCCCCGCCCACGAAGGTTGCGCAACCCGGTGGCGCTCCCGATCATCGCCCGAGCGTTCGAAGCCATTTTCCTGCAATAGGCATCTGCATCGACCGCATCAACGGCCCGGGCTCCGGCCCCAACGCGGATGGTCGAGGCGATCAGCACGCAGAACCGCAGGGTGGCGAACACCATCGGCTCCGTCGCCGTGGCCATGCCGCCGATCATGCGGATCGGGAAGGACTGCGTCTCGTAAGCGTTACCGGACACTTGGAACGGCGTTCGGGCCATGGCCGTTCAAGGTTCCCGTGGCCGGCCCGGTCGCGATGGAGAACCGCCATGAGCAGCACCACCGACAAGATCAAGGGTCTGGCCAACGAGGCCGTCGGCAACGTGAAGCAGGGCCTCGGCAACGTCACCGACAACGACAAGCTGAAGGCTGAGGGCAAGGCCCAAGAGCTCAAGGGCGAAGCCCAGAAGACGACCGGCGACGTCAAGGACGGCGCACAGCACGTCGCAGACAAGGTCACCGGCAAGGCCTAAGCCACCTGCGCGGGGCGGCCTGGCCGCCCCGCAATCGACTATACCGAGCACGTCGCTCGGGTTGTGGACATGGGGCCGTTCAGCGACCTTGCTGAGGCATCAATGAGCGGGCCTGCTGGACTGCGTCGCGGCAGGACTGATCGCCCTTGGCGTTGAGATCAGTGGCGCGCTGCAGAGCGGTCTTGGCCTGCGAAACCTTGTCCTCGTCGGACAGCTTCGCCGAGGCGGACGGCTCGCCTCCCTTGGATGCTTCGACGGCGGCGGTCGGCTTGTTCTCGGACTGCGCCCGGACGTCGGCCGGTGAGGTGGCGATCCGCCCGCTCGCGACCGAGTCGGCCAGACCGGTCCCGGCGGCCGCCGCAACGGGTCCCGAGACGCCGCCGACAGTCCCCGGTGATCCGCCCGTTGCCTTGGACGCCCCGCCCTGCTGGGCGCGATCCGTCTCGGCGTTCCCGACCGGCTTGGCCGCGGATGCGGTCGTGCTCGCTGTCTGGTCGGCCGATCCGTCGTTCGGCCCTTTGCGCTGACCGGTGTCGGGTTGCGAGACCGGCGCCCCCATGCCGACCTGGGTTCCGAGTTCGCGCTTGAGCTTGGCGATGTCATCCGAGCAGGGGCCGCCTTCCTGCGCGAATGCGGCGGTGTTCATAAGACCGAGGGTCGAGAGGGCGGCGGCACCGCAAAGCATTTTGAAACGTGACATTTGCATCCTTTAGTTGATCAGGTGACCAACCCGGATCTTCTTATTATGTTCAGATGGCGCCGGTTATTTTTTCAGTCAATGTCTGTTTATTCGAGAAGTACATAATAGTACAAATGTAGTGAGCATGGAGAGATCCATGCTCACTACATTCTTACCAGAGCCCGCTACGACAGATGGCGGGACGCTAACGCTCCCGGGTCAGTACCCGTAGCCGTAGGCCGGATAGCCGTAACCGTAAGCCGGTGCGTAACCGTAAGCCGGTGCGTAACCGTAAGCCGGTGCGTAACCGTAGGCAGGCGCGTAGCCATACCCACCGCCGTAGTACCCGACCGGACGACCGTAGCCGTATCCACCATAGCCGTATCCGCCGTAGCTGTTCGCCACGATGGCACCCGCCGCGAGCCCGGCGATGCCGAGGCCGATGGCTGCGCCTGGGCCGATGCCGCGACGATAACCGTAGCCGCGCCCATAGCCGCCGCCGTAACCACGATACCCACCGTAACCACCGCGGAAGCCGACACCGCGGTAACCGCCGCCGTAGCCATAGCCGCCGTGGCCGTAGCCACCGCCCCAGCCGCGAGCCTCGGCAGGTGCCGATGCCAGCAGGCCGAGGCCGAGCAGCGCTGTGGATGCAAGTGCGAGCTTGCGCATTCGATAGCTCCTGTCTTTCGAGATGTGGGCCAGAAACAACCTCGCCTAGTCAGCCGTTCCGGCGTTGGGTGTGGTACAACACGTCACAGGGTCAGTAGCCGTTGCCGCCGTGGTAAGCGTCGTAGCCTATAGCCGGCGCGAACCCGTTCGACGCCGTGGTCGGCCCTCCCCAGGTGTAGCTCTGTCCGCTTGGATAGATGCTGGCATAATCCTCACGACGAGCAGCGTGAATGCGGATGCGGCCGTTTTTCCCCGTTCTGGAAAAATTCGCACTCTTCTGCCCTGAAAAGATAGTCAGGATAGACGGCATGATACGCATGGACGCCTCCGGCTTAAGCTGAGGGTCCGGAAACATCGTTGCGACGATACCGTTCCTACACCATTCCGTCAGTGCAAGGATCAAGGACCATCAGGTTCGAACCGGAGCTTTCCGTGCATGCTCCCGACCAAAGCCGACGTGCGACAAGAACCCATGGGCCCTCCGCGGTCTCATGAACTCGCCAGCATGTTCGTGGATTGCAGGACGACAATGACGAGCATGAAGACGGCCGCGGCGGCGAGGACGTAGGTCACGGCCTTGGTGAATTTGGTCATGATTTGATTCTCCTCAGCCGCGTTTTTCGCCCAGACCGGCATCGATGGCGTCCTCGGCCGGCAGCACGAAGACCTGACCGGGATAGATCAGGTCTGGGTCGCGGATCTGGTCCTGGTTGGCGTCGTAGATCGCCGTGTAGCGGTCACCCTCGCCGTAGGTCCGCCGGCTGATCGCCCAAAGGCTGTCGCCGCGCTCGATCCGGGCGGTCCTCACCTCAGGCACGTAGACGGCGCCGGGGACAGCGTTGGGCCTGAGCGGAACGCTCATATTATCCGATGATGGCTTTGTCGCCGACATGCTGGATATGGAATCCCGAGGCCACTCAGACGTGCCTTTGTTCGCGCCTTGCCGCCCGACCGCCGCTGGTTGGGATGCGTTCGACGCCACCTGCCCGCCGGGTGATGCCTCGGGTGGTGCCGGGACCGAACGGCCCGTCCCCGCGATCCGGGCGTCATGAGGAACCGAGAAGGGTACCTCCACGCGGCTGTGGACCTTCCCCGAGGCGGCATCGACCTGATCGAGCCGGACCTTGTAGTCCCCCGGCTTGACGCCTCGACCGATGGTGAAGGTGACGCTGCCGTCCCGACCAACCGTGGCGGGGGCGATCAGGGTATCGTTGAGGTAGAGCCGTACTGTCGCACCGGCGGGAGCCTGGCCGCTGACATACAGCCGGCCGCCCTCCTGCGCATCGACGCTGACGACCTTGGTGGGGGCCTCCGACAATCCCGTCCCGACTGCCCGCTCCGGTGGTGGGGCCTGAGGCGCCTCCGAGGAGGGGGACCCGATCCCTTTGGATGCGGTTCGATCCGAGACCTTCGCGTCGGGGCCGTCGCCGACCCCGGTCCGGCCGGGCCGGACAGCATCGTTTTCGCCAATGGCGTTCGAGGCGCTATAGCTCGGAGCAACTTCGCCGGAGCCTCGCCGAGACGGGGATGCGGCGTCCGCCGTCGTCCGTCGAGCGGACACGGCATCGGGAACCGACCGGATCACCGTCCGTGATGAACCCGGTTGCGACAGCACCACGGTGGCTTTGTCGGGCGAGGTCAGGGCAACCAGTGGCTTGTCATCGCGCGATGGCGCGACGGCCACCGCGACGCTGTCCCGCGATTGGCGAACGATGCCCTCCGCATCGGTGGCCCGAAGGCCGACCTCGCTGTTGCCGGCCGGGAGGGCCGGCGGGACGATGGCGAACTGGCCGTTCCCATCGGCGACC
The DNA here is from genome assembly GCF_001422775.1 of Methylobacterium sp. Leaf87. NCBI lineage: Bacteria > Pseudomonadati > Pseudomonadota > Alphaproteobacteria > Hyphomicrobiales > Methylobacteriaceae > Methylobacterium > Methylobacterium sp. Leaf87. Next base: position 359,714 of record NZ_LMMI01000012.1, on the reverse strand, counting down.
GCCCGGGCGGTGGGTTTGCCGTCGACTAAGAGCTCCACGGTGCCGTTCGGCGTCGCTCGCCCGGCGACGACGAGTTCCCCGTTTGGCTCGACGCGGACGGTATCGAACGATGGGGAACTTGGGTCAGGGGTGCCGGGAGCCATCGCCACGCCTGGTTCGCCCGGCGTTCGTTCAATCGCCGGTCTATCCCGAGCGACCGCTTCCGAGGTGTTTCCTCTGCTGGCGTCGACCTCTGGCCGCGATAGGGCCGCCACCGGTCGCCCGCCTTCGCCGTTCGAGAAGGGAAGCGGGGACCCGAGCCGCCAAAGGGCGCCATCACCGCCGACCAAGGCTAGGATCAGCCCGATCCCGATGAGGAGGGCGAGGAGCGCGATGGCAGCCCCGCGGCGACGCACCGGAGGCGCAGTTTGCCTGGCGGGTACCGGGACGAGCGTCGTCGCGCCCTTCCTAGGCCCCGACCGTTTCCGGAACACGGCTGCAATCAGGCCCACGACGACGAGAAGGATGGTAGGGAACACCTTCAGGAAGGCGCGGCTCAGGCGGGTCAGCATCGTGTTCTCGTCTTCCATGCCGCCGTGATCGCCGTCCGCGGCTCCCGTTCATCGGGCATTCGTTCGGGCGGAGCAGGTGCCCCGGAACACGCCCTTGGGCAGGAGCACCGCGACCTCCAGTTTTGCTAGGCACCCGATTTCGACGTCGGGACGGTTAGGGCGTGTCATCGCTTGAGCCAATCGAGGGCGGCTGCGAGGGAGAGGACGCCCATGAAGCTGACGGCAGTCTTCTCGTAGCGTGTGGCGATGGCGCCTAGGGCGTGTCATCGCTTGAGCCAATCGAGGGCGGCTGCGAGGGAGAGGACGCCCATGAAGCTGACGGCAGTCTTCTCGTAGCGTGTGGCGATGGCGCGCCACTCTTTGAGCCTGGCCCAGAGACGCTCGACCTGGTTACGGTTGTTGTAGATCCAATCCGGGCAGGCCACGGGCGCTTCGTGGCGCTGAGGCGGGATCGCAGGCCGAGCGCCCATATCCCAGATGTGTTCGCGAAAGACGTGGCTGGTATAGCCGCGATCCCCCACGACCCATTTGGGCACCCCCGGCAGTTGGTCGAGCAGGGGAACAGCGTGAGGAAGTTCATGGGCCTGACCGGGCGCCAGCCGGAAGGCGATGGCGCGGCCCTGCCCGTCGGCGATCACGCAAGCCTTGGTGCCATACCCGCCACGCGAGCGGCCGACAGCTTCACGAGCGTCTCGCTCGGCTGCAGATCCCCCCTTTTGGCGGCTCCCGCCGCCTTTTGGTGCGCCCGAACGTTCGTGCCGTCGAGGAACACCATACCGAGTTGGACACCGCGCTCCTGCACGAGGTGAAGAAGCCGCTCCCAGACGCCGGCACGCGACCAGCGGATGAAGATCTGGGCAGCCCGCCACCAGGGTCCCAATTCCTCGGGAATAGCTCGCCATTTGGCTCCGTTCTGATGCCGCCAAAGGATGGCCGAGAGCGTGCGCTGCAGATCCTGCGGAGGCGTTTTGGCCTTGGGCCGGCAGGCTTCAACCAGAGGCTCCAGATCAGCCCATTGCGCGTCGCTCAGCATCGTCCCTCCTCCATCAGAGAGACGAAAACGCAAGCCCAGCCAATCTGTTCAGGCGACGACAGGCCCTANCCAGATCAGCCCATTGCGCGTCGCTCAGCATCGTCCCTCCTCCATCAGAGAGACGAAAACGCAAGCCCAGCCAATCTGTTCAGGCGACGACAGGCCCTAACAGTATCAATTATCCTCCCACAACCGCCAGGACAACCTCCCGCCGGTGCGGCCGGTCGCGGTGCTCGATGAGATAGATACCCTGCCAGGTGCCCAGCGCGAGGCGGGCGTCCAGCACCGGCACGGCGAGGCTCGCATCCGTCACCAGGGTGCGGATATGGGCCGGCATGTCGTCCGGGCCTTCGCTGCCGTGCACGTAGGCGCCGTGGCGCGGGGCGAACCCGTCGAGGGCGGTCATGAGGTCGGTCTGCACGTCCGGGTCGGCGTTCTCCTGGATGGTCAGGGAGGCCGAGGTGTGCCGGCAGAACACCGTCAGCACACCGTGCGCGACGCCGCTGCGGGCCACGAACGCGGCGACGCGGTCGGTGATATCGGTGAAGCCGGGGCCCTCCGTCGCCACCACGAGGCGGGCGCTCGCCTGCCGGCTCACCGGGCCCGCCCGGAAGCCGTCGAGTTCGCCGATGCGGGCAGCACGGGTCATGAGGGGATCTCCAGGGTGGCGCCCGGGGCGATCTCGCTCGTCCCCCGGGCCAGGATCGTTTCGAGGAGGGCGATGCGATCGGCCTCCGCCGCCGGCTTGTCCCAGCGGATGCGGTGGACGCGGGGAAAGCGAAGCGCGACGCCGGACTTGTGCCGGGTCGAGCGCTGCACGCCCTCGAAGGCGATCTCCAGCACCAGCCCCTCGTCGAGGCCGTACGCGACCTCGCGCACGGGGCCGAAGCGCTTGACCGTGTGGTTGCGGACGTAGCGGTCGAGCTTGGCCAGTTCCGCGTCGGTGAAGCCGTGATAGGCCTTGCCGACGGGCACCAGTTCGAGGCTGCCGTCCTGGCGGGGCCGCCAGACGCCGAAGGTGTAGTCCGAGTAGAACGACGAGCGCTTCCCGTGGCCGCGCTGGGCGTACATCATCACGGCGTCGACGAGGTGGGGCTCGCGCTTCCATTTCCACCACGGCCCCTTGGGGCGGCCGGGCAGGTAGGGGCTGTCGCGCAGCTTCAGCATCACGCCCTCGATGGCGTCGGCATCCTCCCCCGCCCCCACGGCGGCAGGATCGGCACGCGCTTCAGCCAGATCCTCCCAGGTGGCGAAGGGCACGAGGGGCGAGAGATCGATCCGGGCATGGTCGAGGGCGGCGACGAACGTCTCAAGCCGGGCGCGGCGCTCGGCGAAGGGCAGCGGGCGCAGGTCCGCGCCCTCCGCCGTGAGCAGGTCGTAAGCCCGGACATGGGCGGGAAATTCCTCCAGGAGCTTCGGGGTCACCGCCTTGCGGTTGAGGCGCTGCTGCAGGACGTTGAAGCTCTGGACGCGGGATTCCTTCAGGATCAGCAATTCGCCGTCCAGCGTGCCCGTGAAGGTGATGGCCTGCGCCAGATCCGGGAACGCGCCGGTGATGTCCTCGCCCGTGCGCGAATAGACCCGCGCGACTTGGCTTCCCGCCTCGTCGCGGCCGCCCGAGAGCTGGACGCGGATGCCGTCCCACTTCCACTCGCCCGAGAACGCCGCCGGATCGAGTTTCTCGAAGTCCGTCTCCGCATCGATGGGGTGCGACAGCATCGGTGGCCGGAACGGCGCCGGGTTGAGGGTGGTGGGGCGCTCGGCCTTCCCCTCGACCCAGGCGAACAGGCTCAGGTACGGCGGCACCATCCCGTGCCAGACCTCCTCCACCGCGTCGGCCTCGTGGCCGCCGAGCGCCCCTACGGCGGTCTTGGCCAGACGCGCCGAGACGCCGACGCGCAGGGCCCCGGTTATGAGCTTGAGCAGCGCCCAGCGCCCGGTCTCGTCAAGGGCGTCGAGCCACTCGGCGATGTGCCCCGGCAGTTCGGTCTTCTTCACGGTGGCGAGGGTCTCGACCACCTCCGCCAGGGTCGGGATGTGGGGCGGCGAGTTGTTGTGGCCGAGAGGCGGGGGCGCATCCCCACGCCCGGGCGTAAGGGCATTGAGGGAAGCCGTGACGCCAGGCGCCGGCCAGATCAGCGCCGTGGTCTCGGCGAGATCGCCGACGTAGTTGTGCGACAGGGCGAACAGCACCGGATCGACCCGCGCCTCCACCAGCCCGCGGATCATCGCGGGCTTCGCCTCGCGAAAGGTCAGGTTGCCGGTCATGGCCGCGAGGGCGAAGCCGCGCTCGGGATCGGGGGTCCGCGAAAAGTAATCCTGCAGCAAACGCAGCTTGGCGTTGCGGCGCGGCTCGTAGGCGAGGCGGTCGAGGAGGAGGGCGAAGTGGTTCACGCGGCGACCTCCGCGACGCCCGGCTCGGCCTCGCCGTCGTCGCCGTAGCCCAGCAGGTGCAGGGGCTTGGCCTCGATCCCTTGGGTCCCGCACCAATGCACCAGGGCGTCCTCCTGCCCGTGGGTCACCCAGACCTCCCCGGCCCCGGTCTCCCGGATCGTGCGGCAGAGGTCGGGCCAGTCGGAATGGTCGGAGATGCACAGGGGGAGTTCGGCGCCCTTCTGGCGGGCGCGGGCGCGCACCCGCATCCAGCCCGACGCGAAGGAGGCGACGGGATCGGGGAATTTGCGCGACCACACGTCCTGGATCGCGGAGGGCGGGCACAGCACGATGGCGCCGTGGAGCTTGCCCCGCTCGGCCGCGACGACCTTGGGGGTCTCGCCGAGCGGAATCCCCTCCTGCTTGTACAGCTCCGTCAGTTTCTCCATGGCGCCGTGGAGGTAGATCGGCCGGTCGTAGCCGGCCTCCCGCAGCAGGGCCATCACCCGCTGGGCCTTGCCGAGCGCGTAGGCGCCGACGATGTGGGCGCGCTCGGGGAACAGCGCCACGGAATCGAGGAGTTTTTGAACCTCGTCCCGGGTGTCGGGCATGCGGAACACCGGCAGGCCGAAGGTCGCCTCGGTGATGAACACGTCGCACGGCATGACCTCGAAGGGCAGGCAGGTCGGATCGGGCGCGCGCTTGTAGTCGCCCGAGACCACGACGCGCACGCCCCGCGCCTGAATCGCGATCTGGGCCGAGCCGAGGACGTGCCCGGCGGGGGCGAAGCGGACGGTGACGTCGCCGACGCGGATGTCCTCGCCGAGCTTGGCCTCCTGGCGGGCCTCGCAAAAATCCTCGCCGTAGCGCACGGCCATGATCCGCAGGGTCTGGCCCGTGGCGAGCACCTGCCCGTGGCCGGCACGGGCGTGGTCGGCGTGGCCGTGGGTGATCAGGGCCCGGGGCACGGGCCAGGTCGGATCGACGTGGAAATCGCCGAGGGGGCAGTAGAGCCCCTCGCGGGTCAGGGTGAGGAGATCGCTGGCGCTGAAGGTCATCGGCGCGGCATATAGGGCGCCCGATCCCCGAGCGAAGCGGCCGCCCCCACCCAGCATGTCACGCCCCTCCGGTTCCGGCGAGTTCCTCGCCGACAGACGCTACGCCTACGCCGAGGGGTGCCTGGCCGAGGGCGATGCCCTGGGGGCCGCCGAGATGGCGGAGCAGACCCTGGAGATCGCGCCCCGCTACGCCCCGGCCTGGTTCCTCCTCGGCCGGGCGCGGGAGGCCCGCTACGTCACCCACGGCGACCTTCGCGACCACCACGCGGCGCTGCGGGCCTACGCGGCGGCCCTCGACCTCGACCCCGAGGACGTGCAGGGCGCCCGGCTCGCCCTGGCGCAGATCGGCGCGGGCCGCCGGGAGGACGGCGACGGCGACGTTCTGGGGGCGATCTCCCCGGCCTACATCCGTGCCCTGTTCGACGCCTACGCCGCACGGTTCGAGCGCCACCTCGTGGACGACCTCGCCTACCGGGCCCCCGAACTCCTCGTCGCGGCCCTCGATCGCCTGCCGGACGCGCCGGCGGTCTACGACACCGTGCTCGACCTCGGCTGCGGCACCGGCCTCGTGGGCGCGGCCCTGGGCGACCGGGCGCGCCACCTCACGGGCATCGACCTTTCGCCCCTCATGCTGGCCGAGGCCGCGCGGGGGAAGCGCTACGCCCGCCTGGTGGAGGCCGACCTCGTGGCGGGCCTCGCGGCGGAACCGGACGCCGGGACCGACCTCGTCACCGCCGCCGACGTGATGATTTACGTGGGCGGACTCACGGACCTCCTAGCGGGGTCCGCGCGGGTGCTGCGGCCGGGGGGGCGCCTCGGCTTCAGCGTGCAATCCCATGCAGGCGACGGCCTCGTGCTCGGCGCGGACGCCCGCTACGCCCATGGCGACGCCCTGGTGGAACGGGCCGTGGCGCGGGCCGGCCTCGTCCTCGAATGCCTCGACCCCGCGACCCTCCGGCGCGAACGCGGCCTGCCCGTCCCGGGACGCATCGTCGTCGCCCGCCGGCCCGGCTGATCCGGTCCGGATCCCGGGCGAGTTCGGATCACGGGCGAGGGTGGGTCGCCGGCAAGCCGGATCACGCGAACGTCAGCCGATCATCCCGTCCCCGTGAGGCGGAACGGTGGACAGGTGCCGCACGGCACGCCATGGCCAGATTCGACAGCCTCCCGGAATCCCATCGCGCGCCCGGGCGCGTATGGGGACCGGCAATCCCGCGTCGTGGCGTCGTCCCCGCGTCGGGCCGTTTCCCTGCCCCTCCCCGGGGCCGATCCTCTGGAGATTCCATGGCAGACCCGCAGAGCAAGGCGTTTCCCGCCAGCGCGCGAACGCGCATCCCGTTCGCCCTCGCCCTCTCGGCCGTGGCGGGCTGCGCCGATTCCATCGGCTTCCTCGAATTCTCGCAGCTGTTCATGTCGTTCATGAGCGGGAACACCACGCGGTTCGGCGTGTCGGTCAGCCGATTCGACTGGGAGAGCACCTCGCGCGTCGCCTCCGTCATCATCCTGTTCTGCTTCGGCGCCTTCGCGGGCACGCTCATCGCAGCCTGGGTCGGGCGCTGGCGCCTGTCCGTGCTGCTGCTGCTCCAGGCGGTGCTGCTCACCGTCGGGCTCATCGTGCCCCACGGCACCTTCGCGTTCCCGCTCCACGCCTATCCCATCGTCATCGCGCTCGGCCTCCAGAACGCGACCCTGCAGGACGAGGGCGGCCGCAGCCTGGCGCTCACCTACGTCACCGGCGCCGTGGTGCGGTTCGGAACCGGGCTCGCCAACCTGCTCCTCGGCGTGGTCGCGCCGTCGTTCTGGATCCAGGCCCCCCTGTGGGCGGCGCTCAGCACCGGCGCGGTCATCGGCGGCGTGCTGCAGATGCATTACGGAGAGGACGCGTTCCTGTTCCCGGCGGCCCTGGCGGCCCTGCTCGCGGTCATCGCCCTGGTGCTCACCATCGCCAAGCCCGGCAGCCCCTACGTCAGCGGCGAGGTCGAGCACCATCCGCCGGACGGCACCGCCGCCCCGACGCCCTGAGGCGGGCGGGTGTCGGGGATCACCCGTCGCCCCGGTCCCCGCGCAGGCGCTTGGTGTCGGAGCGCTTCGACTTTTCGTCGAGGCGCCGCTTCTTCGAGGCCAGGGTCGGGCGCGTGGCCCGGCGCGGGGTCGGCGGCACGGCGGCCTCCGCCACCAGGGCGGCGAGGCGCTCGCGGGCATCGGCCCGGTTGCGGTCCTGGGTCCGGTGCTGCTGGGCCGAGATGACGATGATGCCGTCCAGCGTCAGGCGCCGGCCGGCGAGCCGCATCAGCCGCACCGCGACGGCGTTGGGCAGGGACGGCGAGCGCCGCGCATCGAAGCGCAGCTGCACCGCGGTGGACAGCTTGTTGACGTTCTGCCCGCCGGGGCCCGAGGCGCGCACGAAGCTTTCCTCCAGCTCCGCCTCGTCGATGCTGATCTGGGGCGTGCACTGAAGCGCCACGGCGACGGTCTCCGGCCCGTTCGATCAGGCGGCCTCGGCCGGCGTCCGCGCCCGCACCGCCAGGGCGTGCAGGCCGCGCTTGAACGCCGGATCGAGGGCGCCGTTGACGAGGCGGTGGCGCTCGACCCGGCTCTTGCCGTCGAACGCCGCCGAGACGACATCAAGTCTGAAATGGGTCTCGCCCTCGGGCCGCGCCCCGGCATGGCCGGCGTGCAGGTGCGATTCGTCGATCACGTCGAGATGCGTCGGCGCGAGCGCGGATCGCAAGGTCTCGTCGATCCAGTCCCTCATGGTCGTCATGGTGCGGTCTCCTTCCGGGCGAATGATCTCGCGTTCGGGGCTCGCTCGTTCGGGGGCTTGGCCGCCGCTCCCGTCAACCCCCGATGGCCGCATGCGGCATCAGGCCCGGCGCTCTTGTGTCTGCGACCCGCCCTCTCATAATCGCCCCATCATGGATCTCAACTCGCCCCTGTTCGACAGCATCCGCATCAAGCGCACCTGCGACGAGCCCAAGAAGGCGTCGGCGCAGGGCTGCGACACGCCCGGCTGCCAGAACCCCGGGCTCTACCGCGCCCCCAAGGGCCGGAAGGCGGAGGGGCAGTACTGGCGCTTCTGCATGGACCACGTGAAGGCCTACAACGCCACGTACAACTACTTCGACGGCATGAACGACGCCGCCGTGCAGGCCTTCCAGAAGGACGCCATCATCGGCCATCGCCCGACCTGGGCCATGGGGGTGAACCCCGCCACCGCCGCGGCGAAGCCGAAGCCCGAGGCCACGCGCGACTGGGCCTATGTCGATCCCCTCGACATCCTGCGCGCCGAGGGCGTCGGCGAGACCGCCCGGCGCAAGCGCGCGCCCGAGCCGCGCCGGCCGCGCCATTCCTCGGCCACCCTCAAGGCCCTCGACGTCCTCGGGCTCGACGAGAACGCCGATTCGGCGGCCATCAAGGCGCAGTACAAGGTGCTGGTGAAGCGCTTCCACCCCGACGCCAACGGCGGCGACCGCTCGTTCGAGGAGCGCCTGCGCGACATCATCCGCGCCCACGACGCCCTGCGCGCCGCCGGGTTGTGCTGAGAGCGGCACGAACCCTGCGTGGATTTTCGGGATCCGGTCGGATTTGCAGGTCTGGTCGGCCCGGGCCTGGGCGGCAATCGGCGCGCGGCGCCCTATATCGTGCCCGACCACGTCTCTTTCGTGTGGCATCCACCCTTGGCGTCCCCCGGCGCCGTCCCCTAGATGACGGGGCGAAAGCGGCTCCGCGCGCGTCGCGCCCCTCTCGCCCGACACAGCCCCCCGCGTGTTCCGGTCCCGCCGGCGCCCGCTCCACGAGGTCCCGTATGCTCTCTGACGTCTCGCCCGCCTCGCTGCCCGACCGGACCGTCTCCGTGCGCGAGGCCTTCGGCATCGACCTCGACCTCATGGTTCCGGCCTTCACGAAGACCGACGAGCATGTGCCCGACCTCGACCCGGACTACATCTTCGACCGGGAGACCACCCTGGCGATCCTGGCGGGCTTCGCCCGCAACCGCCGCGTCATGGTCACGGGCTATCACGGCACCGGCAAGTCGACCCATATCGAGCAGGTCGCCGCCCGCCTGAACTGGCCCTGCATCCGGATCAACCTCGACAGCCACGTCTCGCGCATCGATCTCGTCGGCAAGGATGCCATCGTGCTACAGGAGGGCAAGCAGATCACCGCCTTCCAGGACGGCATCCTGCCCTGGGCCCTGCAGAACAACGTCGCCCTGGTGTTCGACGAGTACGATGCCGGCCGGCCCGACGTGATGTTCGTGATCCAGCGCGTCCTCGAACTCTCCGGCCGCCTGACCCTGCTGGACCAGAAGCGGGTCATCCGCCCGCACCCGGCCTTCCGGCTGTTCGCCACCGCCAACACCGTGGGCCTCGGCGACACCTCGGGCCTCTATCACGGCACCCAGCAGATCAATCAGGGCCAGATGGACCGTTGGTCCATCGTCACCACCCTCAACTACCTGCCCCACGACCGCGAGGTCGACATCGTCCTGTCCAAGGCCCTGCACTACCAGCGCGACGGCGGCCGCGAGATCGTCAGCAAGATGGTGCGCGTGGCCGATCTGACCCGCAATGCGTTCATGAACGGCGACCTGTCGACGGTCATGAGCCCCCGCACGGTCATCACCTGGGCCGAGAACGCCGACATCTTCCAGGATATCGGCTTCGCCTTCCGGGTGACGTTCCTCAACAAGTGCGATGAGCTGGAGCGCACCCTCGTGGCGGAATTCTACCAGCGCGCCTTCGGCAAGGACCTGCCCGAGAGCGCCTCGAACGTGGCCCTGAGCTAGGGAATCTTTTGCGGAGGACGCGATGGGCGAGCCGGCTGTGAAGGGCGGACCGCGTACGGGGGAGGTGTTCCCCGGCCGGACGCGCTACGAGGACGACCTTTACACCTGGGTGCAGGAGCAGGTCGCGCTTCTCCGTGCCGGGCGGGTCGATGCGCTCGATCTCGATCATATCGCCGAGGAGTTGGAGAGCTTGTCCGAGAGCGAGTTCGGCAAACTCCAAAGCGCCCTGCGCGTCCTCGTGATGCATATGCTCAAATGGGATCAGCAGCCCGAGCACCGTACGCCGAGCTGGATCTTCTCGATCCGCGAGCAGCGTCGCCGCTACGAGCGCATTCTGGCGAGCAACCCCGGCCTGAAGTCGCGCATCGACGAGGCTCTGGGCAACGCCTACCCGGACGCACGGGACTGGGCGTCCGACGAGACGCACCTCCCGCCGGATGAGTTTCCCTCCGAATGCCCCTACGAATGGGACGACATCCTGAACCGGCCCTTCGATTTTGACTCGGTGAAGAAGCAGCGCCCGTGAGCATCTCCAACCGCAAAGCCGGCGAACGCCGCGAGCCCGTCGCCGAACCGCTGAAGCGCTCGGTGGCCGGTTGCCTGCGCGCCATCGCCAAGCGGGCCGAGGTCGAGGTGGTCTATGCCAGCGACCGGCCGGCGCTGACCGGCGACAAGGCGCGCCTGCCCGAACCGCCGCGCAAGCTGACGCCCGGCGACGTGGCGATCCTGCGCGGCAACGCCGATTCCATGGCGCTTCGGCTCGGCTGCCACGATGTGGCCGTCCATCGCCGTCTGGCGCCCGAGAATTCCGGCGCGCGGGCGGTGTTCGACGCCGTCGAGCAGGCCCGGGTCGAGGCCATCGGCGCGCGGCGGATGTCGGGCGTCGCCTCGAACCTCTCCGCCATGCTGGAGGACCGCTACCATCGCGGCGGCAAGTACGAGGCGATCACCGACCGGGCCGACGCCCCCATGGAGGACGCCGTCGCCCTCATGGTGCGCGAGCGCCTCACCGGCCAGGCGCCCCCGCCGGCGGCGCAGAAGATCGTCGACCTCTGGCGCGCCCATATCGAGGACAAGGCCGGGCCGAACCTCGACGGGCTCATCGGCGCACTCGAGAACCAGCGCGCCTTCGCCCGCTCCGTGCGCGACCTCCTCAGCTCCCTCGACATGGCCGACGAGACGCCGTTCGACCCCGAGGACGACGACAACGACGACGACGAGGGCGAGTCCCAGGACGACGAGCAGACCCCGAGCGAGGGAGAGGCCGAGGAGCAGTCGCAGGGCGACCGCGCCGAGATGGAGGTGTCGGAAGAGGCCTCCGACGACCTCCAGGAGGGCGCCACCGAATCGGCCGACGCCCCGTCCGGCGAACTGCCGGAGGAGGCCGAGAACGCCGAATCGGAGGAGGCCTCGGAGGCTTGGCGGCCGCCTTCGTCTCGGGGCAACGAGGCCCGCGGCCCCGACTACAAGGTGTTCAATCCCCGCTTCGACGAGGTGATCCACGCCGAGGACCTTTGCGACGCCGAGGAGTTGGCACGCCTGCGGACCTACCTCGACAAGCAGCTCGCCCACCTGCAGGGCGTGGTCGGGCGCCTCGCCAACCGGCTCCAGCGCCGGCTCCTGGCCCAGCAGAACCGCGCCTGGGATTTCGACCTCGAGGAGGGCCAGCTCGACCCCGCCCGCCTCGTGCGGGTGGTGACGGACCCGTTCCAGCCCCTCTCCTTCAAGCAGGAGAAGGACACGAACTTCCGCGACACCGTCGTGACCCTGCTGCTCGACAATTCCGGCTCCATGCGCGGCCGGCCCATCACCGTGGCGGCCACCTGCGCCGACATCCTGGCGCGGACCCTGGAACGCTGCGGCGTCAAGGTGGAGATCCTGGGCTTCACCACCCGGGCGTGGAAGGGTGGGCAATCGCGCGAGGCGTGGCTCGCCGCGTCGAAGCCGAACGCGCCCGGTCGCCTGAACGACCTGCGCCACATCGTCTACAAGAGCGCCGACGCTCCCTGGCGCCGCGCGCGAAAGAACCTCGGGCTGATGATGCGCGAGGGGCTTCTGAAGGAGAACATCGACGGCGAGGCCCTCGATTGGGCGCACAAGCGCCTCATCGCCCGGCCGGAGCAGCGCAAGATCCTCATGGTGATCTCAGACGGCGCGCCGGTGGACGATTCGACCCTGTCGGTCAATCCGGGCAACTACCTCGAGCGCCACCTGCGCTGGATGATCGAGGACATCGAGACCCGCTCCCCCGTCGAGCTCCTCGCCATCGGCATCGGCCACGACGTGACCCGCTACTACCGCCGCGCCGTGACCATCATCGACGCCGAGGAACTCGGCGGCGCGATGACGGAGAAGCTGGCGGAGCTGTTCGAGGAGGATGCGGGCAACGGCGGGCGCAAAGCCTCACGCGGGGGCGGGCGGCGCTAGACCCCGCACAGGCGACGTTCCAGGCGGCCGAGAAGCCGCCCGAACACGTGCGGGTCATCGAGGGCGCGGGCCAGGACGAGGCCGCCCTGGATCGCCAGGACGGCGTCCTCGGCCAGGATCTCGGCCTCCGCCCGGCCGGCGCGGTGCAGCGCTCCCGTGAGGGCATCCCGCCACGCCGCGAAATACCCCGCGATCCGCATCCCGAATCGGTCCCGCCCCTCCGACAGGGCGAGGGCGCCGAAGAGGCAGACCCGCCGGCCCGAGCGGAAATACGCATCCGTCTCCGACAGCATGCGCCGGATGGCGGCGCGGGGGTCGGGATCGTCCCGCAGGGCTGCGTAGATCTCCGCCTCGAACCAGGCGCCGATGCTGTCGAGGACGGCGTCCGCCATCTCGGCTTTGCCGCCGGGAAAGGCGTGGTAGAGGCTGCCCTTGCCGAGCCCCGCGCGGGCACCGAGCAGGGCGAGGCTGGCCCCGGCGTAGCCATACTCGCGAAACACCTCCGCGAGCGCCGGGATCGCCGCCTCCCGCGCGCCCGGGGCCGCGGCGCTCACAGCCCGAGTTCGGTGAGCCCCGGGTGATCCTCCGGCCGCGGGCCAGGCGTCCAGCGGAACAGACGCTGGTTCTCGGTGATGGGCAGATCGTTGATGCTGGCGTGGCGCATCCGCATCAGGCCGTTGGCGTCGAACTCCCAGTTCTCGTTGCCGTAGGTGCGGAACCATGCGCCGGCGGCATCGTGGAACTCGTAGGCGAAGCGCACGGCGATGCGGTTCTCGGTGAACGCCCACAACTCCTTGATCAGCCGGTACTCGTGCTCGCGCGCCCACTTCGCCTCGAGGAACGCCACGATGGCGGGGCGCCCGGTGAAGAACTCCGAGCGGTTCCGCCAGCGGCTGTCGGGCGTGTAGGCCAGGGCGACCTTGTGGGGGTCGCGGCCGTTCCAGCCGTTCTCGGCGGCGCGGACTTTCTGAATCGCGGTCTCGCGGGTGAAGGGCGGCAGGGGCGGACGGGCGTCGGACATGCGAACTCCTGGCGCGCCGATTCGCCAGCGCTGTACCGATCGGTACAATCCGGGCGGTACAGCGTCAATCCGGGTCGCGGCGCCCCACCCGCGCGCGACCGGAGACACCCCGGACACGACGAAGCCGCCGCCCGCACTCAAGCGGGCGACGGCTTCGACTGAGATGTCTGGTCCGGCTCAGGGGCCGGCCCGTCGGCCTTCAGGCGGCGACGGGGGTCTCGACCTCGGCGAGCTTCTTGTGCAGCTCGCGCTTGATCAGGCGGGCCGTCTGCGACAGCTCGATCTCGCGCGCCTTGATGAGGAAGGCATCGAGGCCGCCACGGTGCTCGACGGAGCGCAGGGCATGGGCGGTGACGCGCAGGCGCACCCGACGCTTCAGGGCGTCCGACTGCAGGGTGACCTGGCACAGGTTCGGCAGGAACCGGCACTTGGTCTTGCGGTTCGAGTGGCTCACGAGGTGGCCGGTCTGCACGGCTTTGCCCGTGAGTTCGCAACGGCGCGACATAATCAAACTTCCCGGTTCGTTCCGCATGTCCGACAGGGCGATGGCGGGACACCCGCGAATGGGTCTCACGCACGCCAAGCCCGGTGGAGCGGCGTTCTCATTGAAGGCGCGAGCCTATAGGGGAAGGGTGCCCCAGGCGTCAAGGCATCGCGGCCTTTTTCAGCCTCGGCACGGTCAAGCTGGCACGGGTCCAACGATGTGTTAACCATGGGAGCGGACGATGCGGGACTACGGACCCGGCCGCGTCTCGACCGGGCATCCTCGCAGCACCCCGAGTTCCCAGCCATGTGCGCCCAGCGTTTCCCCAGCGCCAGCCTTTCCTTCGCGGCTCTCGCCGCTCTCATGGTCGCGACGGCGCCGGTTCAGGCGCGCCCCAAGGCGTCCGCCGCCGCCCCCGCCAACGTCACCGTCGATTACGGCATCGCGCTCGCCGGCATCCCCATCGGCACCGCCCAGGTGACGGGGGCCTTCGAGAGCACGCGCTACCGCATGGACGTGTCGGCCCGCCTCACGGGCCTCGTCGGCGCGGTGACGGGCGGCATGGGCTCGGCCCGCGCCAGCGGCCTCATCGCCACCGGACCGCAGCCGAGCGCCTTCGCCATCTCCACCAAGACCTCGAATTCCGGCATCGCCGTGCGGATGGCACTGGCGCGCGGCACCGTCACCCAGGCCCAAATCACCCCGCCGCTGGTCGACATGGGCGACCGCGTGCCGATCACGCCCGAGAACAAGCGCGGCGTCATCGATCCGGCGAGCGCCCTGATGATGCCCGCCGTGGCCCGGGGCGAGCTCATCGACCCGGCCAATTGCAACCGCACCCTGCCGGTCTTCGACGGCGCCACCCGCTTCGACGTGGTGCTGAGCTACGGCGAGACCCGCACGGTGGAGAAGCCGGGTTATTCGGGGCCGATCCTCGTCTGCAACGCCCGCTACCAGGCCATCGCGGGTCACCGGCCCGACCGGCCGGGGGTGAAGTTCATGGAGGACAACCGCGACATGTCCGTGTGGCTCGCGCCCGTGGAGGGCACCCGCGTGCTCCTGCCGATCCGCATCTCCGTGCGCACCACCATCGGCACCAACATCATCGAGGCGACGCGCTGGAACCGCAGCGGCGGCACGACGACGGCCGGGGCGCCCACGACCGGCACCCTCGCGAGCCTCGGCGAGCAGCGCTGACCCTGCGGATGCGACGCTTCCGTCCCGTCCTCGCCCTCCTGCTCGCCGCCGGCCCCGCCGCGGCGGCCCCCTTGAGCACCGACGATTCCGGGTGCGGTGGCGACGCCTATTCCTCGGCCGAGGTGGTGGAGGGGCGCCGCCCCCGGGGCAGGCCGCTCACGGCCATGCCCGACACCCTCTGCGCCGACCTCGCGGCGCCGCCGGCCCGGACCCGGATCGAGATCTACGGCGTGCCGGGCCTCGGCGGTGCGGGTCCGGGGGGATACGACCCGGGCGGCGGTTACGACGCGGGCCGACCTGGCCCCGATGGCCTTGGCGGAACCGGCGCCGGCGCCCCATATGAGCGTGGACCGCCACGTCGCCCACGCCGGGGCGACTGATCGGGCCTTTCCCGCGCGACACGTTCACCGTCGCCGGCCTGTCTCGCCGAAGGGACCGCCCCGCGCCCATGCTCCGCCCCTCCCTCCCCCCGCAGGCCCGCGCACGCGGCGTCACGGCGGTGCTCGGGCCGACCAACACCGGCAAGACCCACCTCGCCATCGAGCGGATGCTCGCCCACCCGACGGGTATGATCGGCCTGCCCCTGCGGCTGCTGGCGCGCGAGGTCTACCTGCGGGTGGTGGCCAAGGTCGGGGTCGACAAGGTCGCCCTCGTCACGGGTGAGGAAAAAATAAAACCCGACCGGCCGCGCTACTGGATCTCCACCATCGAGGCGATGCCGCGCGACCTCGACGTCGCCTACGTGGCCATCGACGAGATCCAGCTCGCCGCCGACATGGACCGGGGCCACGTCTTCACCGACCGCCTGCTGCACCAGCGCGGGCGCGAGGAGACCCTGCTGATCGGCTCCTCGACCATGCTGCCCCTGGTGCAGTCGCTGATCCCCGGCGTCCACACCACCACGCGGCCCCGGCTGTCGCAGCTGACCTTCGCGGGCGAGAAGAAGCTCGGGCGCCTGCCCCGGCGCACGGCCATCGTGGCGTTCTCGGCCGAGGAGGTCTACGCCATCGCCGAACTGATCCGGCGCCAGCGCGGCGGCGCGGCGGTGGTGCTCGGCGCCCTGTCGCCCCGCACCCGCAACGCCCAGGTCGAGCTCTACCAGTCCGGCGAGGTCGATTACCTCATCGCCACGGATGCGGTGGGGATGGGGCTCAACCTCGACGTCGACCACGTCGCCTTCGCGGCGAACTGGAAGTACGACGGCACGCGCTTTCGCAAGCTCACGCCCCCCGAGATGGGGCAGATCGCGGGGCGGGCCGGGCGCCACCTCTCGGACGGGACCTTCGGCTCCACGGGGCGCTGCGCCCCCTTCGAGCCCGAGATGATCGAGGCCCTGGAGACCCACGATTTCGAGCCCCTGCGGGTGCTGCAATGGCGCAACCCGGACCTCGACTTCTCCTCCCTCAAGGCCCTGCAGGCGAGCCTCGACGAGCACCCGCGCGAACGCGGCCTCACCCGTGCCCCCATGGGCGAGGACCAGTCGGCGCTGGAAATCCTCATGCGCGAGGACGACATCCGCGACATGGCCTCCACACCCGCCACGGTGAAGCGGCTGTGGGATGTGTGCGGGGTGCCGGACTACCGCAAGGTCCATCCCCATACCCATGCCGACCTCGTCGCCCAGCTGTTCCGCTTCCTCATGCGGGGCATGGCCGGGCGCATTCCCAATGACTGGTTCGCCAAGCACGTGGCGATGATCGACCGCACCGACGGCGACATCGACGCGCTCTCCCAGCGCATCGCGCAGGGGCGGACCTGGACCTTCGTGGCGAACCGGCCGGATTGGCTCATCGATCCGGTGCATTGGCAGGGCGAGACGCGTCGGGTAGAGGACAGGCTGTCCGACGCCCTGCACGAACGCCTTGCAAGTCGTTTCGTCGACCGGCGTACCAGCGTCCTGATGCGGCGCTTGAGAGAGAATACGATGTTGGAAGCTGAGATCACCGCCGGCGGGGACGTTACCGTCGAGGGACAGCATGTCGGCCATCTGCATGGCTTCCAGTTCGTCCCGGACCCCGGCGCGGAGGGCCATGAGGCCAAGACCCTGCGCAGCGCGGCCGAGAAGGCGCTCGCCGGCGAGATCGAGGCCCGCGCCGAGCGGTTCTCGGCCGCCGCCGACGCGTCCCTGGTGCTGAGCCACGACGGCGTCGTGCGCTGGACCGGCGACCCGGTGGCCAAGCTGACGCCCGGCGACAAGCTGTTCGAGCCGCACGTGCGCCTGCTGGCCGACGAGCAGCTCACGGGCCCCGCCCGCGACAAGGTCGAGGGCCGGCTGACCGCCTGGCTCAAGGCCCACGTGGTGCGGCTCCTCGGGCCGCTCATGGAGATCGAGACGGCGGCCGACCTCACGGGCCTCGCCAAGGGCATCGGCTACCAGGTGGTCGAGTCGCTGGGCGTCCTGGAACGGTCCAAGGTGATGCACGAGATGCGCACCCTGGATCAGGAGGGCCGCGGGGCGCTCCGCCGCCACGGCGTGCGCTTCGGCGCCTATCACATCTTCCTGCCGGCCCTATTGAAGCCGGCGCCCCGGACCCTGGCGGCCCAGCTCTGGGCCCTCAAGAACGGCGGCCTCGACCAGCGCGGCCTCGACGAGATCGCGCATCTTGCGAGCTCCGGCCGCACCTCGATCAAGGTCGACCCCGAGATCGCCAAGGGCCTCTACCGCGCCGCCGGCTTCCGGGTGTGCGGCGAGCGCGCCGTGCGCGTCGACATCCTTGAGCGCCTCGCCGATCTCATCCGCCCGGCCATCGCCTACCGCCCCGGCACCACCCCGGGCGAGGCGCCCGCCGGCACCGCCGACGGCGACGCCTTCGTGGCCACCGTGGGCATGACCTCGCTGGTCGGCTGCTCGGGCGAGGATTTCGCCTCGATCCTGAAGTCGCTCGGCTACGCCCCGGAGACCCGTCCGGGCCCGGCCATCACCGTGCCGCTGCTGCCCGCGGCCTCGACCCAGCCCGTACAGGTGAGCGTGCCGGCCGATGACACGGCCGACGCGACGACCGGGGACGGCGCCGCGAACGACGATGCCCCCACTGCAGAGGGTGAAGCCGCTCAGGCGGCCGAGGGCCACGACGGCGCCACGGCCGTGGATGCCGCCATCGAGCCCGGCGCGACGGCCGACGCCGTGGCGACGCCCCTGATCGAGAACCCCATCGAAGCCACCGCACCGGAGCCGGCGATGGTTTCGGAAGAAGCGACCTCGGAAGAAGCGACCACGCCCGAGACGACTTCGGTAGACACGACTTCGGCAGACACGACTTCGGACGAGACTGCCGAGACAATTGAGCCGGCCCCCGAGCCCGTGGCCGAGGCCGCCAGCCTCGCCGACGCGGCCGAGCACCCCACCGAGGCCGTGTCGGCCGACGGCGCTGAGGGCGAGGACGCAACGAGCGAAGGCGCCGAGGACGAGGCCGCTGCGGCGGAGATCGTCACCGTCGAGGTCTGGCGGCTTCAGCGCCAGCAGCGTAGCGCCCCGCGTCAGAACCGCCCGCGTGGTGGTGGTCGCGACCGCGACGGTGCGGCTCCCAACCGCGCCCCCGGCGAAGGTCGGCCGGATCAGCGCCGTCAGGCCGGTGCCGGTGCGTCCGACGGTCAGGGACGCCCGCGTGGTGGTGCCCCCGGCGGCGAGCGTCCGGAGGGCGGACGCCGCGAGGGTGGACGGCCCGAGAACGGTCGTCCCCAGCGCCGCGAGCGCTTCGAGCCGGGCCGGACCCGTCCCGACCGGCGCGACGAACCCCGTGCGGCGCCGCGCGACGAGCCGCGGCCGCAGCGCCGCGAGCGGGCCCCGGACCCGGATTCGCCCTTCGCCAAGCTGGCCGCCCTCAAGGCCCAGCTCGAGGCGGGCGAGGGGAACAAGCGTTGAGGCGCACATGAAGCGATGAAGCCGGGGCGCCAGCGTCTCGACAAATGGTTGTGGTTCGCGCGCTTCGCGCGGACCCGCACCCTCGCGGCGGGCCTCGTCGAGGCGGGATACGTCCGGGTGAACGGACGTCGGGCCGACGCGGCGGCCACCGCCATCGCGGTGGGCGACGTCGTCACCGTGGCGGCGGCCCACACCACCGCCCTGGTGCGGGTGCTCGACCTCGGCGAACGCCGCGGCGGCGCGCCGGAAGCCCAGACGCTCTATGCCGATCTCAACACGGCCTCCCTGGATACGACCGCCGTCGACACGCCGCCGGGCTGAACACCCCGTGTCCCCCGTACGACACCGGTGCCGTCGACTGCGCAGGGCCGGGTTGCCGCGCTTGTCAGCCCTTCGGCCAGGGTCTAGAGCCTGCCCCATCAGGCGGAGCGGGTACCCGCACCAGCCAAAGCGTCAACGGATTTGCAAGGCCATCGGGTCGGCGGGGTTTCCCCATCGCGGTCCGGGCCGGCGCGGATCGAGGACTGAAGGCCCCATGACCTACGTCGTCACCGACAATTGCATCAAGTGCAAGTACATGGACTGCGTCGAGGTGTGTCCGGTGGACTGCTTCTACGAAGGCGACAACATGCTCGTCATCCATCCCGACGAATGCATCGATTGCGGCGTGTGCGAGCCGGAATGCCCCGCCGAGGCGATCAAGCCCGACACGGAGCCGAGCCTCGAGACCTGGCTGAAGGTCAACGCCGACTACGCCAAGACCTGGCCGAACATCACCCAGAAGAAGGACGCCCCCGCCGACGCCAAGGAGTGGGACGGGGTCGCCGGCAAGTTCGAGGCGCACTTCTCGGCGAGCCCCGGCAAAGGCGACTGACACGCGTCGAGGACGAACGAGACCCCGCCTCGACCGCCTGCCGCGCCCATGGCGCCGGGTGGATCGTCGCGCCCGGGAGACCGCGCCGGATGCCGGGTCGAACCGTCCGCTGCTTGCCGCTCCCGATGCCGCTCGCGCGTCCCGGCCTGCGTCAAAGCGATGCGATCGCCGGGGATTCGCGTTGGACGCCGGGTGAGCCTGTGCCGGCAATCCTTTGATTCGGCGGCACGATTGTGCTATGCCTATGGCCTGCCGTCGTTCGTGCCCGACGTGCTGCCTCCGGCCCTCGACAGATGGCTCTCTCGCAAGCTTGAGAAAACGAGGTCGCATGCGATCGACCGCTGGAGGCGCGTGGCGCCTTCGGCGGACGGTCTTTCGTTGCGCTGTGTCGGTTAGCCCGGGAATCCGTGGGTCCGGCCTCTTTCGAGGATCGGCTTCCGGCCAAGGGGCTGAGGCCGGGTGACCCACCCCGGGAGTTACGGTTCGGCGCGGCGATCGATTCCGCGCGATGTTCTGGAGGCGCTTCTCGCATGACCACAGCCAAGAAGACGACGGCAACGGGCCGGCAAGGCTTCAAGACCGGCGAAGCGGTCGTGTATCCGGCGCATGGTGTCGGCCGCATCACCGCCATCGAGGAGCAGGAGATCGCCGGGTACAAGCTCGAGCTGTTCGTCGTCTCGTTCGAGAAGGACAAGATGGTCCTGCGCGTGCCCACCGCGAAGGCCAACAGCGTCGGCATGCGCAAGCTCGCCGAGCCCGAGCTCGTCAAGAAGGCCCTCGACGTCCTCACCGGCCGCGCCCGGATCAAGCGCACCATGTGGTCGCGCCGGGCCCAGGAATACGAGGCCAAGATCAATTCGGGCGATCTGCTCTCGGTGACCGAGGTGGTGCGCGATCTGTTCCGCTCCGAGGCCCAGCCCGAGCAATCCTACAGCGAGCGTCAGCTCTACGAGGCCGCCCTCGATCGCATCGTGCGCGAGATTTCCTCGGTGAACCGCATCACCGAGACCGAGGCCCTCAAGCTCATCGAGCAGAGCTTGGCGAAGTCGCCGCGCCGCGCCAAGGGCGAGGCGGAAGCCGAGGGTGAGGCCGAGGCCGACGAGATCCAGGAAGAGGCGGCCTGAGCCGCATCCGCTCCATCTGAATCGATACGAAGATCCGGGCCCGGCGCAGCAGCGCCGGGCTTTTTCGTACCGATCCCGGCTGCCCCTGCGCGGATCTGTATTCACCAAGGCGCGATGCGGGAACAATCGCCGCGACGCCTCCGTTGTCAGTCGCCACGCAAAGACTGTGTGTTCGCCCCCGAATGGGACGTTCCGATCTTGCGGCAGAAGCGAACGTTTCAACGAGGCGGAGGCGGGGATGGCGGACATCGCTGGGATACGGCGTCAGTTCATACGCACGGCGATGGAAGCGCCTTTCCTTGCCCGTGACGAAGAACGCGGCCTCGCCGTCCGCTGGAAGGACAAGCGCGACGAGCGCGCCCTGCACGGCCTGATCGAGGCCCACATGCGCCTCGTCATCGCCATCGCGGGCCGCTTTCGCCACTACGGCCTGCCGATGGCGGATCTGGTCCAGGAAGGGCATGTCGGTCTGATGGAGGCCGCCGCCCGGTTCGAGCCGGAGCGGGAGGTCAGGTTCTCGACCTACGCCACGTGGTGGATCCGCGCTTCGATCCAGGATTACATCCTGCGCAACTGGTCCATCGTTCGCGGTGGCACGAGTTCGGCCCAGAAGGCCCTTTTCTTCAATTTGCGGCGCCTCCGTGCCCGACTCATGCAATCCACCGAGGAGCATGTCGGCGACGAGATCCACCGCCGCATCGCCACCGCCATCGGCGTCTCCCGCGAGGATGTCGCCCTCATGGACGCGCGCCTGTCGGGGCCCGACATGTCCCTCAACGCCCCCGTCGGCGAGGAGAGTGAGGCCTCGTCCGAGCGGATGGACTTCCTCGTGGACGGTGCGGCCCTGCCCGACGAGACGGTTTCGGCCCAGGTCGACGGCGAGCGCCGCCTGACCTGGCTCAACGAAGCCCTGGCCGTGCTGTCGGAGCGCGAACTGCGCATCCTCAAGGAGCGCCGTCTCGCCGAGGATCAGGCGACGTTGGAAGCCCTCGGCCTGCGCCTCGGGATCTCGAAGGAGCGCGTGCGCCAGATCGAGAACCGGGCCCTGGAGAAGTTGCGCCGGGCCCTCGCCGAGCGATTCCCGCAGACGGCGGGCAACGTCTACGCCTGACGGCTCTCGAGCTCTCGTAGGAACGAGGCATATCGGTTGGATCTGTGCGTCGCGTCGGGTCGGATATCCGGGGCGGCGCCGTTTTCGTTTCTGAATGTGACACCCACGCAACAGCGTGAGGTTCGGTACAATTTTATCGATCCGGCATCTTTCGCTACCCGCGGCGGTCGCGTTACGCTCGGGCACGGAAGTGTGATCGAGCCGATGAACGACCGAGACCCCCTCCCCTGGAAATCGATCATGGTCCTGCCGACCCTGATCGCCCTCTCGGCCTCGGCGGTGCTGCTGGTCTCCCTTCACCACCGCCTGTCGGTGCAGGCCGCAATCGGCCTGTTCGTGGGCGCCCTCGCCGTGGTGGAGATCGGGTATCTGCTGATCCTCGTCGCCGTGAGCCGTCGCGACACGCCACGACGACTTCCCGTCTCGCGCGGGCGGTGACGGGTCCTCCCGGAAGCGCATTCCCGGTCTCGGATTGGCCGGTCTCGGATTGGCCAGTCCGTGAGCCCGGTTGGCTCGGGGGCGCCATCGTCTGGCATGCAGGCCTTCGCCTCGACGCCGCACGCCGCGCCGCCTGCCTCGCCCTCCTCGACCGCGACGAGACGCTCCGCGCCGACCGGTTCCTGCAGGCCCGCGACCGGGATCGCTTCATCGCGAGCCACGCGGCCCTGCGCCTCCTCCTGGCCGGCGCCCTGGAGGCGGAGGCGCGAACCCTGTCCTTCTCGGTCTCCGCGTTCGGACGGCCGAGCCTCGCCGGTGCGCAGGCCGGACGCCTCGACGTCAACCTGTCCCATTCGGGCGAGCACGCCCTCGTGGCCCTTTCGCCCACGGGGCGGATCGGGGTCGACATCGAGGTGCCGCGGCCGATGCCCGATGCCCTGCGGATCGCCCGCGCCCATTTCCATCCCCGGGAGATCGCCGCCCTCGAAGCCCACGGATCCGACGGGGAGGCCGCGTTCTATGCCTGCTGGACGTCCAAGGAAGCCTTCGTGAAGGCGGTGGGGGCGGGCCTGTCGCGGCCACTGAACGGGTTCGCCGTCGCGGTCCCACCCGCCCCTGCGGCCCTGCTGGAGGTCGACGATGCGGATGGACCGGCCTCCGCCTGGACCTTGGCCGCCCTCGCGCCGGCACCGGGCACGGTCGGCGCCGTGGCCCTCGCGATTCCCCGGGCGGCGATCGCCCTGGCGGCCCTGTCGCCCGACTGGGCCGACCGGATCGGCACCTGACCGTCGACACATCGAAGAAAGCGCGCAGCCGGGCAACGATCCGCTTGCAGGCCGCCGTCGGCCTCGCTATAGGTCCGCTCGTCGGCGCAGCGCGCCGGCCTTCGGAGTGTAGCGCAGTCTGGTAGCGCACCACGTTCGGGACGTGGGGGTCGCAGGTTCAAATCCTGCCACTCCGACCAGCTCTCCCCGGGAGAGCGGTCTTCCCGGCTCAGAGAGCACAAGCAATTCTTCATGAATTCCTCCCACCCTCGGCCAAAGGCTGGGGCTGGTTCGGCGTGTCGAGGTCTCGGCGGCACCCCATCACGGACGTGACCGTCGTCATGCGCGAACACGATGGCCATGGCGTCGCCGGGTGGCCCTTCGGGCCACGAGCCAAGGACGGAGCCGTTCCGGCGACCCTTCCGGACGGACGGCCCTGGCCGAATCTGCACATCCTCACGCCGTCGCCCCCCGGCGCGCCCGGCCTCGCCGGCACGGACGCCTCCGTGGCGGGCCAGGATTACCGGCCGCTCCAGCACCATCACGTCCCGCCCGGACCCGAGGCAACGGCCCGCGTCGCCGCCCTGCTGTCCGATCCGTCCGTGGATTTCGTCCTCGTCCTGCGGGCGGGGGACCTCCTGGCGCCGGGCGCCCTCGCGTCCCTCGCCCTGGAGGCGTCCCTCGCGGCGGCGGACGTCGTCACCGGCCTGCGGGTGGTGTTCGGCGAAACGGTTCTGGGCCTCGATGCGGTCGCGCAGGCGCCCGGCCCCCTCGACGGCCGGGTTCCGGCCGGACGCCTCGGCCCCTTCACCGGCGGCGAATGCCTGCTGTCGCGGGCGGCGATCCGCGCGGCCGGCGGCCTCGACCTCGCCGAGCCGTCTCCGGTCGCCGCGTTGTGGCCACGCCTCGCGGGGCTGCGGCTGGCGCGGGTCGGGCGCCCGGTCCTGCTCCAGCGCGCGCCGGAGGGTCAGGCCCCGCCTCCGCAGCCCGCCGGCCTCGCCATCGCGGCCCTGACCGACCAGGGCGCCGGCGGCGGGGCGGGCATCGCCCATCGCCGCCTCGCCGAAGCCCTCGCGCTGTCGGGGCATCGGGTGACGGGCCTGCGGCTGTTCGACGAGGCCGTGCCGGCGAGAGCCGAGTGGCAGGACCGTTTCCCCCGCACCGAGGCGGCGATCCGGGACGGGGGCCACGATCTCCTCCTCGTCGGCAACATCCACGGCGCGACGCGCCGGCTCGGCCTCCTCGCGCGCCTCGCCGCACACCTTCCCGTCGCCGTCGTGATGCACGACCTGTTCCCCATCACCGGGCGCTGCGCCTTCCCGTGCGACTGCACCCGCCTCGCCACGGGCTGCGACGCGGGCTGCCCGACCCCGACGCAGTACCCCTACCTCGCACCGTCCCGGATCGCGGGCGTCCATGCCGAAAAGCGGGCGTACCTCGCCGGTCCCGGCGGCCCCCTGCTCCTGACCAACTCGGCCTGGACCCACGAGTACACCCGTGCCAACGCGCCTGCCGGCACCGCCGTGGCCCGGATCGACCTCGCGTTTCCCACGGGGGCCTTCCGGCCCGGCGACCGGACGGCCCTGCGCAGACGCCTCGGCCTGCCCGTCGACGGCGTGCTGGTGATGTTCGCCGCCGTCATCGCCGACGCCCCCGGCAAGGGGTTCGCCGACCTCGTCGCCACCCTGCGCCGCGTCGCGCGGCCGGGTGTCGGCTTCGTCGCCGTGGGACGCCTCGACGATCCGGACGCCCTCGGCCTGCCCGACCTGTTCGCCGCCGGTCCCGTCGGCGACGAGGCCGGTCTGGCGGCGTGGTACGGCGCCTGCGACATCTACCTCACCGCCAGCCTCAACGAGACCCTGGGACAGACCCCCGTGGAGGCGGGGCTGTGCGGACTTCCCACCGTGGCCTACCGGGCCTCCGGACTCACCAGCGCGGTGATCGACGGCGTCTCGGGCGTCCTCGTCCCGCAGGAGCCCGGCGCCCTCGCGGCCGCCCTCGCCGGTCTCATCGCCGACGAAGCCCGGCGCCGGCGCCTCGGCGCGCAGGCGCGGATCGCCTTTGAGGGCCGGTTCAGCCATGCCGCCGCCGCCCTGCGGTTCAACGACGTCCTCGTCGCACGGGGCCTGATCCCGGCGCCCGCCGACGGGCGCCTGCGCTTCGCGCCGGCCATGCTCGGCCGGTTCGCCTTCGCGCGGGTGCGTCATCCGGGCGAGACCGGGACCGTGCCGGGCCCCTCCCCCGCCCCGATCCGCCTCCTGCGCCGGGCCAAGCGCGCCGTCTTCGGCCGGGACCTGCCGCTTTGGATTCGCCGGGTCCTGTACGTGGGCAGTCTTCTCGCCAGCCCCTCGCGGCGCGCGCGATGAGTGCGGCCCTCGCCCTGACGGCGACGCCGGCGCCGCGCCGGGTCTATCTCGACCTGAGCAACCTGCGCGGCCACGTCACCGGGATCGAGCGGGTCGCCCTCGACCTGTTCTCGGCCGCGAACCTCGCCCCGCACGAGGTCCATTCCGTGCGCAGCGGCGGTGTACCCGGGATGATGCTGGCCCAGCATCTCGGCCTGCCGGCACGGGCGCTCGCCGACCGCTCGGCGCTGTTCGTCTTCCCCGGCTTCCCGCCGAGCCCCCTGAGCATCGCCTTCGGCACCCGCTGCGTCACCTACGTTCACGACACCTTCCTGCTGACCCGGCCGGAGGACCTGAGCTGGAAGAGCCGGCTCTACATGGCACCGAGCTTCGCCTTCGCCATGCGGTTCGGACGCCGCTTCCTCGTCAATTCACGCACCACCGGGCTGGCGGTGCGGGACGTGTGCCGGCGCGACGCCCTCGTGGCGCTGCTTCGGCCGGGGGTACGCGACGTCTTCGGCCTCGCTGATCTGGCGCGGACGGCGGCCTACGATCCGGCCCTACCCCTGCGCATCCTCGCCATCGGCACCATCGAACCGCGCAAGGATTATCCGGCCGCCCTCGCCATCGTGGCGGCCCTGAACGCCGCCGGCATCCGCGCGGAACTGCACGTGGTCGGCCGGGTCGGCTGGGGCCGCCACGCCTTCCTCGACGCACCGCCCGCCTTCCTCACCCTGCACGGCTACGTCGACGATGCCGGCCTGCGCCGCCTCGCCGAGAGCTGTCACCTTCTCCTGTCCACCTCGAAGGCCGAGGGCCTCGGGCTGCCCCTCCTCGAGGTCCAGCACGGCGGGTTGCCCGTGGTCGCCCCCGAGGGAGCGGTGTTCTCCGAGGTGCTGGGAGACTCCGCTCTGTTCGTCGCGCCGGACGACCCGGAGGGCACGGCCGCCCGCATCGCCGCCTGGGCGCGGACGCGGCTGCCCGAGGCGGCGCGGGCATCGCGGGCCAACGTGGCCCGCTGGAACGGTCTCGCGACCGCCGACGCGGCGCGTTTCCGCAGCTTCCTCGACCGGGGGACGGCGGCCTACGCGGACGCGCCGGACGGCGTCGTTCCGGCCTCCTGAGGGGTCGCCTGCGCCCCCCCGGCCGGACCGAGCCACGGGGTCGCATGCGGGATTCGGGCAGAGTTCGGTAATCATACCCCCCTGTCATCGAGGTTCCCCACAGGAATCCCCGTGGAGGTCGGCGTCGCGATAGCGTCTTCTACACCGGGGCGTTCGTAGGGTTTGCCGGTGCCGCGGACGGCTCCGTGAGGCCCGTCCGCGATGCGACGCTCATCCGTTCCGGTTCGGCCGACGCGAAGCCGGGGCAACGCGAAACCGGGACGGTGCGGGCTGGCACGCCCGCTGCTGAACCACCCCGCATCCACGTCGACGACGGGAGCGCCTGTGCCAAATCGGTACGGTCGTTCCCCGGATGAAGCGGAGCGAGGGCGGGGCGACACCCCGGAAGCGGGACGGTCGGGAGACGGGACGATGTTCGACTTCGGGACTACGATACGCGGGGAACCGATCGCGATGGAGCGCCCGTCCTCGGCACCCGAGCCCGCCGCCATCCTGCGCCGGCTCCGGCGGGGCCTCGGCCTCATCGTGCTCGCCGGCGTAATCGCCGTCGCCCTCGCGGTCGCGGGCCTCGGACTGCTGAAACCGGCCTACACCTCGGTCCTGCAGATCCTCGTCGATCCGACCGATCTCTCCGTCATCGCCAACGACCTCACCACCCGGTCGCCGCAGGCCGACAGCGGCGTCTCCATCGCCGAGAGCCAGGCGCGGGTGATCCAGTCGGACAGCGTCCTGGGCCGGGTGGTGGAACGCCTCAAGCTCGCCACCGACGACGAATTCGTCCGGACCCCTTCGACGAACCCCGTCGTCATCGGCGTCAAGCAACTCCTCGGCCTTGATCCGCCGCCGGCGAGCCGCGACCCGGTCAACATCGCCCTCGACACCCTGCGGACGAAGCTCGGCGTGCGCCGGGCGGAGCGGACCTTCGTCATCGACGTCTACGTGCAGACCCTCGACCCGGAGAAATCGGCGCGCATCGCCAACGCCATCGGCGACGCCTACTTCGCCGAGGAGGCCCGTGCGCGGATGGACGCGGCGCGGCGGGCCTCGGACGCCCTCTCGGGCCGCCTCACCAGCTTGCGGCGCGGGGTGGAGGAGGCCGAGGGCAAGGTGGTGAGGTACCGGGAGGCGAACAAGCTCGTCACCACCAGCGGCCGTCTTCTGAGCGACCAGCAGCTCAGCGACCTCAACCAGCAGCTCGTCACCGCCACGATCCGCACCGCCGAAGCCCAGTCGCGCCTCGACCAAGCCAGGCGGATGCGGGCGGGCGAGGCCGGCACCTCCCTGCCGGAGATGCTGCAATCCACCGAGATGCAGAACCTGCGGCAATCCTACGCCAGCCTGTCCCGCAACACCGCCGAACTCGCGACGCGGCTGGGCGAGCGCCACCCGGCCATGGCCGAGCAATTCGCCCAGCAACGCGATCTCCAACGCATGATCCAGCGCGAGAAGGAGCGGATCATCGACACCTCGCAGAAGGATTACGACCGGGCCGCCGCCACCGAAGCCGCCGTGCGCAAGAGCCTCGACCGGGCCAAGGTGGAGACCTCCGGGAACGACCGCGCCAACGTGGGCCTGCGCGAGTTGGAGCGCGAGCTCGACTCACGGCGCGCCGTCTACGAGACCTTCCTCAAGCGGGCACGGGAAACCTCGGAGCAGGAGCGCCTCAACAGCTCCAACGTCCGGGTGATCTCGGCCGCGACCCCGGCGCGCCTGCGGAGCTGGCCGCCCTCGCCCAAGGTGATCCTGCCCGTCGCCCTGGCGCTCGGCCTCGCCCTCGGGGCCGGCCTCGCCCTGCTGCGGGGCGCCAGCCGCGACCGCCGTGACGCGATGGATCGCAGCCCCGCCGCACCCGTCGGCGCCCGGAGTTTCCGCGCCGTCGACGCCTGAGCGGGTTTCGCAAGAGTGGTCACCGGCTCTGCGTCGAAAACCCGCGACAGATCAGAGAGCTAAGCAGGTTCACGTTGGCTTGCCGACGTGGACCTGCTTAGGGACCGGCGCCGCGCCGGAAGGCCCCCTCAGGCTGCCGCGAACAGGTCGGGATGGCGCAGGCGCAGGGCGTAGACGAGGAGCAGGGTCTTGATGTCGGTGATCTCGCCCCGGTCGCTCATGGCGCTGAGGCTGGCGAGATCCATCTCGTGCACGGTGATGTTCTCGTGCTCGGCGTCGAGGCCGCCGCCCGGACCGGAGCGGTCGTCGGCGCCGTAGGGGGCGAGGAACAGGTCCATCTGCTCCGTGGAGATGCCCGGCATGCTCCAGCCGCAGGCGATGCGTTCCAGGGCCCCGAGGCGCACGCCGACCTCCTCGTAGGCCTCCCGCCGCGCGCCCTCCTCCGGATCGGCCTCGTCGAGGAGGCCGGCCGGAACCTCGAAGAGGGATTCGGTCCCGGCGGCGTAGAGGGCCGCGGGCCGGAACTGCTCGACGAGGAGCGCCACGCCGCGCACCGGATCGTAGGGCAGCACGGCAACGGCGCGGCCATGATCCTCGATCTCACGGGCGAGACGCGTTCCGTCCGGCATCGTCACCTCGGCGACGAGAAACCGGCTCCAGCCGTCATGCAGGATCCGAGTGCCACGGATGACAGGCGCCATGCTCTTTCCTCACGCGCCGTCCGATGCGGGACGGCCGACGCGCGGGCCTTAGCAGTGCGTTGGCGCACGAATGAGGCGGCCTCAGTCCGGGCCGCGCCGGATCGTGAATCGAATCGCGCCGTCGCGGCGCTCCTGGTCCAGCAGCGCGTCGCCCTCGCTCCGCACGAGATGCGGGATGTCGATGGCCGCCAGGGGGTCCGTGCTCAGGACCGCCAGGACGGCACCGGGGGGCAGGCGCCGCAGGGCCTTGCGGGTGCGCAGAACCGGCAGCGGGCATTTCAGGCCCGACAGGTCGAGTTCGACAGGATCGGGCGGTTCAGCGGGCATCAGCTCTGGCGCCATGAAAAAACCCGTCGCGGCCCGGGAGCCGTCGACGGGTGATGTCGGGATGGAAGCCCGGCGTTCACCGCCGGGACGGCCGCCGCCCTCAGTAGCCGTAGGCCGGGTAGCCGTAGCTGTAGGCCGGCGCGGCGTAGCCGTAGGCGGGGGCACCGTACCCGTAGCCATACGCCGGAGCGCCGTAGCCGTAACCGGCACCGACATAGCCCCGGTCGTAGTAGCCGTAGCGCGGGGCCTGGCTCGCCGCGATGGCGCCGCCGATGATGCCGAGGGCCGCACCGGCCGCGAGAGCGCCGCCGATGCCGGGGCCGCGACGGTAACCGCCGTAATAGCCACGGCCGTAACCCCGGCCGTAGCCGGCGCCGTAATAGCCGCCGCCGTAGCCGCCGCGCCAACGCACGCTCTCGACGCCGGCGCGCTCACCGGCGATCTGGCCGGCGTTGAGGGCCGGGAACGGGGCCGCCTGGGCGGAGGTGAAGGAGCCCGCCGACAAACCGAGGGCGGTGGTGCCCGCGAGGGCGAGGGACAGGATGCGCGACATGCGGAACGTCTCCGGCTTGCGATCAGATATCCCTATGAACGGCATCGTGCCTGAACCGTTCCCGAACGAACACAGTCAAGCCTTTCACAATCGGCGCGATCGGATCCGCGTCAAATTCCCTAGAAAACGCACTCGGTGAAGGCCGGCTCGACGGAGCGCTGCCACCGGCCCTCGTAATCCGCGAGGTAGCCCTCGGCACGCGAGCGCCCGGCGGCGACGATGGCCTCCAGGGGCTGGAGGTGGCGGGTCTCGTCCTGCCCCTGGGCGTCGCGGCGCCCCCGGGCGGCGAGCCCCGAGCGGGCCACCGCCAGGGCTTCCGCCGCGACCGCGCCGAGGGGCCGTCCGCCGATGCGGGCGGCGAGGCCGAGGCGCGGCACCGTGGCGCGCAGGCATTCGCGATCGCAGTCGCTCCAGCCCTTGGCGATGTCCCAGGCGGCGGCCAGCGCCGCGTCGTCGTAGAGCAGCCCGACCCAAAACGCCGCCTGGGCGGCGATCATCGCCGGGCCGCCGACATCGGCGCCGCGCATCTCGAGGAAGCGCTTCAGGCGCACCTCGGGAAAGGCCGTCGAGGCGTGGTTGGCCCAGTCCGACACCGTGGCGCGCTCGCCCGGCAGGGCCGCGAGCCGGCCCGCCATCAGGTCGCGGAACGAGGCGCCGGAGACGTCGTGATAGGTCTCGCCGCGCTTGACGAAGTACATCGGCATGTCGAGGAGCCAGTCGACATAGGCCTCGTAGCCGAAGCCCGGGGCGAAGGCGCGGGGCAGCATGCCGGTTCGGTCGGGATCGGTGTCGCGCCAGATCTCCGAGCGGCGCGACAGGAAGCCGTTGGGCCGTCCGTCGGTGAAGGGCGAATTGGCGAAGAGCGCGGTGGCGACGGGCTGGAGCGCCAGGGCGACACGCATCTTGGCGACCATGTCGGCCTCCGACGCGAAGTCGAGATTCACCTGCACGGTGGCCGTGCGCAGCATCATGTCGAGGCCGAGCGTCCCGACCTTCGGCATGTAGCCGGCCATGATCTTGTACCGGCTCTTCGGCATCACGGGCGTTTCCTCGCGAGTCCACTTTGGACTCATCCCGAGGTCGAGGAAGCCGATGCCGAGGGGGTCGGCCACGCGCTTGGCGGCCTCGAGGTGCGTGCGCAACTCGGATTCCGTGGCGTGCACGTCGGCCAGCGGCGCGCCGGAGAGCTCGAACTGCCCGCCCGGCTCCAGGGAGATGGCGCCGCCCTCCTGGCCCGCGAGACCGATGAGATGGCCCGCATCCTCTATGGCCTCCCAGCCGGTCTCGCGCGCGAGGCCTTCGAGAAGGGCGCGGATGCCGGAATCCCCGGCGTAGGGGACCGGGCGGTTGCCGTCGCGGTAGAACGGAACCTTCTCGTGCTCGGTACCGATGGCGAAGCGCGCGGGCGGCTTCTCGCCCTCGGCGAACCACGCGATCAGTTCATCCCGCGTCGTCAGCGGCGTCGTGTCGGACGTATCGCGCGCCATGCGCTGGCCTCGTGGTGAATAGGGTCGGATGAAAGGCCGGTCGACCTGGGGTCGGTTGCGCCCCGTCGGGATGCCGCCTCCTTAATCCACGCCCGCGGCGCGAACAACGCGCGCGACGGCGCGCGGCGTCAGCGTGTGTCCCCCAGCACCGACTGCACCAGGGCGAGCACCGCGACGGCGGCCGTATCGGCCCGCAGGATGCGGGGTCCGAGGGACAGGGCGACGGTGTTGGGCCGGCCCGCGATGAGCGCGCGCTCGTCCGGCGCGAACCCGCCCTCCGGCCCGACCAGCACGGCGAGGGGCGGGGGCGCGCCCGGGTCGGCTGCCCCGCGCAGGGCCGCGATGGGATCGGACAGGGGCGCGTCCTCGTCGCAGAACACGAGCAGGCGCTCGGGCGCGAGGTCGGCGAGGGCCTGGGGCAGGCGCACGGCCGGGGGAAGGTCCGGCAGGCTGAGGATGCCGCACTGCTCCGCCGCCTCGACGGCGTTGGCGCGCAGGCGCTCGGCGTTCAGCTTTTCCCCTTGCGTACGCTGCGTGAAGACGGGCCGGATGGTGCCGGCCCCCATCTCCACGGCCTTCTGGGCGAGGTAGTCGAGGCGCGCGCTCTTCAGGGGCGCGAACAGGTAGTGCAGGTCGGAGCGCGGCGTCTGGCCACGGGTCCGCTCCCGCACCACGAGGTCGGCGCTCTTGCGGCCGGATTGCGCCAGGGTGGCCCGCCACTCGCCGTCGCGTCCGTTGAACAAGAGCACCGGATCCTCCGGCCCCCGGCGCAGGACGTTGAGCAGATAGTTCGCCTGCGCCCGGTCGAGGGGCAGGACCACGTCCGGCGCGAGGCTGGCCTCGACGTGAAGGCGGGGGGCGGTGAAATCGTAGGCGGCCATGCGGGGGTGGTCGCGTGGCGCTCGAAGCCTGTCAACGCGCCGCCTGTGGCCAAAGAGCCACGCGGGCCGACTTTGTGCGCTTTGCCCACGGCCGAACGGCCGGCGCGGTTTGCGACTCGAAAGACGCCACATTCCTATGGCGAAACGCCTTTCGGGGTTTCGAATCGCGCGGGACGCATCGCGTCCCCGCAGCGGATCGGGCCATCGCGCCGGCGGTCAGGGGCAGAGCTCCCGTCGGGGCGTCGGGGAGACTTTAAGGGAAGTCAGAGCATGTCGTTCAAGCATATCGCGACGGTCGCCGTCGTCCTCGCCGGCTCCGTGCTGGCCGGCTCCGTGCTGGCTTCGCAGACCGCCTTCGCGCAGGCCGTCGAGTGCGGCGAGATCCAGAAGACCCTGCAGGCCCGCAAGGACCTCGTGGCCAAGGCGAACTCCGCCTCGAACTCGAAGAAGAAGATGACCCCGCAGGAAGCCTGCGCGTTGTTCGGCAAGCTCCAGAACAACGGCTCCGAGGGGATGAAGTGGATCACCGCCAACAAGGAGTGGTGCTCGATCCCCGATTCGTTCGCGGAAGGCTTCAAGGCCGACCATCTCAAGGTCGGCGGCATCCGCACCAAGATCTGCGGCATCGCCGCCCAGGCCGCCAAGATGGAAGCCCAGGGCCGCGCCCAGGCCCAGAACGGCGGCGGTGGCGGCGGCCTCCTCGGCGGCCCGGGCCTCACCGGTGCGATGAAGATGCCCCAGGGCGCACTCTGATCGCGCAGTCCCGGCGCCTTTCCTGGCGACTTGCCCGGCGACTTGTCTCGTCGGGGCATTGCCCGCCATACGCCGCGGGATGATTGGCGTTCCCAGCACCCCCGGTCCCGCATGCGCGTGACCCGCTCCCCCCCATCCGAAGAACACCCCGTCGCCGATGCCGTCGCCGGGCATTGGGTCGACCGCTGGGCGCCGCGGCGGACGCGCCCCTACCTGCGCCTCGCCCGCATCGATCGCCCCATCGGCTGGTGGCTGCTGCTGCTGCCGTGCTGGTGGTCGGCGGCCCTGGCCGGCCTCGCCGCGGGCACGGCTCCGAACCCGCTCCACCTCTTCCTGTTCCTCGTGGGCGCCGTGGCCATGCGCGGCGCGGGCTCGACCTACAACGACATCGCCGACCGCGACCTCGACGCGCAGGTGGAGCGCACCCGCTCGCGCCCCCTTCCCTCCGGCCAGGTTCGGGCCCGGCACGCGGCGGCGTTCCTCGGTCTCCAGACCCTCGTCGGCCTGGCGGTGCTGCTGCAGTTCAACGCCGACGCCGTCCTGGTCGGCATCGCGTCGCTCCTGCCGGTGGCGATCTATCCGTTCATGAAGCGGGTGATGCCGATGCCCCAGCTCGTCCTCGGCCTCGCCTTCGCGTGGGGCGCGCTGATGGGGTGGGTGGCGGTGTTCGGCCGTCTCGATGCCCCAGCCTGGCTGCTCTACGCCGGCACCATCGCGTGGGTGGTGGGGTACGACACGATCTACGCGGTACAGGACATCGAGGACGACGCCATCGCGGGCATCCGCTCCTCGGCCCGCACCTTCGGACCGCGTCTGAAGCCGGCCATCGGTGCCTGCTACGCCGCCGCCGCGGGTTTCGTCGGGGTCGCCGCCTGGCGGGCGGGGGCCGGCCCCGTGGGGTTCCTCGGCGTCGCCGGGTTCGCCGCCCATCTCGGATGGCAGATCCGGCGCCTGGAAGCGGGAAACGGGCGCGGCGCCCTCATGCTGTTTCGATCGAACCGCGATGCGGGCCTGATCCTGTTCGCCGGTCTAGCGCTCGACGCGGGCCTGCGGGCCTGGACGGGATAAGGTTCAGCAGACGCCCCCGCAGGCGATCTCGCTCTCGCCGCGATGGATCAGCGGGCGCACCGGCAGCGAGCCGGTCTTGCGACGCACGAGGAAGCGCGGGCGGCGGCCGGAGAGCAGGCCGTGGCGGCGGCGGGTGCGGGTCAGGCCCAGCGCCACGGGGCCGATCTGACGCGACACGGCGGCGAGGCTGCCGTCCTCCTTCACGATCATCCGGGCCAGGCCGGACTTGCCGGCAACATCCCGCCACAGGGCCACCACCTCGTCCTCGCAGAACGGGCCGAGGCGACCGATGACGGCACTGTCCGCGCCGACGAGGAGGAGATCGAAGCGATCCTCGCCGCAGGTGTCGCTGGCGTCCTCCGAGAAGGCCAGGGCGACGCCGGTGGGCGCAAGCGCACCGGTGCGGCCGATCACCGGCAGACGGGCGGCGACGAAGGCGGGCAGGGCCTGAACGGTGGCGGCGTCGGCGGCGTGGTTCAGGTTGGCGACGGTGTTCATGCTTGCGAAAGTGTTCGTGCTTGCGAAAGTGTTCATGGCCCGGTGACCCTGTTGCTGGCAACGGCCTCTGCTGGACCGCCCGTCTATGACAAGCAGAATTGCGTCTAACCTCCTCCAGCGACCTTAAGAGTGAGCGTTAAGCGAATATGGACGCGGGCTTGATGCCAAGAATGCTCAACGGTTCCTTGCCGCGATATCCGAGATCCAAGCGTATCGACCTCTGCGCAGCAATCCTTGTGGCGGCCGACCCGGCACCCTACAACGGACGGGACGGCGCATCGGCCTGCCGCGTGGCATCCTCCCTGCTCCGTCCCCAACGCCTTTTTCGCCAGAACCCCGATCCGACAGGAGTCGCATGCCCGATACGAGCGTACCACCCGCCACGGGTGGACCGGATGCGGCCCACGCCCGAGGACCCGTCGAAGTCCGGGACGAGGTGCACGCCCTCGTGCCGGCCCTGCGCGACGCGATCCGCGAGGCGGCCGGCCTCGCGCTTCCGTTCTTCCGGGCGGGCGAGCAGACGGGCGCGCGGATCTGGTCGAAGGCCGGGGGCTCGCCGGTGACCGAGGCGGATGTCGCCGTCGATACGTTCCTGAAGATCCGCCTGAGCGCTCTGCTGCCGGCGGCGGCGTGGCTCTCCGAGGAGACGGCCGACGACGCGCTGCGCCTCAAGGCCGACCTCGTCTGGATCGTCGATCCCATCGACGGCACCCGGGCCTTCCTCACCGGGCACCCGGACTGGTCGATTTCCGTGGCGCTTCTGGCCGGCGGCCAGCCGGTGCTCGGCTTCGTCCATGCGCCCGTGAGCGGACATTTCTACGAGGCGGCGGCGGGCTTCGGGGCGACCCGCGACGGCGCGCCCCTCCGCGCCTCCGCGCAGGCGGCCCTCGCGGGCGCGCGCGTGACGGGCCCGAAACCGATGATGGAGCGCCTCGCACGCGGCGCGACCCAGGGCGGAGTGAAGCCGGATTTCGTCGTGGTCGAGCGCGTGCCATCCCTGGCCCTACGCGTCGCGCGGGTGGCCGACGGCTCCATCGATGTCGGACTGGTGTCGTCGGACGCCCGCGACTGGGATCTGGCGGGCGCCGACCTGCTCCTGCGCGAGGCCGGCGGTTCGGTGAGCGACCTGTCAGGCCGTCCCACGCCCTACAACCGCCCGGACCCGGTCCACGGGGCCCTCATCGCCCTGCCGGACGGCCTGCGGGCCGAGACGGTGGAAGCCCTGGCCCGCGGCTAGGGTCGTCGAGGGGCGCGACCCACGAGGGTCGCCACGACGCGGAAGGTCCGAGTCCGCGCTCGACACGACGATGCCCCCTCTGGAAGGAGAGGGGGTGTCCGGTCGTCTGGAGGTGGGTGGAGCGCCCGTCGGGAGCCGAGACGGGGGCGACCCGATCGGCGCCCGTTCGAACGCGGAAAACCGTTTCGCTCAGCGAAACCGGGTCCGCGCGCCGGTGCTCAAGCGTGCTCGCGCAGGGCCACGGCCTCGGGGGCCATGCCGAACCGCTCGGCGAGGTGCCAGCGCAGTTCGCGGGCCGAATGATAGTTGTAGGAGGTGTCGATGAGATGGCTCAGGTCGGTCGTCTTGGCGCCGCGCGTCGCGGCCTGCTTGAGACGGTCCACCCGGAAGGTCGCCGCGTCGGTGACGGGCGAACGGACGCTTCTGCGTCGGGTGTATTCGAACAACATGCTTTTTCTTGTGTACTTTCAGGTGTCGTGATGTGCGGGACCCCTTAACGGGTCCGGTATCGTCGCTTGGTGCTGCGGGGTGCCGGATCGAGCCATCGTTCCCATCCGGAACGCGTGATCGATGACCGACGGTGAACGGCTCTTCACGAGGACCGTTGGTGACGCCAGCCCCGAGGGCTGGCGCCGAGGGCGTCAGGCCGCCTGGAGGTTACCAGCCGAGTCCTTGCCGCTGCGCTTGTCCGTCTGGATCTCGTAAGAGATCTTCTGGCCCTCGATGAGGTTGCGCATGCCTGCACGCTCGACGGCGGAAATGTGGACGAAAACGTCCTTGCCGCCATCGTCAGGCTGAATGAAGCCGTAGCCCTTGGTCTCGTTGAACCACTTAACAGTGCCGGTATTCACGAATAGATCCTCGTATCGTTCGTCGATCTGGCCACCGGATCCTGGGGATACGGCAACGTAGATCCTCTTCAAAACGTCCTGACGGGGATCAGCAGGACGTGAAACGCTTGGGTGTACAAGCGCCCGGCTCACCGAAACCCGCTGATGAGATATGTAGTCGGTTCATGCGGCCGCAACAAGGCGTGCCGGCTCACGGATGCCTTCGAATGGCCTGCGGCAATGGCGCCGACCGCTGGGAATCCCGGGCGTCCCGGTGCATATAAGGGTTCGGGTCCAGGCAGTTAGTGTCCCTTTCCGAAACGCCTTCCGCTCCGCCGCGCCCAACGCGCGCACCGGTGGCGGACGGGGATTTTGTAAGGCACTCTTGAGCGCCGTCGATGCCCATCTCCGCCGCGTCCCGCCTCGCCCGTGGGAGTTTCGCGGACCGGAATGGGCGGGGGCGGTTCGGTGACGAGGCAGTTAGGCGGTTCATGGCGGGCATCTCGGTTTCCCTCGAAGGCGCGAACATCCAGCTTTCCTTCCAGAAGGACGACCAGGCGACGGCGGTGGTGATGGATGCGCGTGCCGCCCGCGCCCTGGTGCGGGCCGTCGGCCATCTCCTCACGGCCATCGACGAGCCGGACGACACCGACGGGCCGGAGGAGCTGGACGAGGACTTGGCGATGCTCGACGTGACCTCCTCGGCCATCGAGGTGGGGACGGACGAGCAGGGGCAGGCCGTGGTCGCCCTCCAGGCCGGGGCATTGCCGCCGTTCCAGCTGCGCCTGACGGACGAAGAGGCCCGCCACGTGGTGACGAGCCTCTCGGAAATCCTCAGTGCCCCGCGCGACGTGCGTGCCTCGCACGGGGATCATTGAGCGGACGGTTACATCCGGACGCCGGGATCGGTCGGGCCACCGGGCAGGTAATCCGGCTCGGACCCCGGACCCGTCGGCTCGTCGATGCCCGGATCGTTGACCGGATAGGGCGTACGCGGACCGGTGGGGCCGATATCCGGCTGCTCGTCGGGCGGCGGGGGCGCCGGCAGGTCGCCCGGAATGCCGCCGGGCAAGGGTTCGGGGATCGGTAGGCCGGGGTTGGCCATGCGGACTCTCCTGCGATGGGAATGCGCTGACCAACACATGCCCCGGGCGGAGGGTTCCGGAAACGTGGTCGTCGCGGTCGCAGCGGCGCGCCCCTGCGGAAGTCCCGTCA
Organism: Methylobacterium sp. Leaf87; assembly: GCF_001422775.1. Taxonomy (NCBI): domain Bacteria; kingdom Pseudomonadati; phylum Pseudomonadota; class Alphaproteobacteria; order Hyphomicrobiales; family Methylobacteriaceae; genus Methylobacterium; species Methylobacterium sp. Leaf87. The sequence goes on along the minus strand of NZ_LMMI01000012.1, from coordinate 321,702 downwards.
GCGTTTGACGGCGGCCTTCTGCACCTTGGCCTTTTCGGGTGCGGTGCCGGCGAACAGTTCCGACAGGCGGCGCTGGTCGAGACCGCGGGTCACGTCCGCCGACGCGGCGGCCGGGCCCGCGACGGGCTTTCGCGCGTCGATTGAGCCGGTGGTCACCGGATCGGGAAGCGCCGCCACGGGCCGGGGCGCGGGCTCGCGCTGCAGGCGCATGGTCCAATGGGCGGCGGTGGAGAGCGCGGCGATGGCGAGGATCGCCTTGATGCCACCCGTGAGGAGGCGTCTCATTGTGGTCAGGCCCGAAGCTACGCGGTGGCACGCGACCGGTTCCCCGGCCTTGGAGCATCTTCACCCACGAGCGTTAACGAACGGCCCCGTCCAACCCGGCTCACCGTCCCGGATCGGGCCGCACACGGTCCCGGCGGCCAAACACCGGACGGGCAGCAACGGACGGAGCGGGACGCGGTGAAAAGGGTGGGCCTTGCGCCACGGCCGCGGTTCCTGTTCCCCGCATCCGTGACACGCCTGCCGCAACCCGGCCCACTAGGCCTCACAGGAACGGTGCAGAGAACTGGTCCGCACCGCCCCGTCACGACAGGCCCCGCCACCATGCGAGGCCCGAGCGGGTCCGCGAAACCATCGAACGCATCGGCGGCAGGGAGTGTCGATGTAGGCGCCGGGCCGGGAGCCGGCAATTGGTCCCCGCGCCGCAGGAGCCCCGGGCGCGGGTCGACCGACGATGGTTACCGCAACGAACCGCAGAACCGCTGGATGCGGGTGCACGCCTCTTCCAGGGCGGCGTTCGAGGTCGCATAGGAGATGCGCAGGTTCGGCCCGAGGCCGAAGGCCGAGCCGTGGACGGCGGCGACGCCCTCAGCCTGGAGCAGCTCGACCACGAAGTCCTCGTCGGTCTCGATGACCTTGCCGGACGGCGCCCTGCGCCCGATCGCCTCGGCGCAGGAGGGATAGACGTAGAACGCACCCTCGGGCGTCGGGCACTTCAACCCCTGGGTCTGGTTCAGCATCGACACCACGAGGTCGCGGCGCGCCTGGAACGCCGTGCGAAACTCGGCGAGGTGCGCCTGCGGCCCGTCGAGGGCCGCCACCGCCGCCCATTGCGAGATCGAGCAGGCGCCCGAGGTCTGCTGACCCTGGACGAAATCCATGGCCTTGATGAGTTTTTCCGGGCCGGCGGCGTAGCCGATGCGCCAGCCGGTCATGGCGTAGGCCTTCGAGACGCCGTTCATGGTGAGCGTGCGCTCGTAGAGATTCGGCTCGACCTGGGCCGGGGTGACGAATTCGAAATCGCCGTAGCAGAGGTGCTCGTACATGTCGTCGGTAAGGACCCAGACCTGGGGATGGCGCAGGAGCACGTCGGTGATCCGCTTCATCTCGTCCCGCGCATAGGCCGCCCCCGAGGGGTTCGACGGCGAGTTGAGGATGATCCACTTCGTTCTCGGGGTGATCACCCGCTCCAGCTCCTCCGGCTGGAGCTTGAAGTCGTGTTCCATGGTGGTCTCGGCGAAGACCGGCGTGCCGCCGCACAGGACCACCATCTCGGGGTACGAGACCCAGTAGGGACGCGGAATCACCACCTCGTCGCCGGGGTTCAGGGTGGCGAGCAGGGCGTTGTAGATCACGTGCTTGCCGCCGGTGCCGACGATGGTCTGCGACGCCTTGTAGTCGAGGCCGTTCTCGCGCTTGAACTTCGTCACGATGGCCTCGCGCAGGGGCACGATGCCGGAGACGGGCGTATACTTGGTCTCGCCGCGCGCGATGGCCGCCACGGCCGCATCCTTGATGTGCTGGGGCGTGTCGAAATCCGGCTCGCCCACGGACAGGCTGATGACATCCATCCCGCCGGCTTTGAGTTCGCGCGCCTTCTGCGTCATCGCGATGGTCGCGGACGGTTTCACACGCGACAGGGCGTCGGCGAGAAAGCCCATGGGAGAACTCCGGTAGTTTTGCGCGGTTTTCGGACGGGCGGGACCGTAGTCGCCGTTCGAAAGCGGGGCAAGTTCACCGGGACCGCATTGCGCAATGCCATTTTTGATAGAAGTTCATGGGCATGAGCTGGACAGTCGATGTCCTCGACGAGGGCGTTCTCGCGGACTGGCAAGCGCGTCGTGATCGTGGCCGCTTTCATGAAGAAGACCCGGAAAACACCGAGCGGTGGCTGGATCTGGCCGAAGAGCGAGCGAAAGGCGTGGTGTGATGGCGATTCCGTTCAAGACCGTCCGCGAACGGTGGAATGCCGAGCCGGACTACCGGGCCGCGCGGGACGCAGTATCGCCGGTGATGGACTTGGCATTCGCCATGGCCGAGGCCCGTCATCGCGCGCGCCTCTCCCAGGCGGAAGTCGCCCAGAGTATCGGCACGTCCCAGGCCATGGTCGCCCGGTGGGAGAGTGGGAAATCCGCCCCCACAACAACCTCGCTCCGCCGCTTCGCCGACGCGACGGGTGCCACGTTGCATATCCGCCTCGACAGCGCGTCCGCAGAAGACGCTCAGCCGGCCTGACGACAACGTCGGGAACTGCAAGGGGCTCGAAGTTTCACCCCTTGGTGAGAATCGCGATGGACTGCCCGAGCGGCTCGCCCGAAGGCCAGGGCGCGGTGTTGCCGTCGATGATCGCCACGTGCGCATAGCCGAGGCGCTGGGACCAGACGGTGATCTGGTTGCGCTCGATGAACTGGTTGAGGTGGGGCACCGTGCTGGCGCGTTGGGCCTGCACGGTCTTGTCGAACACCGCCCAATGGTCGGGGATGGCGAATTCGAGGAACGAGAGCACCACGCGGCCGCCGGGACGCAGGGCCCGGTGGGCATCCTCGAGGTAGAGGTAGGTCTCGGCGTGCAGAAGGTGGGTGAACACGCTGAAGGCGCACAGCACATCCACCGACGCCGCCTCGACGGGCAGGGACAGGGCGCGGTTGAGGACGAACCTGTAGGCCCGCGGCGTTCGCGACCGCGCGTAGTCGAGGAGGGCCGGCACCACGTCGAGGCCGAGATAGCCGACCGCGATCCGGTCTGCGAGGGCCACGGCGAGGCGTCCGCTGCCACAGCCGAGATCGACCACCGCCATGCCGGGCGCCAGGCCGGCGTGCAGCAGGATCTCGCACTCGATGGCGCCGACGCTCGCGTACGAGCCGCCGACCGCCAGACTCATGGCCGTGTCGATGGGATGCTGCCGAATCAGGTCGGCGACGTAGCGCTCGTAATCCTCGACGAAGTGAAATTTCGCCATTTTTCCTACAAACCGATCCTTTGATGGACGACGGGGTCAGCCGTTTCGCACATCGCCGCCGCGCCCGTCACCCTCCGACACGACAACGCCGCCGCCCCCGCAAGGGGACGGCGGCGCGAGGGCGGGTCGGGCCGAAGGATCAGCCGCCGAACAGGCGCTTGATGCCGGAGAGCAGGCCGCCGGACTTGACGGGTTCGAAGGGCTCGGATTCGGCGACGTTGGTCTCCGCCGGCTTCGGGGCGGAGGACGCCGCCTGGACGAGACCCAACGCCGCCGTGTCCGTGGTCTCGCGGTCGATGAGGATGAAGCCGCCGGTGTCGCGGTTCTGCGCGTAGGCGTCCACCGGCACCGGCCGGTCGAGGGTCAGGGTCACGTCGCCGATGTCGTTGGCGACGAGCCGGGTCACGGGCTCGGCCTGCCCCGTCTCGGGATCGAGGCGGCTGCGGATGGTGCTGACCACGGCGTTGACCGTGACGGTGCCGATCTTGGCGAGCAGGGTCGCGCCCTGGTTCAGCTCGGTCTCGGCGGCCCAGAACAGGCGGGCGCCGAGACTGTCGGTGACGCGGATCGGCGCGGAGGCCGCCGCGATGACGGCGCCGCGCGAGGCATCGACCTCGTCGGCCAGCACGAGGGTCACGGACTGGCCCTCCACCGCGTGCGGCAGGTCACCGTCGGCGGTGTAGATCCGGGCGATGGTGGAGGTGCGGTTCGAGGGTGCGATGACGACGCTGTCGCCGGGGGCGACGCGGCCGCTGGCGATGAGGCCGGCGAAGCCCCGGAACTCGGAGTTCGGCCGGTTGACCCACTGCACCGCCATGCGGAACGGCGCCGCCTGCTCCTCGACGCGCACGGGCACCTCTTCGAGGTACTGCAGCAGCGGCGTGCCCGTGTACCAGGGCACGGCGGCGCCCGGCAGCACGACGTTGTCGCCGTTCTTGGCCGAGAGCGGAATCGCCCGGACTTCGGTGAAGCCGAGGGGTGCCGCGAAGGCGTCGAACGCCTGAGTGATGGCCGCGAACTTGTCCTGCGACCAGCCGACGAGGTCCATCTTGTTGACGGCGAGGGCGACCCGCTTGATGCCCAGCAGCGAGACGAGGAGCGCGTGGCGGCGCGTCTGCCGGGTCAGACCCTGACGCGCATCGACGAGGATCACGGCCACGTCCGCCGTGGAAGCGCCGGTGGCCATGTTGCGGGTGTACTGCTCGTGGCCGGGGGTGTCGGCGACGATGAACGAGCGCTTGTCGGTGGAGAAGAACCGGTAGGCGACGTCGATGGTGATGCCCTGCTCGCGCTCGGCCTGGAGACCGTCGACGAGGAGCGCGAGGTCGATCTCGGCCCCTTGCGTCCCGTGCTTGCGCGAATCGCGCTGCAGGGCGGTGACCTGATCGTCGAAGATCTGCTTGGTGTCGTGCAGGAGCCGGCCGATCAGGGTCGACTTGCCGTCGTCCACCGAGCCGCAGGTGATGAAGCGCAGCACCTCCTTGCTCTGATGGGCGGCGAGGAAGCTGTCATAGCCGAAGGCCTCGGGCGATTGATGGATGGTCATCTTAGAAATAGCCCTCCTGCTTCTTGCGCTCCATGGCGCCGGACCCGTCCTTGTCGATGACCCGGCCCTGGCGTTCCGAGGTGCGGGCGGCCAGGGTTTCGCCGATGATCTCGGGCAGGGTCGCGGCGTCGCTCTCGACGGCGCCCGTGAGAGGATAATCCCCGAGCGTCCGGAAGCGGACGGAGATGTCCTTCGGGGTCTCGCCGGGCTCGAGGGGCAGGCGGTCGTCGTCGACGAGGATGAGCTGGCCGTCGCGCTCCACCACCGGGCGGGGCTTGGCGAAGTAGAGCGGCACGATCGGGATGTTTTCCTGCTCGATGTAGAGCCAGACGTCGAGCTCGGTCCAATTCGAGATCGGGAACACCCGCAGGGACTCGCCGCGCTTCTTGCGCAGGTTGTAGACGTGCCACGGCTCGGCGCGCTGGCGCTTGGGGTCCCAGCGGTGCTGGGCCGTACGGAGCGAGAAGATGCGCTCCTTGGCCCGGCTCGCCTCCTCGTCGCGGCGCGCGCCGCCGAAGGCCGCGTCGAACTTATGCTTGTCGAGCGCCTGCCGCAGCCCTTGCGTCTTCATCACGTCGGTGTGGACTTCCGACCCGTGGCTGATGGGACCGACGCCGCGCGCCAGACCCTCCTGATTCGTGTGGACGATGAGGTCGAGCCCCAGATCCTTGGCCCGCTGATCGCGAAACGCGATCATCTCCTTGAACTTCCACGTCGTGTCGATGTGCATCAGGGGAAACGGCAGGCGGCCGGGCGCGAACGCCTTCAGGGCCAGGTGCAGCAGCACCGAGGAATCCTTGCCGATGGAGTAGAGCATCACCGGGTTCTCCGTCTCGGCGACGGTCTCCCGCATGATGTGGATGCTCTCGGCCTCCAGGCGCTGCAGGTGGGTGAGGCGCTCGGCGCGGGTGGCTGCGAGGGCGGCGCTCATCGGGCCATCTCCGGGGCGTTCGTGTGGGTCGGGGTTTCGAATGCCGCCGGCTCCTGGCCAGGCTGAACGTCGGCCTCTGGGGCGTGGATGTGCAAACCGCATTCCTTCTTCGAGGCCTGCTCCCACCACCAGCGGCCGGCACGCTCGTCCTCGCCGACCTTGATGGCGCGGGTGCAGGGGGCGCAGCCGATGGAGGGAAAGCCGCGGTCGTGCAGGACGTTGTAGGGGATGTAGTTGTCGGAGACGAAGCGCTCGACATTCGCCCGGCTCCAGTCGGCGAGCGGGTTGATCTTGATGAGGCCGCGCGCTTCGTCGGCTTCGGCCAGCGGCGTGTCGGCCCGGTTCGCCGATTGCCCGGCGCGCAGGCCCGTCAGCCAGCCGGCGGCGCCCGCGAGCGCCCGCCCCAGGGGCTCGACTTTGCGGAAGCCGCAGCAGGCCTGCCGCGCGGACACCGACTGGCGAAAGCCGTTGATCCCCTCCTCCCGCACGAAGCGCTCCTCGGCCTCGCGCTCCGGCGCGTAGGCCTGGATGCGGATGCCGTAGGCCGATTCGGTCTCGGTCCAGGTGTCGTAGGTCTCGGGGTAGAGCCGGCCGGTGTCGAGGGTGACGATCTCGGTACGACCCTTGTTCATCGCCAGCGCGTGCGTCAGGGCCTGATCCTCGATGCCGAGGCTCGTGGTGAAGACGAGGCGGCCCGGTACCGTCGCCTCGATGAGGGCGATGCGGCCCTTGAGGTCGAGGCCGGCCATGCCGTCGGCGAGGGCGCGCGCCGCGTGTTCCAGGGGAAAGCTCATGACGGTGTTCGGAATGTCCGCTTGTCTGACGATTGAAATGTTCGCTATAACGAACGCTGTCAAGGCATCACAGCCTGCGTGCCGGACATCCCGGCCCTGTGGGCGGTGCGATCGGCCAACGGCCCGATCCCGTCATGGTTGCCTGACAAGGAAAGATCCTTCTCATAAGGGTCGTGCGCCGTGCTCGTCCGCACGCCGCGCCGATCCCGGAACCGACACGAGGCCACCTTGGATGCGATCGATCTGAAGATCCTCGGGCTGTTGCAGCACGACGCCACGCTCTCCATCGCCACCATCGGCGAGCGGGTCGGCCTGTCGCAGACCCCGTGCTGGAAGCGCATCCAGCGCCTGGAGGCCGATGGGGTCATCGACCGGCGCGTCGCCGTGCTCGATCCCGTGAAACTCGGCCTCGGCCTGACGGTGTTCGTCTCCATCGAGACCGCAGACCATTCCCGCGAGTGGCTGGAGCGCTTCGCCGAGACCGTCTCGGCCATGCCGGAGGTGCTGGAATTCTACCGCATGGCCGGGGATGTGGACTACATGCTGCGCGTCGTCGTGGCCGATATGCGCGCCTACGACACCTTCTATAAGCATCTCATCGCGACGCTGCCGTTGAAGAACGTGACATCGCGCTTCGCCATGGAGAAGGTGAAGTCCACCACCGCCCTGCCCCTGCCGGCTCCACCGGCCAGCGGACGCTTCATGCCGACGCTGTCGGTGGTTGCGGGGGAATAGGCACAAGAGAACGAACTTCTGTTTTGCGGCGCAACCGCAGGCAGCTCCTTCTACCGTGACGTCGTTCTGTAAAACGGACATTCCGTTGGCAGCGCGGCCGCTCAGGACGACATGGCTTTCCCAATGGCACGACACGCGATCCTCCCCCGCACGGCCCCGTTCGAAGACAAGGAACGGGCGAGCCTCGACGCCGTCCTGGGCGCCGCGACCCCGATCCAGCGGGCCTGGCTCGCCGGCTTCCTCGCAGGCCTCGACGCCGCGGGCGGCCAGCCCGCCGCCGCCGCGCCCGCCGCCCCCCCGAAGGCGGCCGAGCCCCTGACCATCCTGTTCGCCAGCGAATCCGGCAATTCGGAGAAGCTCGCGAGCGATGTCGCCAAACTCGCCCGCAAGAACGGGTTCAAGCCCAAGATCGTGGATTTCTTCGATCTCGACGTGGCGTCGCTCGCGGGCGAGAAGCACGTGGTGGCCATCGCGGCGACCTGGGGCGAGGGCGAGCCCCCGGCCCGGGCCATGCGGGCCTACGGCGAACTCATGGGGGACGGCGCGCCGCGCCTCGACGGCATCGATTTCGCCGTGCTGGCGCTCGGCGACACCTCCTACGCGGAGTTCTGCGCCATCGGGAAGGCGCTTGATGCCCGCTTCGAGGCGCTCGGCGCCAAGCGCGCATACGAGCGCGCCGACCTCGACCTCGACTTCGACAAGCCGGCCGCCGAGTGGATCAAGAACACCCTCAAGGCCCTGGCCCCGGCGCCGAGCGCCGACAACGTTGTGGCCGTCGACTTCGCCGCCCGCGCCGCCGAGGACGACGAGGAGGCCGAGCCGAGCCGCGAGCCCCGGGTGGTCGAGGTCGTCGACCACGTGAACCTGAACTCGTCGCGCTCCGACAAGGAGACGATCCACATCGCCCTCGAATTCGAGGACGGCGCGCCGGCCTACGAGCCGGGCGACAGCCTCGAGATCTACCCCGAGAACGACCCCGCCCTCGTGGACGAGATCCTGACCGCGACGGGGCTCTCCGGCGACGACGCCCTGCGACGGGCGCTGCTCGCCGAGCGCGACATCACCACCCTGTCGGCCACCACGGTGGAGCGCTTCGCCAAGGCCACGGGCCATGCCGAGGCGCAGAAGCTCATCGACAGCGGCGAAGCCAAGGCCTGGATCGAGGGCCGCCACCTCATCGACCTCATCCAGAGCTTCCCGGCTAAGGTGACGGCCGAACACCTCAGCACCATCACCCGGCCCCTGCCGCCGCGCGCCTACTCCATCGCCTCATCGCGCAAGGAAGTCGGCGACGAGGTCCACCTCGTCATCGCCGCCGTGCGCTACGAGACCCATGGCCGGGCCCGCTCCGGCGTCGCCTCGACCCACGTGGCCGACCGGGTGAAGAACGGCGCCAAGCTGCGGGTGAAGCTGAAGCCGAACCGCCACTTCCGCCTGCCGCAGGACCCCGCCACCGACATCATCATGGTCGGCCCCGGCACCGGCGTGGCGCCGTTCCGCGCCTTCGTGCAGGAGCGCCGCGCCGTGGAAGCTCCCGGACGCTCGTGGCTGTTCTTCGGCGACCGCCACTTCACCCACGACTTCCTCTATCAGCTCGAATGGCAGGACGCCCTCGAAGACGGGTCGCTCACGCAGATCGACGTGGCCTTCTCCCGCGACCAGCCGGAGAAGATCTACGTCCAGGACCGCATCGACCATCACGCCAAGGAGTTGGTGGCGTGGCTCGACGGCGGCGCCAGCTTCTACGTCTGCGGCGACGCCAACCGGATGGCCAAGGACGTGCGCAGCGCCGTCGTGCGCGCCTATCAGCAAGTGAAGGCCCTCACCCCGGCCGATGCCGAGGCGGCGGTCGCGGCCCTGGAGCGCGCCCACCGCTACCAGCAGGACGTCTACTGAGGATCACACCGTCGTTCCGGGCGCGATAGCGAGCCCGGAACCCAGAACCGCCGACGGAGCCGACTGAACCGCGACTTGTGTTTTTTGGATTCCGGGTTCGCCTACGGCGCCCTGGAATGACGCGGCGGACAGCATCCGAGAGCACGACTCCACTGAGCGATCCGCGAGCGATGCGAGCCTCGCGATCGACACTGATTGTATCGGAATTCCGCCATGGCCGAGCAGACCCCTCCCCGCCTCTACGAGACCCCGCCGACCGACCGTCCCATCACCGAGGCGGAAGCCGCCCGGTTGGCCGGCCTCGCGCACAACGAGCACCTCAAGATCGCGTCCGGCTACCTGCGCGGGACCCTGGCCGACGGGCTCCTGAAGCACGCCACCGGCGCCATCTCGGAGGATGACGGTCAGCTCGTGAAGTTCCACGGGATGTACATGCAGGACGACCGCGACATCCGCGCGGAACGGACCAAGAAGAAGCTCGAGAAGGCCTTCAGCTTCATGATCCGCCTGCGCATCGCCGGTGGCGTCGTCACACCGAAGCAGTGGCTGGCGCTGGACGAGATCGCCACGGTCTATGCGGGCGGGGCCTTGCGGGCGACGACGCGCCAGACCTTCCAGTATCACGGGGTCATCAAGTCGAACCTCAAGCGCACGATGGCGGCCATCGACGCGACGCTGCTCGACACCATCGCGGCCTGCGGCGACGTCAACCGCAACGTCATGTCGGCGACGAACCCGGCGCAGTCGGGCGCCCACAAGGTCGCGTACGATCTCGCCAAGAACATCTCGGATTCCCTGCTGCCGAAGACCAGCGCCTGGCGCGAGATCTGGCTCGACGGCGAGCGCGTGGTCGGCGGCGAGGACGCGGCCGAGATCGAACCCGTCTACGGCAAGACCTACTTGCCACGGAAGTTCAAGACCGTGATCGCGGTGCCGCCCTCGAACGAGGTCGACATCTTCGCCCACGACCTCGGCTTCATCGCGATCCTCGACAAGAAGGGGAAGGTCACGGGCTGGAACGTCACGGTCGGCGGCGGCATGGGCATGACCCACGGCGAGACCGACACGTTCCCGCGCACCGCCGACGTGATGTGCTTCGTCGCGCCCGAGGACGCCCTGAAGGCGGCCGAGGCCGTGATGACGGTGCAGCGCGACTGGGGCAACCGCAAGGTCCGCAAGAACGCCCGCCTGAAGTACACCATCGAGCGCTACGGGCTGGCCGCCTTCCGGGCCGAGGTGGAGAAGCGCGTCGGCAAGCCGCTGGCCGACCCGAAGCCCTTCACCTTCACGGGCAACGGCGACCGCTACGGCTGGACCGAGGGCGACGACGGCCGCCACCACCTGACGCTCTACGTCGCTTCCGGGCGGATCAAGGATTACGAGAACGGCCCGCAGCTGCTCACGGGCCTGCGCCGCATCGCCGAGATTCACGAGGGCGACTTCCGCCTCACCGGCAACCAGAACGTCATCATCGCCAACGTGCCGTCCGAGAAGCGTGCCGAGATCGAGGCCCTGGTCGACCAGCACGGCATGATGAAGGGTGCGAGCGCACTCCGCCGCAACTCCATGGCCTGCGTGGCGCTGCCGACCTGCGGCCTCGCGCTGGCCGAGAGCGAGCGCTACCTGCCCGACCTGATGACCGAGCTCGAGACCAGCCTCGCGTCCCACGGATTGCAGGACGACGAGATCACCATCCGGATGACCGGCTGCCCCAACGGCTGCGCCCGGCCGTTCATCGCCGAGATCGGTCTCGTGGGTCGCGGTCCCGAGCGCTACCACCTCTATCTCGGGGCGGCCTTCGACGGCTCGCGCCTGGGCAAGCTCTACGGCGAGGACGTCACCGCCTCCGAGATCAAGACGATCCTCGATCCCCTGTTCGCGGCCTACGCAAAGAACAAGCAGCCCGGCGAGCGCTTCGGCGACTACCTCATCCGCGACGGCTACGTGACGAAGACGGTCAACGGCCCGGATTTCCACGAGAAGATCGGCCCGCTGAAGAGCGCGGCCTGAGTTGCGGCGAGGGAGCGGGGATGTCTCGCTCCCTCACTCATGTTTGAGCGTCGCACGGGCATAGCTTTCCAGAACGGCGTTCATGCGCGTCTGGTAGCCTCGCCCCTGCTGCTCGTAGGCATTGAGGACCGATGTCTTGACCCGGAGCGTGACGGATTGCGTCCGATCCGGCTCGACGAGCTTGGCGTTTGTCCAGAACGCCTCATCGAGTTCCGGCACATCGCTGAAATCGATCTCGGCGTCCGGTACGGCCGCGATCTCATCGGGCATCATCGGACGCGCGTAGCGCTTCATCATAGCGTTTCCTTTCCCGTTGCGAGGCAGGGCGAGCCGAGATGATTCGGGTGACGCCGCTCCGATCCGTGTGAACGACGGTCAGGAACGCGACCGCATCGGCCACCTTTTTTCGAAACATGTCGAAATTCGGGCCTCGAGTGAACCGTTGCGGTTGATGGCCGTTGATTCCCCAGACAGAGGGGAACCCGGCCATGGCCAAGCACGAGATCCTGAATTTCTTCCAACATCGCCACGACGGCGCCTGGATCTGCGTCAAGCCTTTTACCCTGACGACCAAGTCGAGCAGTGTCGACATTCAGCAGGGCATGCGGTTCGATTACGGCAAGCGCGTCGGCGGAGTCGATCTGGCCGAATATCTGGAGCAGCTCGGATCGCAGTTCGGCTCGTAAGGCACACTCCCCGCGTCACGTGCGTCGAGGGCTCTTTGAGCCTTTGACCTTGCCTGGGCCGCCCCCTAGCGTGATGCCATGACCACCGCAGCGGCACCCGTGACCGCCCTCCCCGACGACCTCGCTCTTCCGCACGAAGCGGCGCCGATGACCCGGTGCCGCATTCTGGAAACCGCCGAAAAGGCGTTCCGGGAGATCGGCTACCAGAAGACCACCGTCGCCGACATCGCGCGCGCCCTACGGATGAGTCCGGCCAACGTGTATCGTTTCTTCGATTCGAAGAAGGCGATCCACGAGGCCGTGATCAAGCGTCTCATGGACGAGACCGAGCAGCGCGTGGCCATCGCGGCGCAGGGGCCCGGGCAAAGTGCAAGCGCACGGCTCACGAGCGTGATTCTGGTCCTGCACCGGGCCTGCGTCGAGCGCTGCGACGCCAACCCGCGCATGCACGAGATGGTCGAGGCCGCCGTCGCCGAAAGCTGGGATGTCTGCGCCCACCATATCGAGCGGATCGGCTCGATGATCGAGACCCTGGTGCGCGACGGGATCACGGCGGGTGAATTCGCGGTGGACGATCCAGCGACCGCCGCCGCCTGCCTGCATACGGCGGTGCTGCGCTACTGCCATCCCACCCTCGTCAGTCGCTACCCCGATGCCGGGGTTCCCCCCGTCGAGGCGATGATCGCCTTTCTGCTGAGAAGCCTGCGCGCGCCCGCCTGATCCCGCATCACGCCATGTCGGCGACGATGGCCTGCGCGACGGCGCGGGGATCGGCGGCGCCAGTGATCGGGCGCCCGACCACCACATGGTCGATACCGGCGCGTCGGGCCTCGCCGGGCGTCATCACCCGCTTCTGGTCGCCGAGGCCGCTGTCGGCCGGGCGGATGCCGGGGGTGACGATGAGGCGCGAAGGCCCGACCACGCCCCGGACAGAGACCGCCTCGACGGCGCTGCAGACGATGCCGTCGATCCCGGCCTCGTCTGCCTGGCGTGCGCGCTGCGCCACGAGGTCGGCGATGGGCAGCGCGTAGCCGGCCTCCTGCGCATCGGCCTCGTCGTAGGAGGTCAGCACAGTGACGGCCAGGATTCGCAGGCCGCCGGTGCCGCGTCCCCGCACCGCCGCCCGCATGGTCTGCGGATAGGCATGCACCGTGAGGAAGGTCGGCCCGAGGTCGGACAGCGCCCGCACGCCCTCCTCCACGGTGTTGCCGATGTCGTGGAGCTTCAGGTCGAGGAACACCTTGAGGCCGGCGGCGGCGAGACGGGGCACCAGGGCGAGCCCGCCCGCATAGGCGAGGCGGTAGCCGATCTTGTAGAAGGTCGCGGCGTCGCCGATGCGCTCCACCAGTGCTTCCGCCTCAGCCACCGTCGCGACGTCGAGGGCGACGATGAGGCGGTCGCGCGGATCGAGCATGGCGGGCATCGTCGGGTCCTTCGGCCTGGAAGCGTCGGGCGGCCATCCCGCGTCGGGAGCCCGGTGTCAACGCGGCGCCATCGCGGCGGCCACCTCCGCCCGCAGAACCGGCAGCAGCTCGGCCTCGAACCACGGATTGGCCTTCAGCCAGCCGCTGTTGCGCCAGGACGGGTGCGGCAGGGGCAGCACGCGCGGCCGGCGCGGGGCCGCCAGGACGGCGCGCCAGCCCCGGACGGTCTCGGTGAGCCCGCCCTTCGACCGCCCGAGGTGCCACACCTGCGCATACTGGCCGATGACGAGGATCAGGTCGAGGTTGGGCAGCCCCGCGAACAGCTCGGCCCGCCAGCGCTCGGCGCATTCGCGCCGGGGCGGGCGGTCCCCACCCTTGGCGTCGTAGCCCGGAAAGCACGCACCCATGGGCACGATGGCGAGGCGCGACGCATCGTAGAACGCGGCCTCGTCGAGGCCGAGCCAGTCGCGCAGGCGAATCCCGGAGGGGTCCATGAACGGGACGCCGCTCTTGTCGGCCCGGTTGCCCGGCGCCTGGCTGGCGATGCAGAGGCGCGCGCTGGAACGGCCCTGGACGATGGGGCGCGGCTCCTGGGGCAAGGGCGGCCCATAGACCGGCGCGTCGCGGCAGATCCGGCAGGCGCGCAGGGACGCGGCCGTCGCGTCGAAATCCGGAACAGGTTGCATGATGGTCCGGAGATAGGGGCGCGCCTCGGCCCTGGACAGGGCCGAGACGACTGCTTCCGGCCTGGGCCGATGGCGAACGACGCATCGAACCGATTTCCCTCACTCCCGCCGATGCCGAACTCTGCCGATGCCGAGGTGGCAGCTGCGGATGAGGGTCGGTGATCCGGCCGCGGCGGCGATCCCGGAGCCGACCATCAGGGTCCCGAGAGGGTGGACCGCGGGCGCTCGCGCGGATTCAAGGCGAGCACCGGCCGAACGATCTTGCGACGTTCCTGCGGACCTGAAAATCGGAACATATCCCCGGCCAAGCGTCTTGAATCCGGTATCGAAGCATCATCGGTAGTGGCCGACCGATCGGATCAAGATTTCGATCTGAATCTCTGGGATCGGATCGCTCGGACTGCCACGCGACATCGCAGAGGACGTTCCGGATGAAGGCACTGTGTTGGCATGGCAAGGGCGACATCCGGTGCGATACGGTGCCGGACCCGAGGATCGAGGACACACGCGACGTCATCATCAAGGTGACCTCGTGCGCCATCTGCGGCTCGGACCTCCACCTCATGGACGGCCAGATGCCGACCATGGAGAGCGGCGACGTGCTGGGCCACGAGTTCATGGGTGAGGTCGTCGAGGTCGGCGCCGGCTTCACCAAGTTCAAAAAGGGCGACCGTATCGTCGTGCCGTTCAACATCAATTGCGGCGAGTGCCGCCAGTGCCGCCTCGGCAATTACTCGGTGTGCCAGCGCTCGAACCGTAACGGCGCCATGGCGGCGGCCCAGTTCGGTTACCCCACCGCCGGCCTGTTCGGCTACTCGCACCTCACCGGCGGCTATTCCGGCGGCCAGGCCGAGTACGTCCGGGTGCCCATGGCGGACGTCGCCCCCATGCTGGCGCCGGAGGGCGTCGACGACGAATCGCTCCTGTTCCTCACCGATATCCTGCCCACAGGCTGGCAGGGCGCCGAGCATTGCGAGATCAGGGGCGGCGAGATCATCGCCGTTTGGGGTGCCGGTCCGGTGGGCCTGTTCGCGATCCAGTCGGCCAAGATCATGGGCGCCGAGCGCATCATCGCCATCGACACGGTGCCGGAGCGCCTCGCCCTCGCCCGGACCTACGGGGCCACCGACATCATCGACTACGCCAACGACGACGTGTTCGAGCGCATCAAGGAGATCAGCAAGGGCGAGGGGGCCGACGCCGTCATCGACTGCGTCGGCATGGAGGCCAGCGCCGGGCATGGCCTCGCCTCCATCGTCAACACCATCCAGGAGAAGCTCACCTCGACGGAGCGGCCCTACGCCCTCATGGAGGCGATCAAGGCCGTGCGCCCGTGCGGCATCGTCTCGGTGCCGGGCGTCTATGGCGGGCCGATCCCGATCAACATGGGGATGATCGTGCAGAAGGGCCTGACCATGAAGAGCGGCCAGACCCACGTGAAGCGCTACCTCGAACCGCTGACCAAGCTGATCCAGGCGGGCAAGATCGACATGACGTCGATGATCACGCACCGCTCCACGAATCTCGCCGACGGGCCCGACCTGTACAAGACCTTCCGCGACAAGAAGGATGGCTGCGTGAAGGTGGTGTTCCACCCCAACTAGCGTGCATGACCGGCAGCACCCTGGATCGGAATCCCTTCCCGGTCCAAGGTCGTTGTCGGATCTCTGGCGAGGATTCCTGGAGCGGACCACGTCCGCGCGGGGGGCCTCAGGCGCGCCGGGACGGGAGACGATATGGCGTTCAAGGCGAAATCGGCGTCGGAGACCAAGGCGGCGGATCTGGCCGCCGCCTTGGTGCGCATCGCGGACCGGGGCGGCGCGCCGCTGCACGTCGGCGTGGACGAACTGCGACGCGGCAACCCGCGCCTGACGCCGCTGGCCATCGGCCAGATGTTCCGCAAGCACCACGATATCCTGGAGGCGGCCTTAGCCGAGCGCGGCTACGCCCTCGTCGATTATGCGGATCAGGGACCGGGCCTCGGCATGGCTTTCGCGATCGATCCGGCGTGACCTTCATCGGCTCGGCCGGCCGCGCCTAGCTCACGAAATCCGAGGGGTCCCGGCTCAGGAGGTCTGCGCCTTCGGTGCGGCCCAGGACGTAATGGGCTGGACGCTGATCTGGAGACCGTGTTTCCACCGTACGCTGAACCGGCGATAGGTGCGGTCGCGATCGAGCTTGATGTCGATGGCTTCGTTCGGACCGATGACCACGTCCCGGCGCAGGTTCACCAGGGTCTTGTCGCTGACCTGACCGACGATGTCGCAGGCATAGGTGCGGTTGCCGATGCGCAGGATCGCCGGCAAGAGCGCAGTGTCCATGCTGCGCGGCCGGGACGGCTGCTGAACGCCAGTAAACCGCTTGAAGATCGACGGAACCCAGGACAGCATCTGATCGCTCGAAACCGGTCGTTGTCCGTCCGGTCTACGAGCGAGAGATTGACAATCCATGATTGACGTCACGGGCCTTGTGCCCGTGACTTCCGACGACGGTGGTCAGACGCCCTTGAGCCCGCCGAGATCCAGCGGCAGGGATCGCAGGCGCCGCCCCGTGGCGGCGAAGACGGCGTTGGAGATCGCCGGGGCGATGACCGGCACGCCGGGCTCGCCGATGCCCGTGGGCGCCGTGGTGGACGGCATGATGTGAACCTCGACCACCGGCATCTCGCTCATGCGGGTCGGCTCATAGGTGTCGAAGTTGCGCTCCTGCACCACCCCGTCCTTGAGGGTGATCCGGTTGCGAAGGACCGACGAGAGCGCGAAGCCGACCGCACCCTCGACCTGGGCCCGGATGATGTCCGGGTTGACGGCGATACCGACATCGACAGCGGCGACGATGCGGTTGACCTTCAGCTTGGCTTCGTCGGCGGTGACGTCGGCCACCATGGCGACATAGGAGCCGAAGGATTCGTGGGCCGCGACGCCGAATCCGTGCCCCTTGCCCGAAGGTCGGTTCGACCAGCCGGCCTTCTCGGCGGCGAGCGTCAGGACGCCGGAGAGGCGCGGGGCGCCCTTCAGCATCGCGAGCCGGTAGGCGACGGGATCGGCCCCGGCGGCGTGAGCCAACTCGTCGATGAACACCTCCATGGCGTGCGCCGTGTGGGTGTGGCCCACCGAGCGCCACCACAGCACCGGTACGCCCTCGCGGGCGTTGTTGACCTCGAACCGGTAGGCCGGCAACGCGTAGGGCGTGTCGGACGCGCCCTCGATGGAGGTCGAATCGACGCCGTTCTTCACCAGCATCGCCTCGAAGGGCGAGCCGATCATGATCGACTTGCCGATCATGCGGTGTTCCCAGCCGACCACCGCCCCGGCGGCGTCGAGGCCGGCCCTGAGCTTGTGCACCACCATCGGCCGGTAGTAGCCGCCGGCCATGTCGTCCTCGCGGGTCCAGACGAGATGGACCGGGGCCTTGCCCCCCGTCGCCTTCACGATGGCGGCGGTCTCGGCGAAGTAGTCGGCGCTCGGCGTCGCGCGCCGGCCGAACGAGCCGCCGGCCCATTGGGTGTGGAGGCGGACCTTGTCGGTGGTCACCCCGAGGGTGGCGGCCACCACGGCCTGCTCGATGGTCTGGATCTGGCAGCCGGCGAAGACGTCGTAGGTGCCGTCCGGGGCCCGCTCGATGGTGGCGTTGAGGGGTTCCATGGAGGCGTGGGCGAGGTAGGGGAAGGTGAACTCCGCCTCCAGCACCTTCGCGGCCTTGCCGATGGCGCCGCCGGCGTCGCCACGCTCCGAGGCGACGATGCCGGGCCTCTTGAGGCGCTCGCGGTACTCGGCCAGGATCGCGTCGGACGAGCGGGTCTCGGCGCCCGAATCGTCCCAGGTCACGTCCAGCACCTCGCGGCCCTTGATGGCCGACCACGTGTCCTTGGCGATCACCGCGACGCCGGTGGGGATCGTCACCACGTCGAGGACGCCCGGCATGGCCCGCGCCGCCTTGCTGTTCACCGTCGCCACCACGCCGCCGAAGCGCGGCGCGTGCAGCACCACGGCCGTGACTTGGCCGGGGCGCCGGATATCCATGGAATAGGTGGCGCTGCCGTCGGTCTTGGCGGCCGAATCGAGGCGCGGCACCTTGGTACCGATGAGCGTCCACTGGTCCGGACGCTTGAGGGTCGGCTCCTGCGGCACGGGCTGCGCCGCGGCCGCCTCGGCGAGCTCGCCGAAGCGGGCCTGCCGGTTGGAGGCGGCGTGGCGCACCAGACCCTTCGAGACCGTGATCTCGCCGGCCGGGACCTTCCAGCGTTCGGCGGCGGCGGCCACCAGCATGGCGCGGGCGGCCGCACCCGCCCGGCGCAGCTGGAGCCAGGAATTGGCGATGGCCGTGGAGCCGCCCGTGCCCTGCACGGGGCCCATGAGCAGGTTGCTGTAGAGGGCCGCATCCGCCGGGGCGAAGGCCGTGCGGACGGTGGCCCAATCCGCGTCGAGTTCGTCGGCCAGGATGGTGGCGAGGCCCGTGGTGTTGCCCTGGCCCATGTCGAGGTGCTTGATCATCACCGTGACGGTGTCGTCGGCGGCGATCCGCACGAAGGCGTTCGGTTTCGCCGGACCGCCGGTGAGGTCGGGACCGCCCGCGGCGCGGGCCTGGCGCGGGCCGCCGAGGGTGAAGCCGAGCAGGATCGCCCCCGTCGCGACGGTGGCCCCGCCCAGGAAGGCGCGGCGGGAGGGGACGGTCTCCAGGGCCTGACGGACCTTCAGCATGGCAGACTCCAATTCGGACGGGTCTTCAGGATTCGGGCAGGGGGACGATCAGGCGAGGCTGCGCGCCGCCTCGTGGATCGCCGCGCGAATGCGCTGGTAGGTGCCGCAACGGCAGACGTTTCCGTCCATGGCCCCGTCGATATCGGCATCCGTCGGCTTCGCGTTGCCCGAGAGAAGGCCGATGGCCGACATCATCTGGCCCGACTGGCAGTAGCCGCACTGGACCACGTCGAGGCCGCGCCAGGCGGTGCGGACGGCCTCGGCGACCTTGCCGGACACGCCCTCGATGGTGGTGACCTTGCCCTCGCCGATGTCGCCGATCCGGGTCTGGCAGGCGCGGACGGGCTGGCCGTCGAGGTGGACCGTGCAGGCGCCGCACTGCGCGATGCCGCAGCCATACTTGGTCCCGGTCTTGTCGAGGTGGTCGCGCAGCACCCAGAGGAGCGGGGTCTCGGGATCGGCCTCGACGCTATGGGCGACGCCGTTGACGGTCAGCTTCACCATGGGTCGTGCTCCGAATTCGTAATTTGGAACGATGCTAGACCGCTGACGGCGCGATTCGTGTGCGCCACCACACAGGACTTGTCCACGCCGACGACCGATCACGCCGCCGAAGCGTCCGGAATCGAGACAATGCCGCGGATCGCGGCAGGCCGTTCTTAACATATCCGGGTCAGTCTCGCAGGGGTCGTGTTCCGACATGCTCGCGGTCCCCCATGGGGTGCGAGCGCCCCTTCGCGCGATCCTCAAGACGGTAATGCCCGACCTGACAGCGGAGATGATTCAGCGTGGGCGCGGCCCGGCCGCCCCGGAGGCGGTGCGCCGCCGCGAGGTCGCGCGCGAAATGCGCTCGGCCCGCGAGAAGCTGACCTCGACGAGCGGGCTGGAACGCGCCTTCGATTACGAGCTGGTGCGCGTCTATGCCCAGTACCGGGCCGGCGCGGTCATTCCCCTGGCATTGCTGGGCCTCGCCATCGCGGGGGGCTCCGCCCTCTGGGTGCCGCCCCCCGTGGCGGCCGTGTGGGCGGCCTGTCTCCTGGCGGCCGTCGCCCTGTCGATGTTCGCCACCCGGCGCTTCCTGGCGCAGGACCCGGAGGCGGTCTCCGTCACGGTGTGGCGGCGCTACTTCATGGTGTGCGAGGCCGTACAGAGCACGTCCTGGGCCCTGATGATCCTCGTCGGCACCGCGCCGGGGGCCCGCACCTTCGTTCTGTTCGGCCTCCTCATCGTCGCTGCGGTGTCGACGATGCTCGCCGCGACTCTGCCGGCGGCCGCGGTGGCCGCCCTCATTCCCCTCAACATCGCCGCCCTGTCGCTCCTCGTGTTCTCGCACGACATGGACACGGCGATGCTGGTCACCATGGTGGTGGGCGCGCAGGTGTTCTTCATGGGGCTGGCCCGGCGGGTCTACGCCTCGACGGTGGGGGCCCTGAAATCCCAGGCCGAGAAGGACGCGATCTTCGGCGAACTCGAGCAGGCCAAGGCCAATTCCGACGAGGCGCGGCGCCGGGCCGAGGAAGCCAACCTCGCGAAAAGCCGGTTCCTTGCCACCATGAGCCACGAGCTGCGCACGCCGCTCAACGCCATCCTGGGCTTCTCGGAGGTGATGAAGAACGAGGTGTTCGGCGCCCACGTCGCGCCGTCCTACAAGGAATACGCCGCCGACATCCACGACAGCGGCCTGCACCTCCTCAACCTGATCAACGAGATCCTCGATCTCTCCCGCATCGAGGCCGGGCGCTACGAGCTCAACGAGGAGGCGATCCAGCTCGGCTTCGCCGTGGACGAGTGCCGCCACATGGTCGGCCTGCGCGCACGCAGCAAGGGCCAGACCTTCCACGAGTTCATCGACGACAGCCTGCCGCGCCTGTGGGCGGACGAGCGGGCCCTGCGCCAGATCATCCTCAACCTCCTGTCGAACGCGGTGAAGTTCACCCCGCCGGGCGGCGAGATCACCATCAAGGTCGGCTGGACCTCGTCCGGCGGGCAATACGTGAGCGTGAAGGACAGCGGACCGGGCATTCCGGAGGACGAGCTCGGCACGGTGATGTCGTCGTTCGGGCGCGGGTCCCTCGCCATCAAGACGGCGGAGCAGGGCTCGGGCCTCGGCCTGCCCATCGTGAAGGGTCTCGTCGATCTCCACGGCGGCAACTTCCTGCTGCAGTCGAAGCCGCGCGAGGGCACCGAGGTGGTGGTCACCTTCCCGGCGAGCCGGGTCATGGATACCCTCCCGGCGCTGGACCTGCCGGGCGGGGACCTGCGGGGCGGGGACCTGCGGGGCGGGGACCTGCCGATCCAGGATCTCATGAGCCAGGATTCGGACAAGGCCACGGCGGACGCCAAGCGCGGACGCTCGGCGGCGCGGGCGGCCTGAGGCCCCGACGGGAGCCGGAGCGCGGATCTCCTCTTTCCAGGCGCCGTCCCTGGTCCGTATGTTGCTTCGTCCCGAAGGATGCCGCCGCGACGATCGGCTGGGCCGAATCGGGCCGCGGGGACGGGGACCATGAGCCAGACAGCCCGGACCGCCCTCCCCCCGTACGCCGGCCTCCCTACCGACCTCGACGCGGCCTACCGCCGGATCACCTGGCGGCTGCTGCCGTTCCTGATGGGTCTGTGGATCCTGTCGTGGATCGACCGGGTGAACATCGGTTTCGCCAAGCTGCAGATGCTCGCCGACCTGAAGTTCAGCGAGACGGTCTACGGCATCGGCGCGGGCATCTTCTTTCTCGGCTACTTCCTCTGCGAGGTGCCGAGCAACCTGCTCCTGGAACACATCGGCGCCCGCCGGACCATCGCCCGCATCACCTTTCTGTGGGGCGCGTGCTGCGTGGCGATGATGTTCGTGACGACGCCGGCCGGGTTCTACGCGCTGCGCTTCCTGCTCGGCGTGTTCGAGGCCGGGTTCTATCCGGGCGTGATCCTGTTCCTGACCTACTGGTATCCGACGGAGCGACGCGCGCGGGTGTTCGGCCTGTTCATGTCGGCCTCGGCGCTGGCCGGCGTCATCGGCGGGCCGCTCGCCGGTGCGATCATGACCGGCATGGACGGCGTGAACGGTTGGGCCGGCTGGCAGTGGGTGTTCCTCATCGAGGGCATCCCGTCGATCCTCGCCGGCCTCGTCACCCTGTTCTATCTGACCGACCGGCCCGCGAAGGCCCTGTGGCTCACGGACACGCAGCGGGCCCTGGTGGTGGCGGATCTGGCCCGCGACGCGGCGGCCCTCGGGCCCCGCGAGCACCGCATCCTGGCCTCCCTGAAGGATGCCCGCGTCTGGCAGTGCATCGCGATCTTCTTTTGCATCGTCACCGCCAACTCGGCGCTGACCTTCTTCGGCCCGAGCGTGGTGCGGGAGGCCGGCTTCACCGATCCGCTCACTATCGGCTGGATCCTGTCGGGCGCCTACCTGTGCGGCGGCGCCGGCATGATCCTCAACGGCCTTCATTCCGACCGCTCCGGCGAGGCGCGGCTGCATTGCGGCGTCCCGGCCCTCGTCGGCGCCACGGCCATCGCGCTCCTCGGATTCCTGGTACCCGTGAGCCCGGCCCTGTCCGTCGTCGCCCTCACCGTGGCCATCGTCGGCACCATGAGCGCGATCCCGGTGTTCTGGCAGATCCCCGGCCGGTTCCTAGCGGGCTCGGCCGCCGCCGCCGGCATCGCGCTGATCAATTCGGTGGCCAATCTCGCGGGCTTCGGCGCGCCCGCCGCCATGGGATTCCTGCGCGAACTCACCGGCTCGGTCTCCACCGGCCTGTGGATCGTCGCCGCCGTCGAGGGCATCGCCCTCGTCCTCATCCTCAGTTTCGTCCCGCCCGAGCCGCCTGCCCCGGAGACGCCCGCCCCGGAGACGCCCGCACCGGAGCCGCGCGTCGCGGTGGCGTGAGCCGGACCCGCCCAAGGAGCCTTCCATGGATCGACGCAGAACGGATCGACGTGACGTCGCCGGACAGGAATTCGACGGATTTGCCCTGACGCGCCGGAGCCTCGTCGGCGCTGGGATCGGCGGGGTCGCCCTAGCCGCCGTTCCGGGTGCCCTGGCGCAGGCGAATCCGCCCCCGGCGAGCCCGTCCCAGCCCGGCGCCCTGACGACGGCGCCGGTGACCCAGGCCGGGCTCGGGCCACGCCTGACCCTGCACGCCATCGACAATTTCCACGGCACGCCCGGCGCCGGCATGGTCTGCGACCTCTCCATCCGCGAGGGCGACGCCTACCGGCCGATCAAGACCGTCACCACGGCCGCCAACGGCCGCACGTCGGAACCGCTCCTGTCGGAGGATGCCCTGAAGGTCGGCCATTACGAGCTGCTCATGCATTTCGAGGCGTATTTCGCCAAGACCGGCGCCACCCTCCCGAGCCCGAATTTCCTCGGCCTCGTGCCCGTGCGCTTCGTGATCCGCGACGCGAGTCAGCGCTACCACCTGCCGGTGCTGTTCACGCCGTGGGGCTATTCCTACTACCGCGGCAGCTGACCCCACACACGCGACGCCCTCCCGGAGACACGACACCCCATGGCCGGCATCACCACACACGTCCTCGACGCCGATCGCGGCCGCCCGGCACCGGGCGTGCGCATCGATTTCTCGGTGAGGGAGGGCGATGCGTGGCGCCTCGTCAAATCCGTCGTCACCAACGCGGACGGGCGCACGGACAAGCCGATCCTGCCCGGCGACGAAGCCAGGGCGGGCCAGTACCAGCTCGAATTCCACATCGACGCCTATCTGAAAGCCAAGCCCGGCGTGACCGAGGCCGACATCTTCGTGGACAACCCGGTGGTGCGCTTTTCGGTGTTCGACGTGAAGCAGCACTATCACGTGCCGATGCTGTGCACGCCCGGCAACTGCGCGACCTATCGGGGAAGCTGACGCCGCATGACCGACCTCGCCACCCTGAATCACCTCGACCGTGAGGCCTTCGTAGCCCTGTTGGGCGGCGTGTTCGAGCATGCCGCCTGGGTGGCCGAGGGAGCGTTCCCGGCCCGGCCCTTCGCGAGCGTCGCGGACCTGCACGGGGCGATGATGGCCGTGGTGTGGGCGGCCCCGGCGGCGGCGCGCAGCGCCTTCCTCGACGGTCACCCGGAACTCGCCGGCCCGGAGGCGCGGGCGCGCAGCATGACGGCCGATTCGGCGAGCGAGCAGGGCAGCGCCGCCCTCGACCGCATGCCACCCGCCGACGCGGACGCCTTCGACCGCCTGAACGCCGCCTACCGCGAGCGATTCGGGTTCCCGTTCATCGTCGCCGTGCGGGGCCGCGACCGGGCCGAGATCCTTCGGATCTTCGAAACGCGCGTGCTTCGGGACCCAGTGGACGAGGCGGCGAGCGCCCTCGACGAGATCGCCCTGATCACCCGGATGCGCCTCGACCGCCTGCTCGCTTAACCGGCCGAGCGCTCCGACACGCCGGCCTGGGAGAACGTCGCCATGTCGCGGTGGCAGGCGAGCGCGCCCTTGAGGAGGCCGACGGCCAGGGCCGCGCCCGATCCTTCGCCGAGCCGCATCCCGAGGGCCAGGAGCGGCACGAGGCCGAGGCGTTCCAGCACGTCCGCATGGGCGCCCTCGGCCGAGACGTGACCGGCGAGGCAATGGTCGAGGAGCGACGGGTCGAGGGCGTGCAGGATCGCCGCCGCCGCCGTGGCGACGTAGCCGTCGAGGACCACGGGCACCCGCTGCAGGCGCGCGGCGAGGATCGCCCCCGCGATGGCGGCGATCTCCCGGCCGCCGAGGCGGGCCAGCACCTCGAGGGGATCGTCGAGATGGCCCGCATGGTGGGCGAGGGCCGCCTCCACCGCCGCGACCTTGCGGGCGAGGCCCGCCTCGTCCACCCCCGTGCCGCGCCCGACCCAGTGGGCGGGCTCGCCGCCGTAGAGGGCGGCGTAGATCGCCGCCGCCACGGTGGTGTTGCCGATGCCCATCTCGCCGACCGCGAGGCAATCGGTCCCGGCGGCCACCGCCTCCATGCCGAACGCCATGGTGGCGACGCAGGCCTTCTCGTCGAAGGCGGCCTCCGTGGTGATGTCGCCGGTCGGCAGGTCGATGGCGAGGTCGAACACCTTGAAGCCGAGGCCGTAGGCGGCACAGATCTGGTTGATGGCGCCGCCGCCCGCGGCGAAGTTCTCGAGCATCTGGCGGTTCACCGCGGTGGGATAGGCCGAGACGCCCCGCGCCGCGACGCCGTGGCTTCCGGCGAAGACGCAGACCAGGGGCCGGTCGAGGCTCGGCTGGCCCTTGCCCTGCCAGGCGGCGAGCCAGCTCACGAGATGCTCCAGGCGCCCCAGGGACCCGGCGGGCTTCGTCAGGGTGGCGTCGCGCTCGGCCACCATGGCGACGGCGTCCCGGTCCGGGCCCGGCAGGGCGTCGAGGAGCCGGCGGATGTCGCCGAACGGGGTCTGCTCGGGGGATGGCCCTTGGGTCATGGCGCGGATCCGGTGGCGGACGCTGCGCCGGGATGGCGGGCCGCCTGTGCCCGGAGCTATAACGGCGGGGCGGGTGGCGGTGAAGGCGGGACGACGTGGCGATGGGCGAGGATGCGCGGGACGAGCCGGCCTTCCCGGGGGCCCTCCTCGCCTACGACGGGGCTGCGTGCCTGCGCTTCTACTCCCGCCTGCCGGTGCCGGCCCTGCCCGGCGAGGGCGACCCGCATGCCGCTCCGGATTTCACCCGCGTGCCCCGGATGCTGCCCCTGGCCGGTCTCGTCCTGGCTCTGCCCGGTGGTCTCGTGCTGCTGGCGGCCTGGGGGCTCGGCCTCGGGCCGTTCCTCGCCGCGACCCTGGCGGTGGCCACGGGTGTCCTGATCACCGGCGCCCTGCACGAGGATGGTCTGGCCGACGTCGCCGACGGGTTCGGCGGCGGCACCACCCGGGAGCGGCGTCTCGAGATCATGCGCGACAGCCGCATCGGTGCGTATGGGGGCGTCGCCCTCGTCCTCGCCCTCGCCCTGCGGATCGGGGCGCTCGCCACCCTCCTCGACCGGACGGGGAGCGGCGCGGCCCTCGCCCTCGTGCTCGCCGCCGCCCTGTCGCGCACCGCCGCCCTCGCCCCGATGGTGCTCCTCGTCCCCGCACGCCGCGACGGTGCCGCCGCCAGCGTCGGTCGGCCGGGGCGCCCCGCCGTCGCGATAGCGGGTGCCCTCGCCCTCACCCTGGCGCTCCTCGGCGGACTTCTCGGCCTGCCCGTCGGCGGCGTTCTGCTCATGCTGCTTCTGTCCGGCCTGGGCGCCCTGGCGGTGACGGCGCTGGCCCGGCGCCGGATCGGGGGCCAGACGGGCGACGTCATCGGCGCCTGCCAGCAGGTGGCCGAGATCGCCGCCCTCCTGGGCCTCGTGGCCATGGTGCCGGCGTGAGGCTCCGCGCGGACCCAACCGGGCTTGATCCCGGGGCGCACCGGCTGGCATGAACGCCGGGATGATTCAGGCCGCCGCGAAACCCTCCAGTCCCTGCACCAAGCTCTGCCTGCTCGACGCGGTCTCGGGCCTGTGCGAGGGGTGTGGGCGCACGCGCAACGAGATCGCCCTGTGGGGGTCGCTGTCCGAGCCCCAGCGGCGGGCGGTGATGGCCGGGCTGCCCGAGCGCCTGCGCCAGGCCTACCCGAACCGGGCTGCACCGGATCGAGACGTACCGACCCGAGCGACCCCATGAGCGTCGTCGGTCTGGCGCTCGTCGCCCTCGGAATCGTGCTCGCCGTGCTGGTGTTCTCGCACGACAATCAGAGCGTCGTCGGCCTGGAGCCAGACCAGTTGGCGAGTCTCGCCGTCAGCGGCAGCCTGCTGGCCGTCATCGTCGCCGGGTTCTGGCACCAGTTCCGGGGCAATCTCGGGGCGAACCTCCGCGCGGCACTGATCTGGGGCGTCCTCGCCCTCGCCCTCGTCGCCGGTTACGCCTACCGCGACGACGCCCGAACCGTCGGCGCGCGGATCCTGGGCGCCGTCCGGCCGGGCAGCGCCGTGGTCGGGACCGACGGCAGCGTGACCATCACCCGCCGGGCGGACGGCGATTTCCACGTGCGCGCCGAGATCAACGGCCAGTCCCACGGCTTCCAGTTCGACACGGGCGCGAGCGCGGTGGTGCTCACGGCCGAGACGGCGGCAGCCCTGGGCATCCGCCCGACGGCGTCGGAGTTCGCTGTGCGGGTCTCCACCGCCAACGGCACAACGGTCGCGGCCCCGGTCTTCCTCGAATCGCTGCGGGTCGGCACCATCGTCGAGCGCCGGGTTCCGGCCCTGGTCAGCCGCCCGGGGGCCCTACGCGACAATCTCCTGGGCATGAGCTTCCTCGACCGCCTGTCCGGCTTCGAGGTGCGCGGTGACCGGCTGATCCTGCGCGGTTCCTAAGCCGCCTGATCCCGCTCGGCCTCCGCCCGCGCCACCAGGGCGACGGCCTCCCGAAGGATCTCGACGCCGGCCTCCGGGTCGAGGCCACGGGTCGAAAGATGCCGGCGGTAGGCCCGGGCACCGGGGCGGCCGTTGAACAGGCCGAGCATGTGCCGGGTCACCCCGTGCAGGCGCACGCCGTCCTGGAGGAAGTCGGCCAACACCGGCACGAACGCCTCAACGGCGGCGAAGGCGTCGGCCACTGGGGCCGCCTCTCCGAACAGCACCGGATCGATGTCGAGGAGGATCGCCGGATCGGTGTAGGCGGCACGCCCGATCATCACGCCGTCCACATGCGCGAGCTGCGCCTTGGCGTCCGCGATGGTGGCGATGCCGCCGTTGATGGCGACGGGCAGCCCCGGATGCGCCCGCTTCAGCCGCGCCACCCGATCGTAGTCGAGTGGCGGCACGTCGCGGTTCTCCTTCGGCGACAGGCCCTGGAGCCAGGCCTTGCGGGCATGCACCACGAGGCCGTCGATGCCGGCCGCGATCACCGCCTCCGCGAGGGCGTCGAGGGCGATCTCGGTGTCCTGGTCGTCGACGCCGATGCGGCACTTCACCGTGACGGGGACCGAGACCGCCGCCTTCATGGCGGCGACGCACTCCGCCACCAATGCGGGCTCGCGCATGAGGCAGGCGCCGAAGCGGCCGTCCTGCACCCGGTCGGACGGGCAGCCCACGTTGAGGTTGACCTCGTCGTAGCCGAAATCCTCGGCGATCCGCGCGGAGGCGGCGAGATCGGCCGGGTTCGAGCCGCCGAGTTGCACCGCCACGGGATGCTCCATGGCGGCAAAGCCGAGCAGGCGGTCGCGCGGGCCGTGCAGCACCGCCCCGGTGGTGACCATCTCGGTGTAGAGCCGGGCACGCCGCGACAGGGTGCGGTGGAACGCCCGGCAGTACCGGTCGGTCCAATCCATCATGGGCGCGATGGAGAAGCGCAGGTCGTCGGAAATCATCGCATCGCCATGGGAGTCGAGCGCGGCTTCACCGCGGCGGACGGTCAGTGATCGTGCTTGCAGTCCGGCCCGTGGACGTGGCCGTGATCCTGGTGGGCGTGATCATGAGTGTGGCCGTGGTCATGCGCGTGATCATGACTGTGGCCGTGGTCATGCCCATGCGTTTGCCCATGCGTTTGCCCATGCGTTTGCCCATGCGTTTGCCCATGCGCTTGGCCCGCCTCGCCGTGGGAATGCGCGTGCGCGTGATCATGGCCGTGATCGTGTCCGCACTGGCTGTGGTCGTGGGCCTCGCGCTCAGGCTTGAAGGCGCGGGTCACGGGGGTTCCGGTGCAGCCCTGGCCGCGCACGAGTTCGGCGGCCGAAGCCGGGACGTAGAGCACCTCCGCGGCGATCTCCGCCGGAACGTGGCTGCCGCCGAGCTGCCAGGCGAGGCGCAGCAGACGGGCGGGGTTGGTGGCGCGAACCTCCAGCAGGGCTTCGGGGGCCGCCTCCACGAGGATCAGGCGTCCGTCCTCCAGCCGCAAGGCGTCGCCGTCCTCGAGGCCGGCCGCCTTGGCCAGCGCCGGCGTGAAGCCGAGGCCACCGACGCCCGTCAGGGTCGCGGGCAGGGCCTGACGGGCGCCATGATCGAGGGTGACGCGATCGACGACGGCGTCGGCGCGGACGGCGGCTTTGCGGATCAGGGTGGTGGCGCGCAGCATGGGAACCTCTCGGACAGGCCACACCCCTACCGGATTTCGGGCTCGAACGGAAAGCGCCGCGAACCATCGGCCCGAATGCGGAAACTTCGACCGCAGCCCACGTCGGCGGGAACCTTAGCCGTAGGACGTGCATTCCTTGAGCGGAATAGCTAAGCTCAAGCCTCGATTCGGACCGGCCCAAGACCGGACACCACCACGCCTACGGGAGTCTCGCACCATGAAGAAGCTCATCGCCGCCACCCTCGCCGGGGCCCTCGCCCTCTCGCTCGGTGCCTGCAACACCCCCGAGGATCGCGCCCTCGGCGGCGCCGGCCTCGGTGCGCTCGCGGGTGCGGCCATCGGCGGCGCGGCGACTGGCCGGGCCGGCGGCGCGCTCGCGGGTGCGGCCATCGGCGGCGCCGGCGGCGCCATCGTGGGCGCCTCCACCGCCCCGCGCTGCCCCTACGGCACCTACCGCGACGCCTACGGCGACGTGTACTGCCGCTGAGTTTCATCCATGGGATGCCGCGCCTCCGGGCGCGGCGGACCACGCAGTTCGGGAAGGGCCGGGGCACACGCTCCGGCCCTTCCTTCGTTTGTCGTCACCCCTCGCATCGCCGGACCCCTCCGGTATAAGGGCGCCTCACGATCCCTCTCCCGCCCGGCCGCCGATGCCCCCGCTCCCCGCCCCTGCCCTGCCGCGCCCGGCCGCGAGGTCCGCTCCGAGATCCCGCCCGAGTCTCCAACGATGAGCATCGGCATCTGGGGCAAGCTCGGGGGTGCGGGTCTCGGCCTCGCCGTCGGCGGACCGATCGGCGGTCTCGTCGGCGGGGTCGCCGGCCATTTCCTCGTCGACCGCGAGGGCGCTCCGTTCGGCACCACGCCCCGCGACGTGGTGTTCACCACGGGCCTCGTGGCCCTCGCCGCCAAGATGGCGAAGTCCGACGGCGTGGTGACGCCCTCCGAAATCGAGGCGTTCGCCCAGGTGGTGCAGGTGGGCGAACGCGAGCGCGCCGGGGTTCAGCGCCTGTTCGATCTCGCCAAGGGCACGTCCAATGGCTTCGAGGCCTATGCGCGCCAGCTCGCCACCACCTTCCACGACGAACCGGGCCTGCTCGAGGACGTCCTCGACGGCCTGTTCCACATCGCCAAGGCCGATGGGGCGATCCACGAGGCCGAGGAGCGCTACCTGCGCGCCGTGGCCGAGACCTTCGGCTTCGACGAGCCGGCCTTCCGCCGCATCGCCGCACGCCACGTCAGCCTGTCGGACGATCCCTACGCGGTGCTCGGGCTCGACCACGGGGTGGACGACGCCGCCCTCAAGGCGGCCCACCGCGCCCTGGCCATCGAAAATCACCCCGACCGGGCCATGGCGCGCGGCCTGCCGCCGGAGGCCGTGACCATCGCCACCCGGCGCTTGGCCGCCATCAACGCGGCCTACGACCGGATCGCCGCCGAGCGAGGTTTGCGATGAAGCCGACGGCCGAGAGCCCCCTCGCCACCTCCGTCCACCCCTCGCCCAACCACGGCGAGCGGCGGAGCGGCCCCGTCGACCTGCTGATCCTGCACTACACCGGGATGGAGAGTGCGGCGGCCGCCCTGCAGCGCCTTGCCAATCCGGTGGCGGAGGTCTCGGCGCATTACGTGGTGCTGGAGGATGGCCGCGTGGTGCAGATGGTGCCGGAGGGCCGCCGGGCCTGGCATGCCGGGCAGGCCACCTGGGCGGGCATCACCGACGTCAATTCCCGGTCGCTCGGCATCGAGATCGTCAACGGCGGCCATGCGGGCGGATTGCCGGCTTATCCGGAGGCGCAGATCGCGGCGGTGATCGCGCTCTGCGGCGACCTGACCGGGCGCTGGAACGTGCCCAGCCACCGGGTGCTGGCCCATTCCGACATCGCGCCCGAACGCAAGGAGGACCCCGGCGAGCACTTCCCATGGGACCGCCTCGCGCGGGCCGGCATCGGTCATTGGGTGACGCCGACGCCGATCCGCGACGGGCGCTTCTTCTCCCAGGGCGATTCCGGCCAGCCCATCGAGGCGCTTCAGGCGATGTTCGCCCTCTACGGCTACGACCTGCCGGTGACCGGCGTCTTCGACGCCCGCACCGGAGCGGTGGTCACCGCGTTCCAGCGCCACTTCCGCCCCGCCCGGGTCGACGGGGTCGCCGACGCCTCCACCATCACCACCCTGCGCGATCTCATCGCAGCCCTGCCGGGCCGGAGTTGAAGGAGGGGGGAGAGCCCCCTCCCCTCAGGCGTGGTGCGGGGCCTTGTCCGCTTCCGAAGCGTCGGGGCGGATCTCGCCCCGCGTGCGCCACAGGCTGTAGCTGACGCCGGCCACCAGCAGCACCACGGTGACGGCGAGCGACACCCAGGCCGGCACGTGGACGAGGTCGAACGTGTCGGCGACCACGATCTTGGTGCCGATGAAGATCAGGATGAAGGCGAGCGCCGTCTTGAGGTAGGCGAAGCGGTCCACCATCGCGGCCAGGGCGAAGTAGAGCGCACGAAGGCCCAGGATGGCGAAGATGTTGGATGTGTAGACCACGAAGGTGTCGGTGGTGATGGCGAAGATCGCCGGCACGCTGTCGACGGCGAAGATCACGTCGGCGCCGTTGACGAGGATGAGGGCCAGGGCCATCGGCGTCAGCCACAGGGCGAGCTTGCCGGTCTTCGGATCGGGTTTGCGCACCACGAAGCGCTGGCCGTGCAGTTCGGGCGTGATGCGCAGGACCTTTTGCAGATAGCGCACGGCCCGGTTCTCGTTGATGTCGCCGGGCTCCTCCTCCTTCGAGAACAGCATCTTGAGCCCGGCGAAGATGAGGAAGGCGGCGAAGATCGACAGCACCCAGGCGGCCTGGTGCACCAGGGCGGCGCCGAGCCCGATCATCAGACCGCGCAGGAGCACGGCGGCGAGGATGCCCCAGACCAGCACCCGGTGCTGGGCCGCGCGCGGGATGTTGAGGGCCGTGAGGATGACGGCGATGACGAAGACGTTGTCCATGGACAGCGACTTCTCGACCACGAGGCCGGCGACGTATTCCTGCCCCGCCTGCGGCCCGAGGTACCACCACACCCAGCCGCCGAAGACGAGGCCGAGGCTGAAGTAGAACGCCGTGAGGAGCAGGCTCTCCTTCACGCCGATCTCGTGGTTCTTGTCCTTGTGCAGGAGCCCGAGATCGAAGGCGAGCAGACCCGCGACCAGGGCGTGGAAGCCGAGCCACATCCAGACCGGCTTGCCGAGCCATTCGTAGGTGAGAAGTTCCATGTGCGGACCGTCGATGCTTCTTGAGGAAGAGAAAGCATCGGCTCCGACATCACGGAACGCATCATAGAGCATCCCGCCAGAGGGGCCCGCAGCCGATGGGCCGGAGTTGGGGCCAGGGTGCATGCGAATCAAGGGCGACGCGAATCGAGGGCGGCGCTTGACAGGGCCCCCGCGCCACGGGCTTGCCGGGGGCGAGCGGCGCGGGATCCACCGGAGTTCGGATGACGGAACACCACGAGAGCGGCCCGGCGGTGATCGGCGGCGGCCCGGCCGGGCTGATGGCGGCGGAGGTTCTGGCGCGGGCCGGCCATGCCGTGACCGTCTACGACCGGATGCCGTCGCCCGCGCGAAAGCTTCTCATCGCCGGGCGGGGCGGCCTCAACCTCACCCATTCCGAACCCCTGCCCGCCTTCCTCGCCCGCTATCAGCCGCAGGACGGGACCCTGGCCGGAGCCGTCGGGAGCTTTCCGCCGGAGGCCCTGCGGGCATGGTGCGCCGATCTCGGCCAGCCGACCTTCGTCGGGTCGAGCGGCCGGGTGTTTCCCGAGAGCTTCAAGGCCTCGCCCCTGCTCCGGGCCTGGCTCGCGCGCCTCGACGGCCTCGGCGTCACGCTCCGCACCCGGCACCGCTTCGTCGGATGGTCGGAGACGGGGGCGGTGCTGTTCGAGACGCCGGAGGGGCGGGTCGCGGCTCGTCCCGCCGCCCTGCTGCTGGCGCTCGGCGGCGCGAGCTGGCCGCGCCTCGGCTCGGACGGGGCCTGGGTGCCCGTGCTGGAGGGCCAGGGCATTCCGGTGACGCCGCTCCGGGCCTCGAATGTCGGCTTCTGCGTCGCCTGGTCGCCTGTGTTCGCCGATCGCTTCGCCGGCCAACCCCTCAAGCGCATCGCCCTGAGCGTGGGCGAACATCGGGTTCGCGGCGAGGCGATGATCACAGCGGAAGGCATCGAGGGCGGTGCCCTCTACGCGGCCTCCCAGGCGATCCGGGCGGCCCTCGCCGAGGGGATGGGCGGCGCCATCAGCCTCGACCTGCGCCCCGACCTCGCGGAAGCCGCCCTGGCGCGGGCCCTGGGCAACACCAGACCCGGCGAATCGCTCGCCAACCGCCTGCGCAAGGCCGCCGGGCTGTCCCCCGTGGCGGCCGGGTTCCTGCGCGAAGCGGCGGGCCCGACGCTCCCCGGCGATGCGGCGGCCCTCGCGGCCCTGATCAAGGCCGCGCCCCTGCGTCTCCTGGCCCCGCGCCCCATCGAACGCGCGATCTCGTCCGTCGGCGGCGTGCCGTTCGGGCAGGTCGACGACCGTTTCATGCTGAACGCCCGGCCCGGCACGTTCGTGGCCGGCGAGATGCTCGACTGGGACGCCCCCACGGGGGGCTACCTGCTCCAGGGGGCCTTCGCCAGCGGCCGGGCGGCGGCGGAGGGGATGCGCGCCTGGATGGCGCGCCCGTGATGGGAATCCGGCTGCCTCTCCGCATTCGCGGGGACGCGGCGGCGGATCAGAGGCGGCCGCAGACGGCCACCAGCCCCTGGCTTTCGGAGGGGCAGGCCGCGCCGGTGCCCTTGCTCATGGTCGGGATGCCGGTCGGCAGGCAATAGGCCGAGACCAGGGTCTCGCCGGTCTCGCAGGTCACGGCGCAACCGCTCGCCGGGCAGGATTCCTGACGCACCGCCCGCAGGGGCGACGACGCGGCCACCGGAGCCGCGACGCCGGCCGGGCCCTGCGGACCGGCAGCGCCCCTGGCGCCGGCTTCGCCCTTCGGACCCGTGTCGCCCTTGGGACCAATCTCTCCCTTGGGACCCGTGTCACCCTTGGGACCCGCTTCGCCTTTCGGACCCGTCTCGCCCTTGGCGCCCGGAACGCCTTGAGGACCGGGTGAGCCTTGAAGGCCGGCGACGCCCTGAGGTCCGGTGGCGCCGTCCTCGCCCTTTGCGCCGGGCTCCCCCTTGGCGCCGGGCTCCCCCTTGGCACCCGCCTCTCCCTTCGGCCCAGGCTGGCCCGCCGGACCGCAATTGCCCACCACCACCTCGCGCTCGTCCTCGCCCGCCTTGAGGGTCGCGACGCAATTGTTCGGCATGTGGGGCAGGCGGAAGACGAAGCGGCCCCGGCTGTCGGCGATGACGGAGATGTCCTCGTCGAGGATCACGGTGGTGCCGGCCTTGCGCACGCTGCCGGAGATCCGCAGGTCGCCGTTCTCGAAGCGCGCGTCGTAGACCTGGATCGGCTGGGACGGGGCCTGCGCCCGGCGGGCTTGCGGCTTGACCTGCTGAGCCTGGGCTTGGGCTTGGGCCGAGATCGGTCCGGCGCACACGAACAGGCCCGACAGGACCACGAGGACGCGATCGACGCGCATGCATTCTCTCCCGGCTGAGCCCGCGTCTCGCGCGCGGCGGCCTGGATTGCTGCCCTGCCCGTTCCCCAGGGTCAAGCTACGTAATCGACCGCAGGCGCGATCGCGGCTCCCACCACGTCGGGCGCTCCGTCCACACGCATCCACAGCCCTCCACAGGCCAAACCTCTGGCGACAGGGACGGAACGCCGAGAAGTCGCAGGCCGAGGGCAAGGCCACGGGAAATCGGTTGAATATGTTCCTGTTTTGTTCTTATCATCCGGCCATGGAGCCACCCGGATGTCGCAACGCCCCCACCCCCATTCCCAATCCCCGGATGCGTCCCACCGGGCGGATGGGGATGCGACCGACGTTCCCGCACGGCTCGCATCCCTGCGGGCGCGCGTGGCCCTTCACCATGGTCGGGACGCCCCGCGAAAGACCCTGTCCTTCGGGGTCCACGCCGTCGACGGGCACCTGCCCGGCGGTGGCCTCGGCCTCGGCCAGCTCCACGAGGTCGCCCCCGCGGCCGAGGGCGACGAGCCGGCAGCCCTGGGCTTCGCCCTTGCCCTCGTCGCCCGGCGCCTCGCCGCCGTCCGGGGCGAGGCGCTCCTCGTCATCGCGAAGGGGCATCCGATGCCCTACGGCCACGGCCTCGCTGGCCTCGGCCTCGACCCGGACCGGCTGCTCCTGTTCGAGGCGGGCAGCGACCGCGACGTCTACCGCGCCCTGGAGGAGGCCCTGCGGGCCGGCGGCAACGGTGGCCCAGCCGCAGGCAACGGGGGGCAAGCCGCCGCCGGGGGCGGTCTTGCGGCGGTGGCGGGCCTCGTCGATGCCGGCATCCCCCTGATCCAGAGCCGGCGGCTGCATCTGGCCGGGGCCCGCACGGACGGCCTCCTCGTGGTCCTACGCCCGGCGGGGGCAGAGAGCCCCAACGTGGCCGCGACCCGGTGGCGGATCGCCGCCGGCAAGGCCCTGCGCGACCGGTTCGGCTGCATCGAGCGGCCGTGCTGGCGGGTGCGGCTCGACCGCTGCCGCAACGGACGGACGGGGGATTGGCTTCTGGAGTGGGATCATGCCGCGCATCGTTTCGGTCTGGCTGGAGCATTGGCCGGTCACCCGCCTGAGGCGGGCGCATGCGGGCCTCGCGCAGGGCGGCCATGATGGGTCTCCCCACCGCGCATGCTCGCACGACGATGCGTCCCCCCTCGTCGTCGCCGCCGGGGAAGCGACGGGCCTGCGCCTCACCGCCGTCGATGCCCGAGCCCGGGCCCTGGGACTGCGCCCCGGCGAGCCCCTGGCCCGCGCCCGCGCCCGCCTGAACACACTGCTCGCGGTCCATCCGGCCGATCCGGAGGCCGACGCGGCGGCTCTCGATCGCCTGTGCCTGTGGGCCAAGCGCTACACCCCGAGCGTCGCGGCCTTCGGCGAGGCCGAGGGTCGCGACGGGTTCTTCCTCGACGTCGCGGGGGCGAGCCACCTCTACGGTGGCGAGGCCGGGTTGATGGCCGACCTCGCCCGGCGCCTCGGCGCCAACGGTCTGCCGGCGCGCCTCGCCCTCGCGGGCAATCCCGGCTGCGCCTTCGCCCTTGCCCGCCACGGAGCCGGCGGTCACGTACCCCCCGGCGGCGAGGCCGATGCCCTGCGCGGCCTGCCCGTCCTCGCCTTGCGCATCGACCCCGAGGCGGCCGCGGCCCTCGGCCGCCTCGGCCTGCGCCGGATCGGCGACCTCGCCGACGCCCCCCGTGCGCCCCTGGTCCGGCGGTTCGGCGACACCCTCATCCGGCGCCTCGACCAGGCCCTCGGGCACCGGCCCGACCCCCTGGCCCCCCTCGACGAACCGCTGGCGTTCGGCGCCGCGCGCGGCTTCCTCGACCCCATCGGCCATCAGGACACCATCGTGGCGACGGCGACGCGCCTCATGGAGACCGTCGCCCCGCGCCTGGAGGCCGCCGGCCTCGGCGCACGGGCCCTGCGCCTCACCCTGCACCGGGTCGACGGCGTGATCCGGACCCTCGACCTTGCCTTGAGCGAGCCGACCCGCTGTCCGGTGCTGGTGGGACGGCTCCTCGACCTCCGCCTCGACCGCCTCGGGGCGGCCCTAGATGCCGGCTTCGGCTTCGAGACCGTGCGCCTCGATGTGGTCGGCACCGGCCCGGTCACCGCGCGTCAGGGCGATCTCTCGGGGGATGGCCGCGCGGCGACGGGCGCGGCGGGTCTCGCCGATGCCCTGCGCCAGCGCCTCGGGCGCGGCATCCTGCGCCTCGCGCATCACGAGAGCCACGTGCCCGAGCGGGCCGAGACGGCCGAGCCGTGGCGCGTGACCCGCATCGCCCTGCACCGTCCGGCCCGGGCCGGCGCGGGGTTGCCCCGGCCCCTCGTTCTCCTCACCCGCAGCGAAGCGGCCGAGGACGTTCTCGCCCCCGATGGGCCGCCCCAGCGCTTCCGCTGGCGCCGACGCCTGCACCGGGTCGCCCATGCGGAGGGCCCCGAGCGCATCGCCGGGGAATGGTGGTCGGGCGCCACCCCGACCCGCGACTATTACGTGGTCGAGGACGAGGCCGGTCGCCGCCTGTGGGTCTACCGGCAGGCGGCTTCCCCGGCGCAAACGCTTCCTCCAGCCCAGACGCTTGCCCGGGCCCAGACGGTCGGCTGGTTCGTCCACGGGATGTTCGCGTGAAGCCGCCTCCCCGCCGGGCGGGAGCATGACGCCGCCCTACGCCGAGCTCGCGGTCACCACGAACTTCTCCTTCCTGCGCGGGGCCTCGCACCCGGAGGAGATGGTGGCGCGGGCGGCCGAATTCGGCTTCGTCGCCATCGGGATCGCCGACCGCAACACCTTTTCGGGCGTGGTGCGCGCCTATGCGGAGGGCCTGCGCCGGGCCAAGGCCGGGGAACCCTCCGTCCGCACCCTGGTCGGCGTGCGCCTGGTGACGGAATGCGGGTTCGAGGCGGTCACCTACCCCATGGACCGGGACGCCTATGGCCGCCTGTGCCGCCTCCTCACCCTGGGCAACCGCCGGGCGGAGAAGGGCGCCTGCCACTTCTCCTTCGCCGAGATGCTGGGGGCGAGCGCGGGGCAGATGTTCATCGCCATGCCGTCGGACGATATGCCGCCGGAGGTCCCGGGCGGCGCCTTCGCGGACCGCCTCGCCGCCCTGGCGGAGGCGGCGCCGGGGCGGACGTTTCTCGCTGGCAGCCACCGCCATCGCGGCGACGAGCGCCGGCGCCTCGGCCGCCTCGCCGAGTGGGGAAACCGCCTCGGCGCGCCCCTGGTGGCGGTATCGGACGCCCTCTATCACGTGCCCGGCCGGCGCCCCCTGCAAGACATCCTCGCCTGCATCCGCGCCGGCTGCACCCTGCGCGAGGCCGGCTACCGGCTGGAGGCCAACGCCGAGCGGTACCTCAAGGCCCCCGCCGCCATGGCGCGGCTGTTCGCCGAGCATCCGGATGCCATCGCGCGGACGGTGGAGATCGCGCAGGCCTGCGGCTTCTCCCTCGATCAGCTCCGTTACGAGTATCCCGACGAACCGGTGCCGCCGGGCTGGACCCCGCAGGGCTACCTCACGGACAAGGTCCACGAGCGCGCCCGATGGCGCTACCCGGATGGAATTCCCGAGAACATCGCCGTGACGATCGCGGAGGAACTCCGCCTCATCGCGAAAATGGATTACGCGCGCTACTTCCTCACCCTGTTCGACATCGTCGAGTTCGCGCGCAGCCGAGGCATCCTGTGCCAGGGCCGGGGCTCGGCCGCCAATTCCGTGGTGTGCTACTGCCTCGGCATTACGGCGGTGGACCCCACCGAGATCCGCCTGCTGTTCGCGCGCTTCATCTCGGAGAACAGGGCGGAGCCGCCCGACATCGACGTCGATTTCGAGCACGAGCGGCGCGAGGAGGTGATCCAATACCTCTACACGCGCTACGGCCGCGACCGCGCCGCCATCTGCGCCACGGTGATCCACTACCGGCCGCGGAGCGCCATCCGCGAGGTCGGCAAGGTGCTGGGCCTCACCTCGGACATCACCGGGCTGATGGCCGACACCGTGTGGGGCTCGTGGGGCGCCGCCCTGCCCGACGCCCATGTCGAGCAGGCCGGCCTCGACCCGAAGAACCCGGCGATCCGGCAGGCGCTGGATCTCGCCCACGCCCTCATCGGCTTCCCGCGCCACCTGTCGCAGCATGTCGGCGGGTTCGTGCTCACGCGCGGGCGCCTCGACGAGACCGTGCCGGTGGGCAACGCCGCCATGGCGGACCGCACCTTCATCGAGTGGGACAAGGACGACATCGACGTGCTCGGCCTGATGAAGGTCGATATCCTGGCGCTGGGCATGCTGAGCTGCCTCAAGCGCGGCCTCGACTTCCTCGCCCGCGACTACGGCCACGACTACCCGACCCTCTCCGACCTCCCGCCTGCCGACCCGGCCGTCTACGCCATGCTGTCGAAGGCCGACTCCGTCGGCGTGTTCCAGGTCGAGAGCCGGGCGCAGATGTCGATGCTGCCGCGCCTGAAACCGGCCGAATTCTACGACCTCGTGGTGCAGGTCGCCATCGTCCGCCCCGGCCCGATCCAGGGCGACATGGTGCATCCGTATCTGCGCCGGCGGCAGAACCTGGAGCCGGTCGTCTACCCCTCGCCCCATCCGAGCCAAGGTCCGGCGAACGAACTCGAGAGCGTGCTCAAGCGAACCTACGGCGTCCCCCTGTTCCAGGAGCACGCCATGCAGATCGCCATCACGGCGGCGGGGTTCCTGCCGTCCGAGGCCGACGGCCTGCGCCGGGCCATGGCGACCTTCCGGCACAACGGCGAGATCGTGAACTTCCGCACCAAGTTCGTGGAGGGCATGGTGGCGCGCGGCTACCCGCGCGACTTCACCGAACGCTGCTTCAAGCAGATCGAGGGGTTCTCCACCTACGGCTTTCCCGAGAGCCACGCGGCGAGCTTCGCGCTCCTCGTCTACGCCTCGGCCTGGATGAAGTGCCGGCACCCCGACGTCTTCCTCGCCGCGATCCTCAACGCCCAGCCCATGGGCTTCTACCAGCCGGCCCAACTCGTCCGCGACGCCCGCGCCCACGGGGTCGAGGTGCGCGGGGTCGACGTGAACGCCAGCGACTGGGACTGCACCCTGGAACCGGCTTCGGAGCCCCCACCCCCGGAGGTTCCCCGACGGCTCGCCGTGCGGCTCGGCCTGCGCCAGATCAGCGGCGTGTCGGAGGTCGCCATGCGCCGTCTCGTGGCCCTTCGCGGCAACGGCTACGCCAGCATCGAGGGATTGCAGGCGGCCCTCGTCCTGCCGCGCAACGCCCTGGAACGCTTGGCCGAGGCCGATGCCTTCCGCTCCCTCGACCTCGATCGGCGCGCGGCCCTGTGGGCGGTACGGACCCTGGAGGGTACAAGCTCCAGAAAGGCCGCCGCCTGGACCGCGACGGACCGGCGCGCGCACCTGCTGGAAGCGCCGCTACCGCTGTTCGCCTTTCATGCCGATGACGGACTGTTTCGGGCCGAGCCCACCTTGGCCCTGCCGGCCATGGCCGAATCCGAGCACGTGGCCGCGGATTACGTCACCACCGGGCTCTCGCTGAAGGGTCATCCGGTGGCGTTCTTCCGGGCGCGGCTCGCCCGGATCGGTGCGATTCCCGCCCGCGACCACCACGACTCGATGCGGGTGCCCAACAACGCCCGCGTCACCGTGGCGGGGCTCGTGCTAACCCGCCAGCGGCCCGGCACGGCCCATGGGACGGTTTTCCTCACTCTCGAGGACGAAACCGGCATCGCCAACGTCATCGTGTGGGCGAAGGTGTTCGAGGCTCATCGCGCCGTCGCCATGGGTGCACGCTTCCTCGCCGTGCGTGGCCGCATCCAGCGCCAGGGACTTGTGGTCCATCTCCTCGCCGAACGCTTCCGCGACCTCACCGCCGAACTCCGCAGCCTGCGCGAGGGCGGTTTCAAGCTTCCGCCCGAAACCACGGACTTCTCCGCGCCACCCGATCGGAGGGTGTACCGGAGCCGTGATTTTCACTGAAGAACAGGATCGGCTCAAACAGGGCTGAAAACTTCGAAGCCACAGCGACGGATGTCATGACCCCTGTAATCTGCTCGGCGCAGCCTGGCTTCTGGAACCTGCTCCTGAGAAATCGGTTCATTCGCCGCACGGGCCCGACAACCATCGTGCGTCAAGGTCCGTAGCATTTCGTTCGGCCATGGCCTGGGGTTCATCACCCTCGGCGAAGATGACCACGTCATTTGGCCCTACATCGCAGGTTGTATAGACTTCCATCTCTGATGAATGATGCGTCGACCTCCGCAGATCCGGTGGGCATTGTAGTAGCAGTCGTTGCAGACTCCGACGTAATGGATGGATCGCGGCGGATGCCTGTTTGAGTTCTGCATTCACACAAGGTAGCCTCCGGGAAGCGTCTATCGAGACTGCAACGGAGACTCCCCGCACACAGTACCGAGATTGTCGTGCCTCCCCCGGGCGTGATTCAAGCGAGCGTGTATGGTGGATGCAGAGGATTTGCTCGGTGGCTCTGACAAAATTCCCACTGCGCCATGCTGCCCAAGACAAGAGCCGACCGTGGCGTCGATTCTAACATGGCACCTGCTCAACCGAGATTTAGATTAAACTCATGCCCAAACTCGACCGTTTCGGAGCGCTGCCCCTAACGCCATATGCCGGCAACGTCGATATTTTAAAACTGGACAGTGAAAGCACAAAGTACGTTATCTATGAAAGTGCTGCATCATATCCTGCGGCTATAATTGCCCTGCAAAACGGATCAAACACCGAAGACCACTTCAATAGTATTGCGGCCATAGCACCAACGATAGGTACCGTTGGAGTTTATTACTTGAGAAAAACAGAATTACGAAGCTTGGCATTTCTCTTCGTTGAAGGAAATCTCGTCGATGAGTCAGATCTCATACCTGAATATGTCCGCCACCAAATAGACAGCACGGGGCCATGGGACCTGATTTCTTCCTTGCCCCACAGGAAGATCGATGGCGTATCTCTTGTAGCGATATCTGTTGTTCACGACGTTTATGGGCATTGGCTTCTGGATATTCTTCCCAGAATTTGGATGGCCAAGCTCCTGACCGAAAATTTAGATGCTATAAATATCATCATACCCCATGGAACGCCGCAATTTGCGATCACAATTTTGCGTGATTTCTTCGGCATAAACAAAAGTGTATATCATAGTTTTGCGGAGGAAAATCTTCAGATTGAGCACGCTCTGATTCCATCACTCTTACACAACAATCATTATTTTCACCCCGCAATGAACGACTTCGTCGCGTACCTTCTCAACCACCCTTTAGTCACCGAGGCGCGCAAGAAATCCAAACATAATTCGAAACTAATCTATGTGACACGTCAAGGCTTTCGGCAGACCAGCCGGAGCTATGCTCGAACGATTGCCAACGAAGATGAAGTGTTTCAGCTCATGGACGAACTCGGCGTTCAGATCGTCAGTCCTGAAAGCATGAAATGGCAAGACCAGATTCTACTTTTCGCCAGTGCGCGCGTGATCATCGGCGAGTCGGGGTCCGGCCTTCACAACACCCTCTTCAGCACGGCAGGAACGGCGGTTGTGTGCCTCAACCCGGTCAATCAGGTGCAATCGTCCATCGCCGGACTTCGTCGACATACCTTGATCAATCAGTGCTCTCCGACTGAAAAAACCAACTCGACCCTGTTGTATCGTGTAGAGATCGAACGATTACGCATGGCGGCTTTAGCAGCAATACATGCGACGGGTGAAACATTTGACCGTCCAACTCGAATGAAGAAATCCGCCTCGAATCAAAGGAGGGATTACAATCCTGAAGGGACTGCCTTGCGGCTTCCCAGTTCCGACACTGACTCTTCTTGGATCCACAAAATCCTTACATCGGCTCGCCAGACAGCCATGCTCGCCAAACGATCCATTAAAGCCTTGTTCAAAGAGTAAATCGGCATACAGATCGCAGGTCGGACTCCCGCTATTTTTTGTTACTTCATAGGATCCGACACAAAACCTGAGGGTCAATCCTGTGACTTCAGGAAACATCCTGAAGCCAGTCCATGGTCTAATTCGATACAACTGAGCCGTACCTCCCGCGGACCATGCGATGTCTCACCCGGCATCTTCCAGGGACAAGACGCCCTGCCGGCTCGCGAAGAAAGGTGAGCGGCGGGGTTGCTGTATACGAGAAAAGAACGCATCCGTTACTTCTTTACATCGCCCTCCGGGCGATCCGATACCTTCCACTCGGCCATCGCCTCACGAGCAGTCTTGTTCAGGATGACGGTGTTCCCGTTCAGCGTACCGACCCAGGACGATGGAATCAGATGATGCTGTCCACCGGCGGCGGAATCGCTCTTTGTGAGCTTGATGTCCTTGCCGTCATACTTGTCCACGGTGCCGACATGCCCCTTGTCGGAGCCGACGACCTCCATGTGTTCGCGAACGACGCTGTTGGTTGTCTTGGTCGTCGAATCCTGAGCCTGCGCGAGCGGCGCGAGCGCGCAGGATGAGGCAACGATCAGGCAGGCCGTGGTGAGGGCGCGAAGCATGGAAAGATCCCGTTGGGAATGAGAGGTCGGGCGGTCAACGCAACCCTCGAAGTCGCCGTTCCTGTCCGTATCGCCGCATTCCCGGCCGCCCCCGTGAGGCAGGTACCTCGTCGTCACGTCTTCGTTCGGCTCCTGAGGAAGCCCTGGCGGCATGCCTTTCGAAACCTATCTGTGCCGGATCGAAGCCAATTCTGGCTCGAAACCAGGAGTCTCCCGTGCCAGATACCCCGGATGTCGATCGCACCGCACGTGATATGGCGGAGCGTGTTTTTGCAGCTTACGCCAAGCAGGCGAATGTGCGGATCCATCCTGGCGTCGAGCAGACCCTTCTCACGCGCTTGGCCGAAGCGCTTCGGCCCCTGATCGGCAGAGCGGCTGACCGCCTCGTCGACGCAGCCAATCGGGTGCTGGACGATATCGAGTTGACCGTACCGGACTTGCGTGGGCCCAGGATCGCATCGCTGAACCCGGTCGACAAAGCCGTCACAACGCGGGATGGTTCGGTACCCGTAATCTCGGGCGGTTGAAGAACTACGATGTCTCGTAGGCCGATCCATCCTGCGAACGGACCGGGGTATCGACGTAACGCCCCTGTTTCGGCACGGCGACCTGCGAAAAGTTGCTGGCGAGGGCATGAAGGGCATCCCGTAAGACCTGCCCCTCCAGGGGACGCCCGTGACCCGTGATGGCCCTTTGCGGTTCGAGGGCCGCCAGGATCTCGACCGAGCGCCGTGCAGCATCCCAATCGACCGTGAAGTACATGGGCGGACCGTGAAGCTCGGGCTCCTGGAACGCGACCGCGTAAGCCGATTCCTGGGCGGTCGTCACGAAGGCATCGGCCGCAATCAAGGTTGCGTCGGATTCGCGCCAGAGGGCAATCTGACCGACGGAGTGTCCCGGAACGTGAATCCAGCGCCAGCCCGGCATGGACGGCACGGAGCCATCCTCCGGCAAGCTGCGAAGCTGGGCGGAAACATTGACCGGCGTCCTTGGATAGAGGGGTGACAGACGGGACATGAGACCTCCACCGACGGTCGGATCGGGCGGAGGGTACGATGCGGAACCATCGAGATAGGGATGCTCGTGCGGATGAGCGAAAACCGGCACGTCCCAATCGCGTGCGAGATCCTCGACGACCCCTACATGATCGAAATGGCCATGGGTCAGCACGATCGCCGCCGGACGGGCGTTTGGGCCGAACCGCTCGGCCGCAACCTTCATGATGGCCGATTTGGAGCCACCGATCCCGGCGTCGATGAGGGTCCAGGCCCGATCACCCGCCCCGACGGGACCGTAGAAGATCACGTTCACGATCGCATGGCGTTGATAGGCGAGGTCCGACGTGATTTCGTGCGTGCCGTCGACTCCCAGTGGGGCATCGATCAGAGCATTCGCATCGACCTCGACCTGTTGCGCCATGAATACCTCCGCAGGTTTGGCACCGTCATCGGTACAGAAGCCAATCCGGTCGCTTGGGGGGAGGTTCCAAACCTGCTCGCCGCACAGGGACTGCAGTTGGATTGAAATCTACCGTAGCCGTTCTGAGGATTTCACGAAGGATGGAGGAAACCCGCAGGTTCTCGCCTTCCGACGTCCGGAGCTTGGTCGTGGATTGTCGAACGACTGTGCCGAGCCGCACGACACCGACATCCACGGAGGTAGCGGAACGAACGCGTTCTCGGCGCGAGCTTCAGACCCCGCCGATCGCGGGTCTCACCACGTGAGACAGGATGGAAAGACGGCGGAACGCGATCGAATGCATGTTCCGATGACGGAACTGCGCCATCGCGACGACGATGGGCCGTGAACAGAGTCGCCTGGATTTACGCTCGGGCGCGAGCACGGACAACAATCCGACCGGATTTCCCCACCCCGGGAAACAATGGCCCACTCAAATTATCGGTCATAATAAGTCTGATACTTATCGATTGACCGACCACACAAGAGCGGCCAGTATCATCGATTGTATTGGTGGGTGCACAAGGGTTCGAACCTTGGACCCGCTGATTAAGAGTCAGCTGCTCTACCAACTGAGCTATGCACCCGCGCCTTGCGGCGGTCGCTGCGGCCCACCAAGTCCGCCGCGACGAGGTGGCTGATACCAAAGCCCCCCAGGGGTGTCCACCCCCTGGGGTCGATTTTCTAGATCCGGCCAAGGGGGCCTTACGAGGTCGTCATCGGAGACTGGGCGTGGA
Organism: Methylobacterium sp. Leaf87; assembly: GCF_001422775.1. Taxonomy (NCBI): domain Bacteria; kingdom Pseudomonadati; phylum Pseudomonadota; class Alphaproteobacteria; order Hyphomicrobiales; family Methylobacteriaceae; genus Methylobacterium; species Methylobacterium sp. Leaf87. The sequence continues at coordinate 276,708 of NZ_LMMI01000012.1, read as the reverse complement.
GGCGCACGGCCGAGGCCTCGAGCTTGTTCAGGGCCGAGAGATAGGCGCGGGCCGAGGCCACCAGGGTGTCGGGATCGGCGCCTCGGGCCGTGACGCTGCGGTCGCCGCTCTTGAGACGCACGGAGACCTCCGCCTGGGCGTCGGTGCCCTCGGTGACGGCATCGACCTTGTAGAGTTCGAGGTCGGCCACGTGCGGCACCAGGGCCTGGATGGCGTTGAACACCGCGTCCACGGGGCCGTTGCCCTCGGCCTCCTCGGTGATCACCCGGTCGTCGATGGCGAGCTTCAGGGTGGCGCGCTGCGGCCCATGCGTGCCCGCGATCACCGAGAGGGAGACGAGGCGGATGCGGTCGTGGGCCGTGGCGAGATTCTCGTCGACCAGGGCCTCGATGTCCTCGTCGTAGACGTGCTTCTTGCGGTCGGCCAAGGCCTTGAAGCGCTCGAAGGCGTCCTGCAGGCGGTTGTCGCTCAGGGTGATGCCGAGTTCCTCCAGCTTGGAGCGGAAGGCGGCGCGGCCGGAGTGCTTCCCCATCACCAGGGAGGTCTTGGCCACGCCGACCGAGGCCGGCGTCATGATCTCGTAGGTCTCGGTGTGCTTGAGCATCCCGTCCTGATGGATGCCGCTCTCGTGGGCGAAGGCGTTCCGGCCGACGATGGCCTTGTTGTACTGAACCGGAAAGTTCGTCGCGTGGGAGACGAGCTTGGACGCCCGGGTCAGCATCGTGGTCTCGATACCGGTCTCATAGGGCATCGCGTCGCCGCGGGTGCGGATGGCCATCACGATCTCTTCCAGGGCCGCGTTGCCGGCGCGCTCACCGATGCCGTTGATCGTGCATTCCACCTGCCGGGCGCCGCCCTCGATGCCGGCGAGGGAATTGGCAATGGCAAGGCCGAGGTCGTCGTGGCAATGCACCGAGAAGATCGCCCGGTCGGCGTTCGGTACCCGCTCGCGCACGCTCCGGAACATGGTCCGGTACTCGTCGGGTGTCGCGTAGCCCACGGTGTCGGGCAGGTTGATGGTGGTGGCGCCCGAGCGGATCGCTGCCTCGACGCAGCGGCACAGGTAGTCGATGGGCGTGCGGGTCGCGTCCATGGCCGACCATTCCACGTCCTCGACGAGGTCGCGGGCCTGGGCCACGGTCTTCAGGATGATCTCGACCACCTCGTCCTGGCTCTTGCGCATCTGGTGGGCGAGGTGGATCGGGGACGTCGAGACGAAGGTGTGGATGCGTCCGCGCCTGGCATGGCGGACGGCCTCGCCGGCGCGGGCGATGTCGGCGGGGATCGCCCGGGCGAGGCCCGCGATGGTGGCACGCTTGGCCCGGCGGGCGATCTCGGCCACGGCCTCGAAATCACCATGCGAGGCGATGGGAAAGCCGGCCTCGATGATGTCGACGCCCATGGCATCGAGGAGGTCGGCCACGGCCAGCTTCTCGTCGAGGGTCATGGTCGCGCCGGGGCATTGCTCGCCGTCGCGCAGAGTCGTGTCGAAGATGAGAACGCGGTCTTTCTGCGTCGGTGTGCTGGAACTGGCCATGGGATTGATCCTGTCGCGGCGCGCGAAGCCCTGAGGACACGGCGCCTGGAAACGGCTCGCGCGTCGTGGCGGAGCCCGAATACGGGTAAGTACGCGTCCCCTGAGAGCCCAGGCGCATGCCCGGACGGCCCTCAGGGGCGGATAAGCAGCAGACCGAGGGTAAGAAGCGCGGGAACACGCGCACGGGACCGCATGGCCGCGTGCGCGGCGCCGGTGCGGCTGACCATGGAGCCGGCGCTGGCCAAGGCTCGTCTCTCCCGAGGGGCAACCGTGCTCGCTGGACGCGCCGGACGATTGCGAATGCGGTTTCCCTAGCCCTCGCCAAACGGATTGACAAGCAGCGGGGCATCGGAAGCGTCAGGCAGGGCGGAGATCGGTCTACGGAACACCCCGAGCGAGTGGTCCGACAACAGTTCTCGGCCCCGAAGACGATCCCCGGTCATTGCCTTGTGGCGGCTCAAGCCTAGCTTTCAAACCGCGTGGAACCAATGAAACCGTTCCACGCGAGATGAACATCAAGAAAACCCGGATGGAAAACGCCGCCATGTCACGCCGCCTCACGATCACGCTCGCCCTGCCCGTCTGCGCGCTTCTCGCCGGAACTCTGCCGAGCTTCGCCCTCGACGTGACGAAGACCGTCGATGTCCAGACTGCTCCCGCCAAGGTGTGGTCGGTGATCGGCGACTTCTGCGGCATCGGCCAATGGCACCCCGCCATCGAGAAATGTGCCCTGTCCACGGACGGCGGCAAAACCCTGCGTACCCTCAGCCTAAAGGGCGGTGGCACCATCGTCGAGTCGCAGACCGCCCGCGACGACGCCAAGATGGCCTACACCTACGCCATCGTTTCGGGCCCCCTGCCCGTGAGCGATTACAGCTCGACCCTCTCCGTCGCCCCGAAGGCCAGCGGCGCCACGGTGACCTGGACGGGCAGCTTCAAGGCCAAGGGCGCTCCCGACGCCGTCGCCGTCGATGCCATCACGGGCATCTACGAGTCCGGACTGAAGGCCATCGCCGACAAGTCGAAGTAGCGGCTTCGCAGCGGCCCGAGGGCGTCGCCTTGCGGCATTCACAGGTGCGCCGTCGCGGAATCGTACCGCGACGGCGCGTGGGCCGCTCCTCCGATTGACCGGCCGTTTTCCCGGGGGCACAACCCAGGCGATTTCAAGCCGTGCCATTCAGGGCAAGCCGTGCCATTCGGGGGAAGCCGTCGTGATACTGCACCGCGCGAGTCGCGCATTCGCAACGCTCATCGCCGTCTCCCTCGTGGGTGCCTGCAAGCCCAGCGCTTCGGCGCCGCCCGTCGTGGCGGCGCCCGCGGCCGTGCTCGCCCCTCCCCTGCCGCAGGGCAACGGGTGCGGGCCCGCCATCGCCCGCACCCAGGCCGTGGTCGACAGCGATGTCGCGACGGGCAACCTCAACGCGTCCGTGGGCGAGCGCTTCAGCGCCGACTTGCGCCGGGCGGCCGAGACGTGCCAGGGCGGCCAGGAGCGCGAAGCCCTCGGCCTGCTCGCGGCCGCCAAGGCACGCTACGGCTACCGGCAGGACGCGGCGAGGTAGGCTCGCACGAAGCCCGGCATCCGGTCCGCGTCGAGGTCGGCGCGGGAGCGCACCGCGACGAAGTCCGCGAGTTCCGGCTCGGCCTCCGCCGCCCGGTGCGCTTCCATGCGGGCGATGAGGGCCGAGGCCTCCTCGGGGAAGTCCACCGGATGCAGGAACGCGTGCTGTCGCTCGCCGCTGACCAGTACCCAGTTCGCCGGCGCATCGGATGGGACGCGCAGGCCCGTCTCCTCCAAGAATTCCCGGGTCGCGCTCCCCGCGAGATCGACGTGGCGGCCCGCGCGCACGTCCGAGGGGTCGGGCGTCCCGCACGGAAAGTAGATCTGTCCGGCATTGGCGGAGTCGCGCCCCATGACGCCGAGCACGGCGGCGCCGTCGCGCGACCACGGCACGATGGCGGCGAACGCGTTGGTGACGGAGGGATCGGGTGATCCGCCGTCGCGAAAGGCCAGGAACTCCGAGAACGCCGCCTCGAACAGATCGATGGTGCAGGCGCCGTCGGTGACGGTGCAGGCGCAGCCGAGGAGCACGGGCCCATCGAACAGGGCCGGCTTCGCCGCCTGTCGCTCGGCCCAGTGCGCCGCGATGGCGTCGGAATTGTCCCGGGCCCAGGCCCAGTCGTAGGGCACGAGGCGCGCCTCGAGGCTTTCGAGGCGCGCGAAGGTGAAGCCGTCGGATTGGGCGGGGCGTTCAGACATGGAGCGTTCCCTCCATGACGATCACCGCCGATCCACCGACTTCGATGGCCTGAAGCGCACCGGATACGATGCCGAGCTGGACGTGGATCCGGCTCGGGCGGCCCATGGCGACGCCCTGATGCAGCACGAGATCATGGGTTCCGTCTCCCATGGCTTCGAACTGCATCATCACGCCGGCGAAGGCGGCCGCCGCCGAGCCCGTGGCCGGGTCCTCCGGCACGCCGATGTGGGGGGCGAACATCCGGGCCTGGAACTGCCGGCCAAGCGCATCGGGGTCGGGCGTGTAGAGGTAGAGGGCCGCAGGGTCCCCGAGGGTGGCCGAGGCCGCCGGATCGAGCCGGGCACCGGCCAGATCCTCGGGCGACCCGACGGGCACGAACAGGAAGTCGGGGCCGAGCGAATGCCGGCTCGGGGCATGACGCCCGAAGCCGATGGCGGCGGGTGCGAGGCCGAGGGCCGTGGCCAGAACGTCCGGCTCGGGGCCGTCGCCGACGAAGTCCGGCAGGACCGGCATGCGGAAGCGCCCCTGCCCGCGGCCTGTACCGGTTTCGACGAGGCACGACAGGGTGCCGATCCCCTCCTCCAGGCCGAAGGCCAGCGCGTCGGTCAGCGTGGCGCGTTCGTCCCGCAGGGCGAGGAGCACGGCGGCGCCGAGGGTCGGGTGGCCGGCGAAGGGCAACTCGGCCTTCGGGGTGAAGATGCGCAGGCGTGCCCGGTGGCGGGGATTGTCGGGGGGCAGCACGAACACCGTCTCGGACAGGTTGAACTCGCCCGCGATGGCCTGCATGGCGGGGCCGTCGAGCCCGTCCGCGTCGAGCACCACCGCGAGGGGATTGCCGGCGAGCGCAGTGTCTGTGAACACGTCGAGCGTCACGAAGCGTCGGGCCATTTTTCCCTACCTCTCAAGGACTTGAAACCTAGACCGGCTCGACCGGAAACGTCTCGCTCGGCGCGACGAACTCGTCCTGCGCCGCCACGGTGAGGATCTCGCGCGAGCCCGCCTCCGCCGTGCGGCGCAGGAGGCCGTAGATCGAGGCGCCGGCCATGCCGAGCGCCAGGGCGGCCGAGCCCGTGCGGGCGTAGTGCACGAGGAACAGCGCCGCGATGGCGTCGCCCGCGCCGTTGACGTCGAGGTGGAGGCGCGGCGTGCGCAGGAGCCAGAACTGCCCGCCCTCCCCGGCCAGGAGGTCGATGGAGTCCGGCGGCGTCGCCTCGGTGGCGAGGGAGGTGACGAGCACCACCCGGGGGCCGAGGCCGTGGAGGACCGCCACCGCCGCCTTGACCTCATCGAGGGTGCGGGACGGCAGCCCGGAGAGATGGTCCAGCTCGAACTGGTTCGGGGTCGCGATGTCGGCAAGTCTAAGTGCCTGATCGCGCATGAATTCCGGGATTCCCGGGCGGACGTAGATGCCCCGGTTCGTGTCGCCCATCACGGGGTCGCAGGCGTAGAGGGCGCGCGGGTTGGCGGCGCGGACGGCGGTCACCGCGTGCACGATACTGGTGCCGATATCGGCCGAGCCCATGTAGCCCGACAGCACGCCGTCGCAGGTGTGGAGTACGCCGCGCTCCGCGATGCCGGCGACGAGGTCCTCGATGGCCGGGCCGTCGAACACCCGGCCGCGCCAGGCGCCGTAGCCGGTGTGGTTGGAGAACTGGACCGTGTGGATCGCCCAGACCTCGACGCCGAGGCGCTGCATCGGAAACACCGCGGATGCGTTACCGACGTGGCCGTAGGCGACGTGAGACTGGATCGAGAGGATGTTCAAGCGGGCCGGTCCTCCATAAAGCCTTCCCTTAGCTCGTTTTTCACGACCTCGCACCCTCGGACGATCCATGGACTTCGACGCCATCAAGACCTCGACCCTCGCCTTCGTCGAGGCCCATCAGGGCTGGACGCCGCTCATCGTCGGGGTGCTGGCGTTCTGCGAGTCCCTGGCGTTCCTGTCGCTGCTGGTGCCCGCCACCGTGCTGCTGCTCGGCATCGGCGCGCTCATGGGGACGGTGGGGATTCCGTTCGTGCCGGTGATGCTGGCGGCGGCGCTCGGGGCGGCGCTCGGCGATTGGATTTCCTACGAATTCGGCCATTATTACAAGGAGGGGGCCAAGCGGATGTGGCCGCTCACGCGCTACCCCGCCCTGGTGGCGAAGGGCGAGGAATTCTGCCGCAAATGGGGGGCCGGGGGCGTCGCCATCGGGCGGTTCTTCGGGCCGGCGCGGGCGGTGGTGCCGCTGATCGCCGGCATCTTCGGGGTCAAACGCCTGCCGTTCCAGGTGGCGAACGTGCTGTCGGCCCTGGTCTGGGCCTTCGTGATGCTGGCGCCGGGCGCCGGATTGTTGAGCTATTTCAAGGCTTAAGCCGGTACGTGCTCAGGGGTCGCAGGTGACAAGCCGGGCGCGGACTGGTTCTTAGGGGCCAGTCCCGAATCGGAACATCCATGTCCGCTGCCCTGGCCCACGCGATCCTTCCCAACGGAGCCGTTCTCCCCGTCGATCGCCGCCAGTCGGCGACGGCGCTCCAGGTGCAACGGGGCGTGCGCCGGCTGTATTCGGAACTGGGGCACGTGACGATTCCGGAGTTCTCGCTGGCCAACGGCCGGCGCGCCGATGTTATCGCCCTGTGTCCGGCGGGGCGCCTGACGATCATCGAGATCAAATCGAGCGTCGCCGACTTCAAGGCGGATCGGAAATGGCCGGAGTACCGGGAGTATTGCGACCGGTTCTACTTCGCGATTCCCGAAACGCTCTCGACGACACTGACGCCGGACGAGGCCGGGCTCATCGTCGCCGACGCGTTCGGGGCCGCGATCCTGCGCGACCCGGAGGAGCACCCGCTCAGCGGGGCGCGGCGGAAGGCCGTGACCCTGCGGTTCGCCCACAACGCGGCGCGGATGCTGCATGCCCTGGCCGATCCGGGGGCGATCCGCGAGGGTGTCCTTTAGGGGTTTGCCGAGAGCGAAAACCCCAACGCGATCAACCGGCTAGGGCGATTTCGCCTTCCCGGACGGCGCGCTCGCCGGTGCCGGACTTGATGCGGTAGAACGGCTCGCCGGTCTGGTCCTCGGGGACGAGGCGGACGATCTCGAAGATGTCCCCCGTGTCGGTCTTGGCGTCGGCGTAGCCGAGGCGGGCGCGGCGCACGCGCTGGCCGAGCTTGAACTTATGGGACATGGGTGACTCCGTGGTGAGCCGGCGCGAAAGCGCGCGCCGCGCGTCGTCTCGTGGGGCGGTCCGCGCCGAAAAACCCGGCGCATGGGGTGCAGCGCGCGCCGTTCCATCCCCGGTGTGGAACGGTCGGCACGCGGCGCACACCCGGGCTGCGCCGGTGTTACTTCCGCGCCTTAGCCTTACGGGCCGCGTAACGGGCATCGCGCAGGGCTTTCTGCTCGAGGCGGGCGGCGGCGGCCTGCTCGACCTTCTCTTCGGCGGCGCGGATGGCCTCGGCGGCGAGACGCTCGCGCTCGGCATCGGCTTCGGCGACGCGCTGGGCTTCTGCGGCGGCGCGGGCTTCGTCGCGGGCCCGGGTCCGGATCTCGCGGTCGCGGACGATCTGCTCGCGCTCGGCCTTGCGGGCCAAGACGGCGGGATCATCGGCGGGCGGGCGATCGCGGAAGCGCGCGAGGGCCGCCTGACGGGCCTCGTTGGCCGCCTTGAGGCGGTCGGTCATGGAATTTTCGTTGAATTGGCTCACACAGGATCCTGGATTTGCGCCGGCCGGGTGCCGGCAAAAGATTTGGTCTTCCACAACGTAAGAAGCCGCTCCCCGAATGGGGAGCGGCCCTTTGCGACGTCAGGCCGGGCTGGCTTGCACCGGGCTCACCCTGCGCCGTTCCACCGAGACGGAGAACTGGCGCGGAGCGGGCGTTCGGTGCGGCACCCCGGACCCGAAGTGGCTCACGCGGTCTGGAGGTTACCGGCGGACTGCTTGCCGCTGCGCTTGTCGGTCTCCATCTCGTAGGAAACCTTCTGGCCCTCGGCGAGGCCGCGCATGCCGGCGCGCTCGACGGCCGAGATGTGCACGAACACGTCGTTGCCGCCGTCATCCGGCTGGATGAACCCGAAACCCTTTTGCTCGTTGAACCACTTAACAGTACCGACAGCCATCGTATTCCTTCGCCCTTGCGGGCTTATATGTCAGAGGTCCACGCGATCGTGCGCGGCCACCTCCCGACCAACCCAATCGACAGACTTTGATCTCCCCGACCCGTCTCCGGATCGAGGCGCGACAAACTCTGGTTTTGAGCTGGTTTTGAGTTTGTACGCGCTTGTTCGGGATTTAGCAAATCTGATCCTTTTTCAGGAGGATCATGCTTCTACAAAATCAGGAGGCTCGGGCCGGTGAAGCAGAATTGTAAAAATCGTACGGCGCCAATCGTTCAAAGAGCACTGCAGCATTTGCTCGGAGATGACTTTTCCGCTTCGCGTTGGATGGCACCGCACGCGATTGGCGAGACTGAACCGGAGCACCCCTACCCAACAAACAGGCCGACCCGACTCATGAGCAGATGAAGAATACAGATTTGCCAGCTCTCGTAAGCAGGCCAAGATCTCGGATTCGAACAGCCTGAGACGGCAATGGACAGCTTTCGACACTTTGCCGATCCTCGCTGGCACCACTTCTGAGCAGCTTGGTGGACGAAGACCTACAACCGGGTCGGGTGGATTTCAGCTGGTCCGCTTACCGGCAATTCAAGCGTTACAGCGGTCGTAGACGCCCAACAGATGGGTGATCCGTTGCAGAATCACCTTGTTGGCAAAGATAGAGGTTAAAAGCGTGCTGCGACACCACCCATGATCGTGCGCGGCGTACCCGGTGTAGCGTAGCGGTTTTGGAAGGCGCGGTCGTAGTAGTTCGTATCGAGTAGGTTGTCGACGTTGACATAGACCCGCACCTGTGGAGTGATCCAATAGTACGAGATCAGGCTTAAGACCGTGTAGTCCGGCAGACGAAAGGTCGATAGGGCGGTGCCGGCCACGCGCTGACCGACATAAGTCACGCCGCCACCAAGACCGAGTCCCCGCAACTCTGCCCCTTGGAACTCGTAGACGCTCTGCAGGGCGAGGGTGTCGGCAGGGATGTTGGCGATCCGCGTACCCATGGGCAGCGTGTTGTCGCGGCTCACGGCGGCATCCGCATGGGTGTAGGTGCCGATTACCCGCCAGCCGGGTGCCAGATACCCAGCGACGGTTAGGTCGAAGCCCCGGCTGCGCACCTCGCCCGCCGCCACGCTGAAGTTTGAATCGACTGCATCGGCCGTGAGGACGTTGGTGCGCCGGATGTCGAACAGAGCCGCCGTGGCGCTCAGTTGCCCGTCGAGCAGGCTGAGCTTGGCTCCGACCTCGTAGCCCTCGCCTTGTTGGAAAGCGAAGGGGCGTCCCGAGCGATCCGTGCCGGTATTCGGCAGGAAGGAACGGCCGTAGCTGCCGTAGACCGAGACCTCATCGGTGAGATCGTAGGTGAGGCCGAAGCGCGGGGTCGCGACAGTGTCCTGCAGGCTCGTGGTGCGGCCGGTGCGGTAGTCGGTGGAAACGAGGCTTAGGTTCTCCACGCGCACGCCCAGAAGGGCATGGAGGCGTGGGGTGAGGTCGATCTGGTCCTGAACGTAGCCACCGAAGCTCTCGGTGTTCTGCAGAAAGTTCGTGATCGAGGCGAGAGGCGGCCGGGCGGATTGCCCGTAGCGGGGCGCGAAAAGGTCGAGGGTGAAGGGGAAGAGGTTCGCGTTCGAGCGGTTGAAGATCTCGCGATAGTTGTACGTGTCGTACTCGAAGCCCATCAGCAGAGTATGGCGAAAGGGGCCGGTCTCGAACTTGCCCGCGAGGTTGAGCTGCAGGTCGAGGTCCGACCAGCTCAAGTCGCGATGCTCGAAGGTTCGGCGCAAGGTACGCCCATCACTGAGGACATTCATGGCGCCCACGCCGTCGCCGACGAGGCTCCCACCCAGCGCCTGGACGCCGGCAGTGACCACCCAGTCCTGATCGAGCTTGTGCTCGATGCGCAGCTGGCCGAGGGCGTTGTCGTTGCGCACCGGCGGGATGCCAGGCTCGCCGATGAAGCGGTTGCGTGGCAGGGCGCGGATGTTGCCGTTGATTGGTACGACGCCCCGGTCGAAGGTCGCTGCCGTGCTGACGAACTCGCCCTCCAAAGTGATCGTGGTGTCAGCGGTGGGCTTCCAGGCGATGACGGGAGCGAGGTAGAAGCGGTCGCTGTGTACGAAGTCGCGGAAACTACCGTTGTCCTCAACGGCGCCTGTAACGCGAGCGAGCACCCGGCCTTCTTCGTCGAGGGCGCCAGTGGCATCGAAGGTGCTGCGCTTCTGGTTGAAGCTGCCGAACTGCGTGCCGATCGCGAGGGCGCGCTCGGCCAAAGGCTGCTTGGTCACGATGTTGAAGGTGCCGCCGGGATCGCCGCGTCCGTATAGGAAGGCGGACGGGCCCTTCAGCACCTCGATCCGCTCAATGGAGACCACGTCCGGCGAGGGCGGGTAGCCCCGGTTGATCGGGAAGCCATTGCGGTAGTACTCACCCGTGCTGAAGCCACGGATGGTAAACTCCGTCAGGCCAAGGCCCGCGAAGTTGTTGGCCCGGCCGACGCCGGCAAGATCGAGAGCGGTGTCGACCCGCGTCGCGGCGGCGTCCTGCAAAACCCGATCCGGCACAACGACGACCGTCTGGGGCACCTCCCGTATCGGCGTGTCAGTGCGGGTCGCGCTGACGCTGTCCCGTGCAAGATAGCCATCGACCTTGCGTGCTATTCCGCCCGCGGGCCCTCCGGTGCCGGCCACCGAAAGCTCGTCGAGCTGCACCTCTTGTGAAGCATCTGCGGCAAGCTGGGCTACGGCTGAAGTGGGCCCAAAACTGACCAACGAACCCGATTGCGCGACAAGCACGAAGGCAGCGGACGCGGCCAGCGTCGTGCTTCTTTTAGTCATTTTTCTCGGCACTCTCACGGACGCCAACCAGCTTAGGTTAATTGTGCCCGTTACGATTTAGAAACATACGCGGTCAAGCTCACTAGGCGCCGATCACACAGGACTAGTTTATAGGAATTCAAATATGCCTGAGCTTGGGCCTAGAAGCGTTATAATCTATTTCATCTTGCAGGGGTCGTGTTGCGTAAGTGTTACAGTGAAAAAATCGCTCTATGACTCGGAAGCTAAAATCGTCATGCGTTTTTTTGAAAAAACATCCCGTCGGCGTAGCTAAAACCAACAGCGCAACCGCCGGAAGCTCTGACGGATGGATGGCTGCTGTCAAGAAGTACTCATAGATGGCCGTATGACCGACAAGAGTCGGAGACGGAACGTCCGCTAAACAGCAAGGGGTTAACTTCCGCTCGCCACCTGCAACAGCCCCTCCTGCGGATAGGCCGATCGTTGCTGCCCTACCGTTCCAGCGCCAAAGACACCTTCACCACTCCTGCATCCTCCCGATCCGGCCGGGTGGTGAAGCCCAACTGCTTGCACACCGCCAGCATCGGACGGTTCTCCCTGAGAACCGTCCCCTCCACCCGCGAAATTCCCTCAGCCTTGGCCCAGTCGATCATCAAACTCATCAGCGCATGCCCCAAACCGGTGCCCTTGCGGTCGCCGCGGATGAGGATGGCGTATTCGCCGCTGTCGTGGTTGGCGTCGGCGTGGAGGCGGACGGCGCCCAGCATGGTGCCGGCGGCGTCGATGGCGACGAAGGCGATGGCGCGGGAATAGTCGAGCTGGGTCAGCTTCGCCAGGAAGGCGTGGTTGAAGTCGCGCACGGGGGCGAAGAAGCGCAGGCGCAGGTCCTCGGCGCTCACCGACTGGAAGAAGGTGAGGAACAGGGCCTCGTCCTCGGGCCGCACGGGGCGCACGGCGATGGCCTCGCCCTTGAGGGTGAGGCGGCGCTCCCACTCCACCGGATAGGGGCGGATGGCGAAGCGCGGATGCGCGGCGCCGCGGCCGGGGGGCGCCGGGGCCACCATCACGCGGGCGTCCAGCGCCAGGGCGCCGGTCGCGTCGGCCAGCAGGGGGTTGATGTCGAGCTCGCGCACCTCCGGGCAATCGGCGGCGAGCTGGGCGAGCTTCACCAGCACCAGGGCGACGGCGTGGCGGTCCACCGCCGGCACGTCGCGGTAGGCCGCCAACCGTCGGGCGACGCGGGTGCGGTCGATGAGTTCGGAGGCGAGGCGCAGATCCAGGGGCGGCAGGGCGAGCGCCCGGTCGTCGATGACCTCAACGGCGGTACCGCCCCGGCCGAACACCACCACGGGGCCGAAGGTCGGGTCCTCGGCGAGGCCGGCGATGAGTTCGCGCTGCTGGCCGCGTCTTATCATGGGCTGCACGGCGAACCCGGTGATGCGGGCCTCGGGGCGCAAGCGCCGCGCGCGCCGGAGGATGTCGGCGGCCGCCGCCCGGACATCCGCCTCGCTCGTGAGATCGAGGCGGACCCCGCCGACATCGGATTTGTGGACGATGTCGGGGGAGACCACCTTGAGGGCCACGGTGCCGCCCGCCGCGATGATCTCCCAGGCGGCGGTGGCGGCGGCGTCCGCGTCGGGGGCGAGCGTCAGGGGTACGCTGGCGATGCGGTAGGCGGCGAGCAGGGCGGCGACGTCGACGGGGTCGAGCCAGGTCTGGCCGCCCGCCACCGCGCGGGCGACGATGGCGCGGGCGGCGTCCACATCGGGCGAGAAATCGCGCGGCAGGGAATCCGGCGTGCGCATGAGGTCGCCTTGCGCCTCGCGGTAGCGCACGAGGTTGAGGAACCCGTCGACGGCGTCGGCCTCCGTGGCGAAGCCCGGGATGTTCGCGGCCGCCAGCACCGCGGCGGCCTCGGGGTCGTCGCCGATGAGGGCGACGAAGACCGGCTTCTTGCGCTGGCCGCCCGACCCCTGGCTACTCTTGCGCACCCGCGCGACGGTCTCGGCGAGCGCCGTCGCGGTGGCGGCGCTGCCCGAGCGGGCGGTGGGCACGTGCACCGCCAGCACCGCATCGTGGCCGGGCGCCGTGAGCAGGGGCTCGAGGGCGGCGGCGTAGGCCTCGGGTCCGGCGGCGATGCCGAGTTCGACGGGGTTGCCAGCCGCGAGCGTCCCGCCCCGGTCGGCGAGGCGGTCGGCGGCGAGCGCGGCGATACCGCGGCCGTTGCCCAGGATGGCGAGGCGGTGGCCGGGGAACGGGCGCTGGCGCCCGAGGGTCTCCACGGCGGCGAACATCGCATCGAGACTGTCGACGCTGAGGAGGCCGGCGCGGCGGAACGCGGCCTCGTAGACTGCGTCGGGCCGGGCGAGCGCGCCCGTGTGGGTGACGACGTGGCGGGTCGGCGCCCGGTGGCGCCCGGCACGCAGAACCACGACGGGCTTGGCGCGGGCGGCGGCGCGGGCCGCCGACATGAATTTCCGCGCATCGGGAATCGTGTCGAGGGAGAGCAGGATCGCGCGGGTGTGGAAGCAGGCGGCGAGGTGGTCGAGGCAATCGGCGATGTCGATATCGCAGGCGGTGCCGAGCGACAGCACCGCCGAGAACCCGACGTCGCGGCGCGCCGCCCAGGCGACGATGCCGGCCGCCACCGTGCCGGATTGCGAGACGAGGGCGAGGTCGCCGGCCTTCGGCGCCTGCGCCAGCAGGCTGGCGTCGAGGCGTTCGCGCGGCACGGCGAGGCCGATGCTGCCGGGGCCGAGCAGGCGCAGGCCGTGGAGCCGCGCCTCGGCGCGCACGGCCGCAAACAGGTCGAGGGGCACGTCGGGCGTGAGGATGAGGGCGGCGGCGGCGCCCCGGCGTCCGGCGGCCCCGACCCAGGCGACGAGTTCGCCCGCCGGGGCGGTGACCACCACCAGTTCGGGGGGCTCTGCGGTTTCACATATGTTAGCAACGCAGATCAGGCATTCCCCAGAGAGGGGGCTCTGCGGATTGACGGCCCAGATCGGCCTCTTGCTCCCGGCGCGGGCGAGGTTCTCCAGAACGGCGGCGCCGAGGGCCGCACCAGGCCCGGCGAGGCCCACCACCGCGATGCTGCGGGGCGCCAGCAGGGCGTCGAAGCGGTAGGTACTCATCGAGTGGTACTCATGGAGTGGTACTCATGAATCACCTCAGTTTCGTGGGCCGCCGAGCGACCCGACGGATTTCGGCTGGCCGATCGCCCCGCGCGCCTCCAGCGTCCGATCCCGGCTCGGATCACCGCCCCCGGACCCAACCCCTGGAGACGTTTCGATGCAAGAGACACCTTCGCAAGCGACACCTTCCGGCGACGGCCGAATTCCTGCTTCCGACAGCGCTCACGCCGCCGAGCCGGACCGGATGGAAGCGGCCCGCGGCGTCGTCGCGGCCATGCGCGACCTGCTCACCCTCGGGCTGAGCCAGGGCACCTCCGGCAACGTCTCCGTGCGGCACGGCGACGGCTTCCTCGTCAGCCCCTCCGGCGTCCCGGCCGAGGCGCTGACCCCGGAGAGCATCGTGCCGATGACCTTCGCGGGCACCTACGACCACCGCTTCGCCCCGTCCTCGGAATGGCGCTTCCATCGCGATATCCTGGCCCGGCGGCCGGACGTCCACGCCGTGGTGCACGCCCACCCGGATTACTGCACCGCCTTCGCCCTGTGCGGCCGCACGATTCCGGCGGTGCATTACATGATCGCGGCGGTGGGCGGGCCGACGATCCGGTGCGCCCCCTACGCCCCCTACGGCACCGACGCACTCTCCGCCCTCGCCCTCGAAGCCCTGGAGGGACGCGGCGGCTGCCTGCTCGCCAACCACGGCATGATCGCCACAGGGCCGGACCTCGCCAAGGCCCTGTGGCTCGCCGTGGAGATGGAGGCCCTGTGCCGGCAATACGCCATCGCCCTGCAGGTGGGGGCGCCCGTGATCCTGCCCGACGACGAGATCGCCCGGACGGTGGAGCGCTTCAAGACCTACGGCCTGCGGGCGCAGGACGGGCCGGCCCCGCGCTGACCCGGCCCGGGCGGCGGTCTCGCGCTCCGCCCGTCCGGACCCGGCCGAGATCGGGGGCGAACCCACGGTTTCGGTGGTTCGGGGGCCCGAGCGGTCTGTTTTGGTAAAAAACGTACAGACTTGTTCGATCTTCGAGTGCTGATCGGCCGAATCGACGACGAACCGGCACCAACTGAAATGAATACAATTTGGTACCCAAGCAGCCGTCTTGGATTTTTTCGAACCCAGTTACGGTTGTTGAACACCGTTCCATAGTCGCGGTTCGCTTAGGTAGTTAAAGTTCGCATTACCAGCGAACATTCCTATGCCTCTTGCGCTTCGACTTACGGCGTCATAGTAGCTTCCTAGTCACGGATTTTTGATTGCTCACGTGACCACGGCGCTAAAGATTGCCTGGTCGCCGAAAATTCCGGGCACTGTATCAATGGGGGTGGATGATGAAGGTGGATGACGAGACAATGCCGGATTACATCGAACTCGCAGCGGACATCGTTTCCGCGTTCGTGAGCAACAATTCGGTGCCGGCCGTCGAGCTCCCGAGCCTCATCGCGTCCGTTCACGCGACCCTCGGGCGCCTCACGGCCCCCGCTGCGGAAGAGAAGAGCGAGCCGCTCACCCCCGCCGTCTCGGTCAAGCGCTCGATCACGCCCGATTATCTCGTCTGCCTGGAAGACGGGAAGAAGTTCAAGTCGCTCAAGCGCCACCTGCGCACGCGATACGACATGACGCCGGACCAGTACCGCGCCAAGTGGAACCTTCCGAGCGACTATCCGATGGTGGCGCCTAACTATGCGGCCGCCCGTTCGGAACTGGCGAAAAACATGGGCCTGGGCCAGCAGCGTCGCAAGCAGATCGCCGCCGCCGCCGAAGCCAAGCCCGCCGACGTCAAGTCGACCGAAGCCAAGGCCACGGAGGCCAAGCCCGCCGTGGCCCGCGGCCGTCGTCCGAAGGTCGCCGCGGACGCGTGAGCCCCGACGGCGTCGCACCGGGCCATCCGCCCCGTTCGACGCCGCTCAAGTATCCCCGGCAGGGCAAAGCATCGCCGGCAGGGCATCCGGCGAAACCTTGCGCGACCGCGTGGCGTGACGCGCCGGCCCGGTGCGAATTCGATCCGGGCCGAGGGCTTGTCCCAGGCGAACCGGGGCCGGCCCCGTGTTATCCACTCCAAAACGTCGGCGCCCGGGGGGCGTTAGAGATCGCGCAAGGGGCGCGTGCCAGGGTTCTCCGGCGCGGCCGTGAGCCCGGCCCCGATGGCCCGGCGGCCCGTATCGGGAACCCTCCATGCCGGGCCGCTCGCGCCTCGTCGCACGCTTGTTCTGGACCGGCCTCGCCGGGGGCGCCGCCGCGTTCGTCTACGGCGCGCCGGCCCTAATCGCCACGGGCGTCTGCCTCGCCGCCATCGGGCTGCACCGCCTCGACCGCCCCCGGCGCATCCGCCGCCTCATCCGAAACCTTGCCCGACAGCACGCCGCGACGCTGGCTCTACGCAGGCGCCAGGAGTGCTTCGTCGATGCCTACGGCAATCGGATCGATGACGGATGGGTACGCGAACGCGAATACTTCGCCGAACGGACGATTCTACCCGCCCTCGATGCGAGGGGCTACGGCGAGGAGGGCGACGCCCTCTGGGAGACGATCCTGGCCACCATCGAGCGCGCCGCCGCGGCGTATCCGCTGCCCGACGAGGCCGATGCGCCGGAGGAGGGCATCGCCTACGAGCGCTTCTGCGCCGAGCGCCTGCGGGAGGCCGGCTGGAACGCACGGGCGACCCAGGCCAGCGGCGACCAGGGCGCCGACATCGTCGCGGAGCGCGCGGGCGTACGCCTCGTCGTCCAGTGCAAGCGCTACGGCAAGCCGGTGGGCAACGGCGCCGTGCAGGAGATCGCCGCCGCCCTGCGCTACTGGTCGGGCGACATGGCGGCGGTGGTGTCGAATGCCGGCTTCACCCCGGCCGCGCGCAAGCTCGCGGCGGCGACGAACGTCGTGCTGCTCCACCACGACCAGCTGTCGGAGCTGACGCCGGTGCGCGAGGTGGGCCGACGCAAACCCGGACCGAGCAAGGTCGGCCCGGGCGGGGTGCGCTCAAGCCTCGCCGAGCGGTAGCCAGGAATTGCCGTCGCGGGCGAGCAAAGCCGTGGCCTCATCCGGCCCGTCGCTGCCGGCGGCGTAGAACGCCACGGGCGAGTCCCGCCACGCCGCCAGCAGGGGTTCGACGGCCGTCCAGGCGGCCTCGATCCCGTCGGCGCGCTGGAACAGGGTCGCGTCCCCGGTCATGCAATCGTACAGCAAGGTCTCGTAGCCGACGCTCGGGGTCTCGTGGAAGAAATCGCCGTAATCGAAGGTGGCGACCACCCGGCCGAGGCGCATCTCGGGGCCCGGCCGCTTGGCGTTGAGGCCGAGGCTCATGCCCTGCTCGGGATCGATGCGCAGGCGCAGGATATCGGGCACCATCCCGGAGGTCGTAGAGAACGGCGAGTGCGCCGGACTCTTGAAGTGCACGGCGATCTCGGTGGCCCGGTCGGTCAGGCGCTTGCCCGTGCGCAGGTAGAACGGCACGCCGGTCCAGCGCGGGGTATCGATGGTGAGCTTCAGGGCGACGTAGGTTTCGGTGCCGGACTCCGCCGCCACGTTCGGCTCGTCGCGGTAGCCGATCACGGCTTTGCCGAGTTCGGTGCCGGCCGTGTATTGGCCCCGCACGGCGTCCTCGGGCGGGATCGGCCGGATGGCTTCGAGGAGCCGGCTCTTGGCGTCGCGGACGGCCTCGGCCGCGAGGCTGTCGGGCGCCTCCATGGCGACCATGCACAGCAGCTGGAACAGGTGGTTCGGCACCATGTCCCGCAGGGCGCCGGTGGGCTCGTAGAACGCACCGCGCTCCTCCACCCCGATGGTCTCCGCGGCGGTGATCTCGATGGCGGCGACGTGTTCGGCGCGCCAGACCGGCTCCAGCAGGCCGTTGGCGAAGCGCAGGGCCAGGATGCTCTGCACGGTCTCCTTACCGAGGAAATGGTCGATGCGGAAGAACTGGGTCTCGTCGCCCTGGGCCAGCAGCGTCGCGTTCAGGGCCTTGGCCGACGCCAGATCGCTGCCGAACGGCTTTTCCACCACCACCCGGCGGAAGGCGCCATCCGCCTGTTTCAGGAGCCCGGCCGCCCCGAGCTGCTCGACGATGGGACCGAAGAACCGGGCCGAGACCGCGAGGTAGAACACCACGTTGCCGGTGAGCACCCCGGCGAGATCCCGGAAGGTCCCGGCCTCGGCGAAATCGCCGTGCCGGAAATGCAGGCGGTCGCGCACGAAGCCCCAGGCGGTCTCGTCGATGTGGTCGGGGTGGAACTCGGACGTCCTGTCGGTGGTGAAGGATTGCATGGTCTGCGAGAGGCTCTCGCGCCAGCCCTCGTCGGTGTTGCTGTTGTGGTCGACGCCGATGATCTTGAAGCCGTCGTCGAGCAGCTTGCCGGCCGAGAGATTGTACAGGGCCGGCATCAGCAGGCGCTTGGTGAGGTCGCCCGAGGCGCCGAAGATGACGAGGGTGCAGGGCGGCGCGGTCGGGCTGTCGCTCGGCGGCGGCGTGTCGTGTGCGGCGTCGGTGCTCATCGTCCCAATCTCCGGTGCCCCGCACGCGGCCCACCGCGCGGGATCGCACGTCAACTTGCCGCGGTGCAGCACGTTCCGGCGCCAGGGGTGCGCCGGGTCACGCGGCGGACGAAGCGGGGAAGACCGTATCGACCGAAATACGGATTTTCTTAGCCATCTTCTTTCACCGGAAGAAAGCGGATCCATGCCCCAGTGCGGCGAGGTGTCGATGGACCCGGGCGCGGAGCCGGTTGGAAACATGGCCGTCAACGAACACGCACGGGGGACCGCCGGTCCCCTCGAACGGCGCGGCAACGCCCGGCGGCGCCTCCTGGCGCAGGTTGGCCTCGTCGTGGTCATGATCACGATCGTGCTCTCAGGCTTCTTCTACACCAACGCGCACCAGCAGGCGCTCATCGACCTGCGGGAAGGCGGACGGCAGATGCGCATCGCGCAGGAAGCCCTGATGGATGCGGAGGCCTACGTTCTCAATCGGGCGATCGGCGAACGGGATGGCGAGTACGGCGAGTACAGCCGTGCCTTCGAGGCACTCCACAGCCGGCGCGATTCCCACCTCGCGCGGCTCGACCGCTTCCTCAAGGCGCCGGACGGAACCGGATTGTCGGCGGACGCCACCCTGAAATCCCTCGAGGCGATCTGGACCGACGCCCTCGAACGCGTGCGCGCCGGGAAGCTGGACGAAGCCCAGGGCCTCCTCGGGGACCGCAGGAGCGCCGCCCTGATGGGGAAGATGCGTCATGCCTTCGAAAGCTTCCTGGCCGATTGGAACTCCCACTTCGCCGACCACGAGACGCGGATCGAGATCGGCAAGAGCGTGGTGCTCCTGTCCCAGCTCGTGATCGCCGGCATGATGATCTTCGCCTTCCGCTCCGGCGCGCGGGAGGCGCAGGCCCGGGCGGCGGCGATCCAGGCGATGGACGCCTCGCGCACGCAGGTCGGGCACCTGTTCGAGATGACGGACATGCTCCAGAGCGCGACCGACCACCACGACGCCAATGCGGTCCTGCGGGCCACGGCCGGCGAACTCATCGGCGGGTTCGGCGGCGCGCTCTACGTGTTCAACAATTCCCGCGACCGTCTCATCCTGTCGACCTCCTGGGCCTGCGACGCCGGAGAGCCCCTGCCCGAATCGATCACCATCAATCAGTGCTGGGCGATGAAGCGCGGGAAGCCGCACATCAACCGCAGTGGCGCCAGGGCGCTGTGTTGCGAGCATCACGCCTCCGGCTTCGCGGCCCTCGAAATCCCCATGGTCGCGCGGGGCGAGAATCTCGGCCTGCTCCAGGTCTTCGCCGAGGGCTCGGACGCGGAGCAGCGCCTCGCCGCCATCCTGCCGCTCAGTTCGGCCCTCGGGGACGCCATGTCGTTGGCGCTCTCGAACATCGCGCTGCGGGAAAAGCTGCGCAATCAGGCCCTGCGCGACCCGCTGACCGGCCTCTACAACCGGCGCTACATGGAGGACAGCCTCGACCGCTACGTCCGCCTGGCCGAACGCGAGGGCCGGAAGGTCTCGGTGATCATGATCGACCTCGACCACTTCAAGCGCCTCAACGACGAGCACGGCCACGCCACCGGCGACGCCGTGCTGCGCGAGGCCGCGGCCGCCATCGTCGGCGCCCTGCGGGAGACCGACGTGGCGTGCCGCTACGGCGGCGAGGAAATGATCGTGTTCCTGCCGGATTGCGACCTGCCGGATGCGGCCCTGAAGGCAGAGCAGATCCGCGCCCGGATCGAGGATCTGTCGGGCGCGCACGGGGCGAAGATCTCCGCCTCCTTCGGGGTCTCCTCCGTGCCGAGCACGTCCAGCAACAGTGCCGACCTCGTCAAGGCCGCCGACACGGCCCTGTACCGCGCCAAGCACAACGGCCGGAACCAGGTGGCGCTCGCCCCGGTCCGCGCGGGCTGGCGCGACGGGACCGAGAACGCGTCGGATCAGGCGGCCCACCTTCGCGTCGCCGCCGAGTAGGCCTGGGGCGGACGGTTTCGCATCACCGGCTGACCGAAGGCGCGCGCGACGGACGATCGGCGCCGCCGCCTCATACCAGTCGATCGCTTTGCGATTACGGATTGGGGCTTCGCTCAGGTGTCGCGCGGGCTGCCTGAGACTGTTCCGGTATCGATCATCCGGAAACCGTATCAGTCCAGCGGCTCGATCAAGCCGTCGCGGATCGTCACGCGCCGGTCCATGCGGGCGGCGAGCTCCATGTTGTGGGTGGCCACCAGGGCGGCGAGGCCGGACGCACGCACGAGCGAGACGAGGATGCCGAAGACGTGCGCGGCGGTGTGCGGGTCGAGGTTGCCTGTGGGCTCGTCGGCGAGGAGCAGGCGCGGCCCGTTGGCGACCGCGCGGGCGATGGCGACGCGCTGCTGCTCGCCGCCGGAGAGCTCGGCCGGGCGATGGATCAGGCGATCCTTGAGGCCGAGAAAGCTCAGGAGTTCGGTGGCCCGGGCCTTGGCCTCCTTGCCCGACAGGCCGCGGATGAGCTGGGGCATCACCACGTTCTCCAGGGCGGAGAACTCGGGCAGGAGATGGTGGAACTGATAGACGAAGCCCATCTCCTCCCGGCGGATGCGGGTGCGCTCGGAATCCGCCATGGCGGCGGTGGGCCGGCCGCCGAGGAAGACTTCGCCGGCATCGGGCCGCTCGAGCAGGCCGGCGATATGCAGCAGGGTCGATTTGCCGGCGCCCGAGGGGGCGACCAGCGCGACGAGTTCGCCGGGCCAAATCGCGAAATCGGCGCCGCGCAGGATATCGAGGGCCCCGGCCCCTTGGGTGTAGCGCCGCTCCACCTTGGCGAAGAACAGGGCCGGGACCGGCTGCACGCCGGACGCATCGGCTGTCGTGGTCATGGGAATCCTAAAGCTTTCGCTCAGCCGTAGCGCAGGGCCTGCACCGGATCGAGCCGGGCGGCGCGCCAAGAGGGATACAGGGTCGCGACGAGCGACAGGACGATGGAGGTGACGACCACCACGGTGATCTCGCTCGAATTCATCTCCGCCGGAATCTCGGCGAGGAACCGCACGGTGGGGTCCCAGGCGGAGGGAAACAGCACGCGCTGGATCGGCTTGATGTTGAGGGTGATGAGGATGCCGAGGCCGAGGCCGCTGAGGGTTCCGACCACGCCGATCAACGCCCCATTGATGAGGAACACCCGCATCACCGTACCGGGCGTGGCCCCCATGGTGCGCAGGATGGCGATGTCGCTCGACTTGTCGCGCACGAGGAGGATCAGCCCCGAGACGATGTTCAGGGTCGCCACCACCACGATGAGGCTGAGGATGAGGAACATCACGTTCCGCTCCACCTCCAGCGCCCCGAAGAAGGTGCGGTTGCGCTGGCGCCAGTCGGTGAGGAGCACCGGACGCTCTGCCGCCATCTCGAGGTCGGGCCGCATGGCCGCCACCCCGTCGGCGTTGTCGAGGTACACCTCGATGAGACTGACGTCGTTGTCGCGGTTGAAGAAGGCCTGCGATTCGGCGAGCGGCATGAACACGAAGGTGGCGTCGAACTCGGTCATGCCGATCTCGAAGATCGCCTTGACCACGTAGGACTTGGTGCGCGGCGCCGTGCCGAACGGCGTCGTCGCGCCCTTGGGCGTCGACAGGGTGATGTTGTCGCCCGCCTGCAGCCCGAGAGCCTCGGCCAGACGCCGGCCGATGGCGACGCCGGTGCCGTCCTCGAATCCCGCCAGGGTGCCGCCCCGGATGTTCTTGGCGATGGAGCCGATCTTGTCGAGGTCGTCCGCCCGGATGCCGCGCACGAGGACGCCGCTGCCCCCATACGGCGAGGAGGCGAAGGCCTGCCCCTCGACGAGGGGGATCGCGGCGCGCACCCCCGCGACCTTCGCCAGACGGTCGGAGAGGTCCTCGAAATCGGTGAAGAGGCGATCGATCGGCGTGACGAAGACGTGCCCGTTGATGCCGACGATCTTCGACAGCAATTCCGTCCGGAAGCCGTTCATCACCGACAGAACGATGATGAGTGTCGCGACGCCGAGGGCGATGCCCAGCACTGAGAAGAACGCCACCACGGACACGCCGCCGCCGCGCCGCCGCGCGCGCAGGTAGCGCCCGGCGAGGATCCACTCGAACCCGGCGAACGGTGGCGTGCTGCCGCGCCGGAACAGGGCGCCGGCTCCCTTCAGCCGGTCCATCAACGCCGCTGCCATGGCGGGGTCAGACCCGCTTCAGGCGGGAGAGGAGATCGATGGGCGCGATGGTCTCGCGCTCGCCGCCGGCCCGACGCTTGATCTCGACCTTGCCCTCGGCGAGACCGCGCGGCCCGACGATGACCTGCCAGGGCAGGCCGATGAGGTCGGCCGTGGCGAACTTGGCGCCCGGACGCTCGTCGCGGTCGTCGTAGAGCACCGTGAGGCCGGCGGCCTCCAGGGTGCCCTGGATCTCCGTGCAGGCCGCGTCGGTGGCCGCGTCACCGGTCTTGAGGTTGATGAGCGCCACGTCGAACGGTGCCACGGAATCCGGCCAGACGATGCCGGCCTCGTCGTGGGAGGCCTCGATGATGGCGGCCACGAGCCGGCTCGGGCCGATGCCGTAGGAACCCATATGAACCGGGCGCTCGACCCCGTCGGGACCGGTGACCCTGGCGCCCATGGGCTCGGAATACTTGGTGCCGAAGTAGAAGATGTGCCCGACCTCGATGCCGCGCGCGGCCATCTGGTTGTCCTGCGACACCTCCGCGAAGGCAGCCGGCTCGTGCATCTCGCTGGTGGCGGCGTAGTGCGAGGTCCAGCGGTCGACGGTGCCCTGGAGGCCGGCGACATCCTCGAAGTCCGTGGTGACCGGCGGAGTCTCGAAGTCGAGGTACTGGCGGTCGCAGAACACCTCGCTCTCGCCCGTCTGCGCCAGGATGATGAACTCGTGGCTGAGGTCGCCGCCGATGGGGCCGGTATCGGCCCGCATGGGGATCGCCTTCAGCCCGAGGCCCGCGAAGGTGCGCAGGTACGCCACGAACATGCGGTTGTAGGCGTGGCGCGCCGCCGCCTGGTCGATATCGAACGAGTAGGCATCCTTCATCAGGAACTCGCGCGAACGCATGGTGCCGAAGCGGGGCCGCACCTCGTCGCGGAACTTCCACGAGATCTGGTAGAGATTCTTCGGCAGGTCCTTGTAGGATTTCACGCTCCCGCGAAAAATCTCGGTGACGACCTCCTCGGCGGTGGGGCCGAACAGCATCTCGCGGTCGTGACGGTCGGAGATGCGAAGCATCTCCTTGCCGTAGGCCTCGTAGCGCCCGGATTCCTTCCAGAGGTCCGCCGACTGGATGGACGGCATCAGGAGCTCGATGGCGCCCGCCCGGTCCTGCTCTTCGCGGATCACGGCGCAGACGCGGTTGAGTACTCGCAGGCCCAGCGGCAGCCAAGCGTAGATGCCCGCGGATTCCTGGCGCACGAGGCCGGCCCGCAGCATCAGCCGGTGCGAGACGATCTCGGCCTCCTTGGGCGTCTCGCGCAAGGTGGGGAGGAAATAGCGGGAGAGACGCATGGAAGGCCCTGGACCAGCGTGCCCCGATGTCAGGCACGCCGGGGCACACAACACATTGCACCGGGAAAATACAAGCGCAGCCGGGCGACACCGCAGGCCGCTGTGATCCCCGCCGGTGGCCGCCTCGGTGCGGCGGATAACAGTTTGGTGCGTTTCCGGTAGAAAAACGCCGAACTCCATCCCCGGAGACGTGACAATGGGAATTCTTATTCCTATAAGCGCCCGGTGCTGGTCGCAAAGCCCTCGAGTGGCCGCGACGTGCCCGAGTCTTGGGAGGAAAAATCAGCCGCCACGCCGTCAAGATGCGTGAGATAAATAGGCTGCGCCATCGACCGTCTTTTCAAAAGCAAGGCTCAGGCCTTGCTTTTTTTATGCCCGCCTTCCGGACGCGCCGCCGATGCGACTACAGCCCGGCCAGCTCGAAGACCGGGATCGCGATCAGGAACACCACGCTGGCGAGCAGTGTGGTCCAGAGCGCCTTCTCGCGCAGGCGCGGGGAGGCTGGAGCGCCGGGATCCTGGCCCGGCACGACCCGGGCCGGATCGGTCTCCGCCTGGTTTCGGATCGGCAGGATCGCGAACAACAGCGTCCACCACACGACGAAGTAGAGTGCAAAGGCGCCGATCACCGTCAGCTTGAACTGGCTCACCGCCACGACGACCACGAGGCCGACGACCAGCAGCATGGCCGCCAGCGTCCGCAAGGTCGAGGCGGCGACGGCGTTGAGAACGGCGCCCATGCGGGTCAGACCTGCTCCAGCTCGACGAGGGTCCCGAGGAAGTCCTTGGGGTGGAGAAACAGCACCGGCTTGCCATGGGCGCCGATCTTGGGCTCGCCGGTGCCGAGCACGCGGGCGCCCTGTGCCTTGAGCTTGTCGCGGGCCGCCAGGATGTCGTCGACCTCGTAGCAGACGTGGTGGACGCCGCCGTTCGGATTGCGCTCGACGAAGCCCTCGATGGGCGAGCCCTCGCCCAGGGGGGCCATGAGCTCGACCTTGCTGTTGGGCAGGTTGACGAACACGACCGTGACGCCGTGCTCGGGCTGCGGCAGCGGCTCGGTGACCGTGGCGCCGAGGGTATCGCGATAGATGGCGCAAGCGGCATCGAGATCGCGCACGGCGATGGCGACGTGGTTGAGGCGTCCGATCATGTTTGCTCCCTCCGTGATGAATCCGCTGGCGCGCCCCTCTCTCCGCGCGGGGAGAGAGGGGCGTGAGGCTCAGACTTCGACCACCTGGACGTGGCAGGCGGGCTTCTTGCCCCAGACTTCGTTGACGCCCGAGCGGATCGCCCGGTCGACGGCCTTCTCGACGGCCTCGGCGTCCTTACGCTTGGCCTTCGACAGACCGCCGAGGGTTCGGGAGACGCACTCGATCACCACGTCCAGCATGGGCTGACCGGTCCGACCGCGATTGGGCAGGCCGATGATGTCGATGGCGGGTTCGCCCAGGACTTCGCCCTGTTCGTCGATGGCGATGGCGACGGAGACGAGGCCGGCCTGCGCCAGCTTGCGCCGCTCGGGAATCGCCCGGTCCTTGGCGTCGATGAGGATGTTGCCATCCTTGAACAGGCGGCCGGCCTTGACGTGATCGACGATCTCCGGCGTGCCGGGCGCGAGGCGCACGACGCTGCCGTTGCGGGCCTTGACGATGTTCGGCACGCCCTGGGCCCGTGCGAATCGCGCGTGCTCGTCGAGGTGCAGGGCCTCGCCGTGGACGGGGATCGCCGTCTGCGGCCGGGTCCAGGCGTACATCTCGGCCATCTCGTCGCGCCGGGGATGGCCCGAGACGTGGACGAGCTTGGTCCGGTCGGTGACCACCTCGATACCGGCGTTGATGAGATCGTTGATGATCGCACCCACGGCCCGCTCGTTGCCCGGGATGGCACGGGAGGAGAAGATCACCCGATCGCCGGCGGCCAGGGTCACGTCGGGATGGTCGTCGCGCGAGACACGGGCCAGGGCCGCGCGCTCTTCGCCCTGCGAACCCGTGAGCAGGCACACCACCTTGTCGCGTGGGAGATACCCATAGGCGTCGGCCGAGCGGAACTCGGGCAGGCCGTCGAGGAAGCCGCATTCGCGGGCGACGCCGATGACCCGATCCATGGCACGACCGACGGCCACGACCTCGCGGCCGCAAGCCTGAGCGGCCTCGGCGACGGCCCGCATCCGGGCGACGTTGGACGCGAAGGTGGTGACCGCGACGCGGTGGGGCGCTTCCGAGATCAGCTCGCGCAGGGTGGCGGCGACCTCGGCCTCGCTCGGGGAGCGCCCCTCGCGCACCACGTTGGTCGAATCGCTGATCATGGCGAGGATGCCCTCGTCGCCCAACGCCCGGAACGTCGCCTCGGAGGTGACGTCGCCGAGGATCGGGGTCGGGTCGAGCTTCCAGTCGCCGGTGTGGAGCAGCAGGCCGTGGGGCGTGCGGATGGCCACCGCGTTCGACTCGGGGATCGAGTGCGAGACGGGGATGTACTCGATGTCGAAGGGGCCGAGCTGGACGCGGCGTCCAGCCTGGATCTCCTTGAGCACCACCTTCGGAGCACCCGGCTCGCTGAGGCGACGGGCCTCCAGAAGGTTCTTGGCGAAGCGCGTGGCGTAGACCGGAGCCTTGAGCTTGGGCCACAGCTCACCGATGGCGCCGATATGGTCCTCGTGCGCATGGGTGATGAAGATCCCGAGGAGATCGTCCTTGCGCTCCTCGATGAAGCTCAGGTCCGGGAACATCAGGTCGATGCCGGGAAAGCCCTCTTCCCCGGCAAAGCCCATGCCGCAATCGACCATGATCCATTTGCGGCGCTTGGCCGGCCCGAAGCCGTACAACGCCGCGTTCATGCCGATCTCGCCCACGCCGCCGAGCGGCACGAAGACGAGTTCGTCTTGCCCTGTCGTCATTTTCACTTGAACCTCAAGCCGCCGTCGCGGCCGTACCCAGATGCACCTCGCCCGCCGTCACGGTCCGTCGCGTTCCATCCTCCGATCGGACAACGAGCCGCCCGGCCCCGTCGATCGTCTCGAAAATTCCGTCCACGCGGGTGTCGCCGGTCCGAACGGTCACCCTCGCGCCGAGTCCGGCAGCGTCGGCGATCCAGCGTTCGCGGATTTCTGAGAATCCCCGGCCACGATCCCATACTCGCGCGGCGTCGACGATCCCATCCGTCAGTTCGACGAACAGATCCTCGGCGCGCGTGGCGTGCCGCATCTGCCTGAGGCACGTAGCCGGATAAGGCAAGCCCTCCGGTGCCGCAGCGACGTTGACGCCGAAGCCCATGACCACGCAGCGGCGCCCACCAGGGAGCGTCTCGGCTTCGAGGAGGAGGCCGGCGAGCTTGGCCCCGGAGGCCAGGATGTCGTTGGGCCATTTCAAGGCGATGCTGCCAACGCCGGCTTGGCGAAAGGCTGCCATCAGCCCGACGCCGGCGACGAAACCCAGGGTCGGCACCACAGCTGGATCGACGTCCTGCACCGGCCAGAGCACACTGGCGGTGAGGTTGCCGGGCAAGGAGGCCCAGTTGTTTCCGCGCCGGCCGCGCCCTGCGGTCTGGCGATGGGCGACCACCCAGAGGGGGCCGGCCTCGCCGTCGCGCGCCCGCTCCAAGGCCTCGGTGTTGGTGGAGCCGAGGCAGTCGTGAACGTGCAGCCGGTGTCCGGCCGCCCGCGCCAGGGCTCCGAGGTGGTAGCCGCTCAAGGCTCGCGCCTCAGGACCCGGCGAACAGCGACTTCGCGGCCGCCCCCGCGGCCCCCACGAGGGGCGCCGGCAGCAGCACGAACAGGATCACCACGGCGCTGGAGAGGCCGAGCACGATGCGCAGGCCGGGCGCCATGGGATCGTAGGGTGCCAACGGCTCATCGAAGTACATCACCTTGACGAGGCGGAGATAATAGAACGCCCCGACCACGCTGGTGACGACGCCGATGATGGCGAGCGCCACGAGGTTGGCCTCGATGGCCGCAGCGAAGACGTAGAACTTCGCGAAGAACCCGGCGAGCGGCGGAATTCCCGCGAGGGAGAACATCATCGCGGCCAGACAGAAGGCCAGAACCGGGTGGGTGCGCGACAGGCCCGACAGGTCGTCGACCGTCTCGAACATCTGTCCACCCCGGCGGAGCGACAGGATCACGGCGAAGGCGCCCAGCGTCATGGCGAGGTAGATGATCATGTAGATCACCACGCCGCTGATGCCCGCCTGCGAACTCGCCGCCAGGCCGACGAGGGCGTAGCCGACGTTGCCGATGGAGGAATACGCCATCAGCCGCTTGATGGAGCGCTGTCCGATGGCGGCGAACGAACCGAGCGCCATGGAGGCGATGGCGACGAACACGATGATCTGCTGCCAGACCGCCGTCACGTCCGGGAAGGCGCCGATGAAGATCCGCACGGTCATGGCCATGGCGGCCATCTTCGGGGCCGAGGCGAAGAACGCGGTGACGGGCGTCGGCGAGCCCTCGTAGACGTCCGGCGTCCACATGTGGAACGGCACGGCGGCGAGCTTGAACGCGACGCCGGCGGCGACGAACACGATGCCGAGAACGAGACCGAAGCCGACGGTGGTGTCGTTCAGGGCCGCGACGATGCCGGGGAACGAAACCGTGCCGGTGAAGCCGTAGACCAGGGACGCGCCGTAAAGCAGCATGCCCGACGAGAGCGCGCCGAGGACGAAGTACTTCAGGCCGGCTTCGGTGGATTTCAGGTTGTCGCGGTGGAAGGCCGCGATGACGTAGGCGGCGAGCGACTGCAGTTCGAGGCCGAGATAGAGCGAGATCAGGTCGTTGGCCGACGCCATGACCATCATGCCCAGAGCGCAGAGCACGATGAGGATCGGAAACTCGAACCGGTCGATGCGCTCGCGCTGGAAGTAGTCGCGCGACAGCAGGATCGAGGCGGCGGAGCCCAGCAGGATCAGGGCCTTCATCACCTTCGAGAAGCCGTCGACGATGAACGAGCCGTTCAGCGTCGTCACCTTGGTGCCCGGCTGGGACATGACCACGAACAGGGCCAAGACCAGCAGCAGCAGGGCGCCGACATTGACACCCTCGGCCGAGCGCTCGCCCCGGAACGACCCGTAGAGGACGAGGACGAGGACGCCGACGCCGAGGATCAATTCCGGCAGGGCGGGCCAGAGCGCGGGCAGGACGGATTGGGCGACGGTCATCGGATCGAAGCTTTCAGCGCGCGACGGGCGGGAGGGCGGCCGCCGTCTGCGTGTTCGAGAGCGCGGTCTTCATGCTCTGCATCAAGGCCTCCGTCGACGGGGCGAA
Source organism: Methylobacterium sp. Leaf87 (assembly GCF_001422775.1). Taxonomy (NCBI): domain Bacteria; kingdom Pseudomonadati; phylum Pseudomonadota; class Alphaproteobacteria; order Hyphomicrobiales; family Methylobacteriaceae; genus Methylobacterium; species Methylobacterium sp. Leaf87. Next base: position 247,649 of record NZ_LMMI01000012.1, on the reverse strand, counting down.
GGTGTCGAGGATCGGGGCCGGATGGACCCCGTAGTAGATCGTCAGGGCGACGAGCGGCGCGATGATGATCTTCTCGCGCAGATCGAGATCGAAAATCCCCTGGAGGTTGGGCTTCTCGAGCTTGCCGTAGATCACCCGGGCGTAGAGCCACAGGGCGTAGCCCGCCGACAGGATGATGCCGAACACCGAGAAGAACGCCACCGTGGGGTTGGCCTTGAAGGCGCCCATCATGGCGAGGAACTCTCCGACGAAGCCCGAGGTGCCGGGGAGGCCGACGTTGGCCATGGTGAACACCATCATGGCCGCCGCGTAGAGGGGCATGCGCTTCACGAGGCCGCCATAGGCGGCGATCTCGCGGGTGTGCATCCGGTCGTAGACCACGCCGACGCAGAGAAAGAGCGCGCCCGAGACGATGCCGTGGGAGATCATCAGGAACAGGGCGCCCTGGATACCCTGCTCGTTGAGGGTGAACAGCCCGAGGGTGACGAAGCCCATATGCGCCACGGACGAGTAGGCGATGAGCTTCTTGATGTCCGTCTGCATCATCGCGATCAGCGACGTGAAGATGATCGCGACGACCGAGAGCGCGAACACCATCGGGGCGAAAGCGAGGGATGCGTCGGGGAACATCGGCAGGGAGATGCGGATGAAGCCGTAGCCGCCCATCTTGAGCAGGATGCCCGCCAGGATCACCGAGCCGGCGGTTGGCGCCTCCACGTGCGCGTCGGGCAGCCAGGTGTGGACCGGCCACATGGGCATCTTCACCGCGAAGGAGGCGAAGAAGGCGAGCCACAGCCAGGTCTGCATCCCCGTGGGGAAGCGGGTGTGCAGCAGGGTCGGGATGTCGGTGGTGCCGGCGTGCCAGTACATCGCCATGATGGCGAGCAGCATCAGCACGGACCCGAGCAGGGTGTAGAGGAAGAACTTGAAGCTGGCGTAGATGCGCCGCTTGCCGCCCCAGATGCCGATGATGAGGAACATCGGGATCAGGCCTGCCTCGAAGAACAGATAGAACAGCACCAGATCGAGGGCCTGGAACACCCCGATCATCGTCGTCTCGAGGACGAGGAAGGCGACGTAGTACTCCTTCACCCGCTTATCGATGGAGAGCCACGAGGCGCCGATGCAGAACGGCATCAGGAACGTGGTCAGCAGGATCAGCGGCATCGAGAAGCCGTCGACGCCGAGCTTGAACCGGATCGACTCGGTCAGCCACGCATGGGTCTCGATGAGCTGGAAGCTCGACGTGGTCGCGTCGAACCGGCTCCAGGCCACCAGGGACAGGAGGAAGGTGAGGAGCGTGGTGGCGAGGGCCGCCCAGCGGGCGTTGCGCTTCGAGGCCTCCGTGTCGTCCCCAAGGGTGAGGATGAAAGCCGCGCCGCACAGGGGCACGATCAGGAGGCCGGAGAGGATTCCGAGGCCGAACATCTAGCGGGCGCTCCCGTGCTTCTTCGCGACCATCAATGTGCGACCTTGGGCAGGCCGGTGAGCATGTACCAGCTGATGAAGCCGGCGACACCGACGAGCATGACGAAGGCGTAGTGGTAGACGTAGCCGGTCTGGAGCCGGACGACGCCGCGGGTGACGTCCATCACGCGGGTGGCGATCCCGTCGGGACCCATGCCGTCGATGACCCGGCCATCGCCCTCCTTCCAGAGGAACTTGCCGAAATCCTTGGCCGGTCGAACGAAGATCCGATCGTAGAGTTCGTCGAAGTACCACTTGTTGAGCAGGAACCGGTAAAGGCTCGGCTGCTGGGCGGCGAGCTGGCCGGGCAGTTCGGGCCGGCGAATGTACATCCAGAACGCCAGGACGAAACCGATGAGCATCATGATGGCGGGCGAGTAGGCCACCAGGGCTGGCACCGAGTGGATGTCGTGCATGATGTGGTTGTCGGGACCGTGACCTAGGGAATGCCCCCAGAACTCGTTCATGCCCTCGCCGATGAAGCGGTTCTTGAAGATCAGGCCGGCGAACAGGGCACCGAAGGCAAGGATGCCGAGCGGGATCGTCATCACCAGCGGGCTCTCATGCGGCGTGTGCGCATGGTCGTGGTGCTCGATGGCGCTGTGCGAGGCGGGCTCCACGTCGTGGCCCTTGTCGTCGTGGGCGACACCCTCGTGGTGGCCCGGCGCCCCGTCGGCCTGAGCGGATGTCCCCGCATGCGCCACCGCGTGATGATCGCCGTGATGCGCGGCTCCGTGACCGGCCCAGCGCGCCGGTCCCTCGAAGGTCATGAAGAACAGGCGCCAGGAATAGAACGAGGTCATCAGGGCGGCGATGACGGTGGCGAAGAACGCCAGGGTGTGACCCGGCCGGGTCGAGGCGTAGGCCGCCTCGATGATGGCATCCTTGGAATAGTACCCTGCGGTGAACGGGAAGCCGATGAGCGCCAGCGTCCCGATGGTCATCATCGCGGTGGTGAACGGGATGTAGCGGCGGAGATTCCCCATGTTCCGCATGTCCTGCTCGTGGTGCATCGCGTGGATGACCGAGCCGGCGCCGAGGAACAGTAGCGCCTTGAAGAAGGCGTGGGTGAAGAGGTGGAACACGGCGGCCGAGTAGGCGCCGACGCCGAGCGCCACGAACATGTAGCCGAGCTGCGAGCAGGTCGAGTACGCGATCACCCGCTTGATGTCGTTCTGCACGAGGCCGACCGTGGCGGCGAAGAACGCCGTGATACCGCCGATCACCGTGACGACCACGAGGGCGTTCGGGGCCAGCTCGAAGATCGGCGACAGGCGCGCGACCATGAACACGCCGGCCGTCACCATGGTGGCGGCGTGGATGAGGGCGGAGACCGGCGTCGGCCCCTCCATGGCGTCGGGCAGCCAGGTGTGGAGCAGGAACTGCGCCGACTTGCCCATGGCCCCCATGAAAAGCAGCAGGCAGGCGAGCGTCCAGGCACTCCAGTCGTAGCCGAGGAAGTGGAAGGTCGCGTCCTTGATCTCGGGCGCGCGGGCGAAGATGCCCTCGAAGGCGACGGAGCCCGTGAGGACGAACACGAGGAAGATGCCGAGCGAGAAGCCGAAATCGCCGACGCGGTTGACGATGAAGGCCTTCATGGCGGCGGCGTTGGCCGAGGGCTTCTCGTACCAGAACCCGATCAGCAGGTAGGAGGCGAGGCCAACGCCTTCCCAGCCGAAGAACATCTGCACGAGGTTGTCGGCCGTCACCAGCATGAGCATGGCGAAGGTGAAGAGCGACAGGTAGGCGAAGAAGCGCGGCCGGTGCGGATCCTCGGCCATGTAGCCGATGGAGTAGAGGTGGACGAGGGTCGAGACTGAGGTGACCACCACCAGCATGACGGCCGTGAGGGTGTCGATCCGGAAGGCCCAGTCGACCACGAGGTCACCCGCGGTGAACCACGTCGCGACCTGAACCCGCGTGGCGTGTTCCGTCCCCGGGATCTCGAGAAACACACCCCAGGAGAGCAATGCCGAGAAAGCGAGAAGCCCGGTGGTGATGGCTTCGCACACTTTGGGGCCGAGCTGACGGCCGAACAGACCGGCCAGCAGGGCGCCGATGAGCGGGAAGAAGACGATCGCGTGATACATCGCTGGCTTGTCCGGCCTCCTGGGTCGTGGCTAGTCCCGCGCTACGCGCGGAGTCTCGCGAACGAGCCCTGTCTTCGTGTCACCGCCCGCGGCCCGTTTGAGCCCCGTTCGATCGGGTCTGGATCTGGTCGGCGTACTCAACCCTTCATCATGTTCACGTCCTCGACCGCGATGGAGCCGCGGTTGCGGAAGAACACGACGAGGATGGCGAGTCCGATGGCTGCCTCGGCCGCCGCCACGGTGAGCACGAACAGGGCGAAGACCTGGCCGGTGATGTCGTTCAGATGGGTCGAGAACGCCACGAGGTTGATGTTCACCGCGAGGAGGATGAGCTCCACGGACATCAGGATGACGATGACGTTCTTGCGGTTGATGAAGATCCCGAGCACCCCGAGGGTGAACAGGATCGCCGCGACGGTGAGGTAGTGGCTCAGGCCGATCATCGGATGGGTCTCCCGGAATCCGCCATCAGACTTCCACGCCCTGGCGCGAGGGCACCTTGCGGGTCTCCACCGCATCGGCCTGCGTGCGGGCGTTCTGCACGGAGATGTTCTGGCGCTTGACGCCGGGCCGGTCGCGCAGGGTGAGCACGATGGCACCGATCATCGCCGTCAGGAGGATCATGCCGGCGAGCTGGAAGTAGAAGACGTAATCGGTGTAGAGCACCCGACCGAGGGCCTGGGTGTTGGTGACGCCCTCGGTGCTGGCGAGCGGCCCCAGGGGCGCCTGCAGCAGATCGGGATCGATGCTCCAGGAGCCGACGACGAGGATCAGCTCGATCAGGAAGATCGCCCCGATGAGCGCGCCGATGGGCAGGTAGCGCTGAAAGCCCTGTCGCAGCTGGGCGAAGTCCACGTCGAGCATCATCACGACGAACAGGAACAGCACCGCGACGGCACCGACATAAACCACGACGAGGATCATCGCGAGGAACTCGGCGCCCATCATGACGAAGAGGCCGGCGGCGTTCACGAAGGCGAGGATGAGGTACAGCACCGAGGCGACGGGATTGCGCGAGGCGATCACCATGAAGCCCGAAGCGACGGTCACGCCGGCGAACAGGTAGAAGAAGGCTGCGGCTGCACTCATGCGATTGTGGAGATCAGCCGTCCCGAGGACAGCCCCTTCTGCCGTTGATTCGTCCATGGCCCGTGCAAGCCGCTCGCAGGGCCAGGACAGGCCGCCCGTCTATAGAACCCGGCCCTGCGGTGCACAACCGCGGAGCCGCCGGCTTTACCGGTAAGGCGCGTCCACGGCGAGGTTGCGCGCGATCTCGCGCTCCCAGCGGTCGCCGTTCAGGAGGAGCTTGTCCTTGTCGTAGAGCAGCTCCTCGCGGGTCTCCACGGAGAATTCGAGGTTCGGCCCCTCGACGATGGCATCCACCGGGCACGCCTCCTGACACATGCCGCAATAGATGCACTTCACCATGTCGATGTCGTAGCGCGTGGTACGGCGGGTGCCGTCGTTGCGGCGCGGGCCGGCCTCGATGGTGATGGCCTGGGCAGGGCAGATCGCCTCGCACAGCTTGCAGGCGATGCACCGCTCCTCGCCGTTGGGATACCGGCGCAGGGCGTGCTCGCCCCGGAAGCGCGGCCCCCGGTGCCCCATCTCGAAGGGGTAGTTGATGGTGGCCTTCGGCTTGAAGAAGTAGCGCATGGCGAGGGCGAACCCCGTCACGAACTCCCTGAGCAGAAGGCCCTTGGCGACCTGATCGAGCTTCATGGCTCGGATCTCCCATTGGATGATGTCAGGCGCCCGGCGCGAGGCCGGTCAGCTTGAGCACGAAGGCGACGACGACGACCGAGACGAGCGAGAGGGGAAGGAACACCTTCCACCCGAGCCGCATGAGCTGATCGTAGCGGTAGCGGGGCACCATGGCCTTCACCATGGCGATCATGAAGAACAGGAAGCTGGCCTTCAGGGCGAACCAGATCAGGCCCGGCACCCAGGTGAAGGGCGCGAACGGGATCGGCGAGAGCCAACCGCCGAGGAACAGCACCGTGCCGAGCGCGCACATGGTCATGATCGCCACGTACTCGCCGAGCATGAACAGCAGGTACGGCGTCGAGGAATACTCGACCATGTAGCCGGCCACGAGCTCCGATTCGGCCTCCGGCAGATCGAAGGGCGGGCGATTGGTCTCGGCGAGGGCCGAGATGAAGAACACGATGAACATCGGGAACAGCCACAGCCAGTACCAGCCGAGGATGCCGAGCGACGTGTCCTGCGCCATGACGATGCGCGAGAGGTTGAGCGAGCCGGCGCAGAGCAGCACACAGATGATGACGAAGCCGAGAGACACCTCGTAGGAGATCATCTGCGCCGCCGAGCGCAGCGCGCCCAGGAATGCGTATTTCGAGTTCGAGGCCCAGCCGCCCATGAGCACGCCGTAGACGCCGAGACTCGAGATGGCGAAGATGTAGGTGATACCGACGTTGAGGTCGGCGAGCGCCCAGCCTTCGGCCAAGGGAATCACCGCCCAGGCGGCGAGCGCCAGGGTCGCGAACACCAGCGGCGCCAGCAGGAACAGGCCCTTGTTGGCGCCGGCCGGAATGACCGGCTCCTTCAGGACGAACTTGAGCAGATCGGCGAAGGACTGGAACAGGCCCCACGGGCCGACCACGTTGGGGCCGCGCCGCAACTGCACCGCCGCCCAGATCTTGCGGTCGGCGAGCAACGCGTAGGCGATGAAGACGAGGAGCAGCGCCAGGAGCACGAAGCTCTTGAAGGCCATGAGCAGCACGGCGCCGAGGATTTCCCAGAAGGTCATCGGAGAAAATCCCTATTCGGCGGCTTCGAGGCCGCGCACGCGGGCGAGGCTCGAACATTCGGCGAGCACCCGCGAGGCGCGGGCGATCGCGTTGGTGAGGTAGAAGTCCGGTACCGCCGGCGCGAAAGCCGTGCGGTCGGGCGTACCGCCGAGGCCGGCCAGGGCATCGACCGCCGCCACGGCGTCGCTCAGCGCCACCGTATCGAGGGCGGCGAGGTGCGGATACGCCCCGTAGAGCGTCCGGCGCAGGGCACCCAGCGAATCGAACGGCAGGCGCTGGCCGAGCACGTCGGACAGTGCCCTCAGGATCGCCCAATCCTCGCGCGCGTCGCCGGGCGGGAAGCCGGCGCGGTTGGTCATCTGCACACGGCCTTCGAGGTTGACGTAGGTCGCGCTCTTCTCGGTGTAGGCCGCCCCCGGCAGAACCACATCGGCGCGGGTGGCGCCGCGGTCGCCGTGGGTGCCCTGGTAGACCACGAAGGCACCGGGGCCGACCTCGACCTCGTCGGCGCCGAGATTGAACAGTACGTCGAGGGCACCGCCCTGAATCATGGCCGCGAGGTCGAGCCCGCCCTCCCCCGGCACGAAGCCGAGATCAAGGGCGCCGACGCGGGCGGCGGCCGTATGAAGCACGCCGAAGCCGTTCCAGTCCGGCGTCACAGCGCCGATGTCCTTGGCGAGCGCCGCAGCGGCGGCAAGGATCGCCGCGCCGTCCGGCCGCGACAGGGCGCCCATGCCGACGATGACGAGGGGCCGGTTCGCGGCCTTCAGCACCTCGGCGAAACTGTGCCGTCCGGAGGCGACCTCCGCCAGGGTCTCCGGCCCGGCGCCCAGATAGGTGTGCGGATAGGTCAGGTCCACCGCTTCGCCGATGAGGCCAACAGCGAGCGGCGCCATGCGCCAGCGCTTACGGATGCGAACGTTGAGGAGGGAGGCTTCGAGACGAGGGTTCGTCCCGACCAGGAGGATAGCATCGGCGTCTTCGATGCCCGGGATCGTCGTACCCAGGGTGTAAGCGGCCCGGCCCCAGGCCGGATCGAGCGTCTCGCCGGCCTGCCGGCTGTCGAGGTTGGTCACGCCGAGGGCGGTCATCAGGATCTTGAGCGCGAAGATCTCCTCGACGCCCGCGAGATCGCCCACGATGGCGCCGATGCGCTTGGCGTCCGTACCCTTCACCCTAGCGGCAATGGCCGCGAAGGCCTCGCCCCAGGAAGCCGGACGCAGGCGGCCGTTCTCACGGACGTAGGGCCGGTCGAGACGCTGCATGCGCAGGCCGTCGACGGCATGGCGGGTCTTGTCCGAGATCCACTCTTCGTTGACCGCCTCGTTGATGCGCGGCTCGATCTGCATGACCTCGCGGCCCTTGGCGTCGACCCGGATGGCGCAGCCCACCGCGTCCATCACGTCGATGGACTCGGTCTTCGACAGCTCCCAGGGCCGGACCTCGTAGCTCTGCGGCTTGTGGACCAGCGCACCCACGGGGCACAGGTCGGCGACGTTGCCCTGGAGCTCGGAGCCCATGGCGGATTCGAGGTAGCTCGTGATCTCCATGTCCTCGCCGCGCCCGATGGCGCCGAGATCCGGCACACCGGCGACTTCGGCGAGGAAGCGGACGCAGCGGGTGCAGTGGATGCAGCGGTTCATGGCCGTGCGGACCAGCGGACCGATGTACTTCTCTTCCACCGCGCGTTTGTTCTCGCCGTAGCGGGTCGAATCGACGCCGTAGGCCATCGCCTGATCCTGCAGGTCGCAATGGCCGCCCTGGTCACAGATCGGGCAATCGAGGGGGTGGTTGATGAGGAGGAACTCCATCACCCCCTCGCGGGCCTTCTTGGTCGTGCCGGAGCGGGTCAGGACCTCCGGCGGCTCGCCGTTGGGTCCGGGCCGGCAATCCTTCACCGCGTAGGCGCAAGAGGCCACGGGCTTCGGCGCACCCTTGAGCTCGACGAGACACATCCGGCAATTGCCAGCGATGGACAGCCGCTCGTGGAAGCAGAAACGCGGGATCTCCGCGCCCGCGATCTCGCACGCCTGGAGAAGCGTGTAATCCGCCGGAACATCGACCTCGGTGCCGTCGACGACGATCTTGGTCATGCGTGGGTCTCGGGTTCGAATTCGGGTTGGCGTGGGCTACGGATCACTCCGCCGCCATCGGCACCGGGTCGGAATGCGGGTTGGCGCTGTAGCGATCGATGCGTTTCTCGATTTCGGGCCGGAAGTGCCGGATCAGGCCCTGGATCGGCCAGGCCGCCGCGTCGCCGAGCGCGCAGATGGTGTGGCCCTCGATCTGCTTCGTGACATCGAGCAACATGTCGATCTCGCGGCGCTGGGCTCGGCCCTCGGCCATGCGCAGCATCACCCGCCACATCCAGCCGGTGCCCTCGCGACACGGCGTGCACTGGCCGCAGGACTCGTGCTTGTAGAAGTAGGCGATGCGGGCGATGGCCGAGACGATGTCGGTGGAGCGGTCCAGCACGATGACCGCCGCAGTGCCGAGACCGGAGCCGAGGTTCTTCAGGGTGTCGAAGTCCATCTTGGCGTCGATGATCTGCTCGGCCGGTACCAGGGGCACCGAGGAGCCGCCGGGAATCGAGCACAGCAGGTTGTCCCAGCCGCCGCGCATGCCGCCGCAATGCTTGTCGATGAGTTCGCGGAAGGTGATCCCGAGTTCTTCCTCGACGTTGCAGGGCTTGTTGACGTGGCCCGAGACGCAGAACAGCTTGGTGCCGGTGTTGTTCTTGCCACCGAGTCCAGCGAACCACGCCCCGCCCCGACGCAGAATGGTGCCGGCCACCGCGATGGACTCGACGTTGTTCACCGTCGTCGGGCAGCCGTAGAGGCCCATATTGGCCGGGAACGGCGGCTTCAGGCGCGGCATGCCCTTCTTGCCTTCGAGGCTCTCGAGCAGCGCCGTCTCTTCGCCGCAGATGTAGGCGCCCGCACCGTGGTGGACGTAGATGTCGAACGGGTAACCGTGGACGTTGTCCTTGCCGACGAGCCGTGCCGCGTAGGCCTCGTCGACGGCCTTCTGCAGGGCATGTTTCTCGGCGACGTATTCGCCACGGATGTAGATGTAGCAGGCATGCGCCGCCATCGCGAACGAGGCCAGCAGGCAACCCTCGATGAGAAGATGCGGATCGTGCCGCATGATCTCCCGGTCCTTGCAGGTGCCGGGCTCCGACTCGTCGGCGTTGACGACGAGGTAGTGCGGGCGCCCATCCGACTTCTTCGGCATGAACGACCACTTGAGGCCAGTGGGGAAGCCGGCGCCGCCGCGCCCGCGCAGGCCCGACTGCTTCATCTCCTCGATGATCCAGTCGCGGCCCATCTCGAGCAGGAACTTGGTGCCGTCCCAGGCGCCCCGCTTTTTGGCCTCGTCGAGACCCGGCGAATGCAGGCCGTAGAGGTTGGTGAAGATGCGATCCTGATCGGAGAGCATGCTAGTTCCCCTCGCTCTTCGGAGCCGGGCGCTTGTCCCCGGACGTCTCGGCCGGAGCCGTCTTCGGCCCGTCCGTGCTCACGCCTTCGCTCGCCCCCGACGCCTCGGGCTGGGGTGGCGGCTCATCCCGCGGCAAGTCGGACTGCCTGCCGGCCTCGGCGCCGGCCGCCTCGGCTCGCGCGATGGACTCGGCCGGCGTCGGTGCCGGTTTGCCCGGCCGGGCCGTGGATTCGGCGGGGTCGGCCGCCTCGGCTTCGTCGCCGGACTTCACCGGCTTCTCCCCGGACGCCGAGCGCTGGGCCGGCGCATCGGTGGACCGGCCCTCGACGGCGCGTCCGGCATCCGGACGGGCGGGCTTCGGATCAGCGGCGGCGCGCTGCTCGGAGGAAGCCGCCTCGGCCTTGCCCGAGGGCTCGCTGCTCTCCTCGGCCTTCTTGTCCTCGAAGCGCTGACGCCAGGCGCCGACCCGCGAGCCGTCGAACAGGGTCGCGTCCACTAGGGTATCGGCCCCACCCTTGGGCTCGGACGAGGTCCGTCCGACCTGCGAGCCGATCTTCACAGGGCGGCCAGCGGCCAGGTCGTCCATGAGCGCGCCTAGCAGGTCGGGCGTCAGGTCCTCGTAGTAATCCTGGTTGATCTGCGCCATCGGCGCGTTGCAGCAGGCGCCGAGGCACTCGACCTCGAGCCAGGAGAAGTTGCCGTCGGCGCTGACATGGCCCGGCGCGCCGAGGCGGGCCTGGAGGTAATCCTTCAACTCGCGCGCCCCACAGGAATCGCACGGCACGGTCCCGCAGAGCTGGATCCAGAACCGGCCCACCGGCTCCAGGGCGAACATCGTGTAGAAGGTCGCGACTTCGAGCACGCGGATATGCGGCATGCCGAGTTCATCGGCCACCGACTCGATGGCGGCGCGCGGCAACCAGCCGCCATTCTGCTCCTGCGCCTTCCACAGCAGCGGGATCACCGCCGAAGCCTGACGGCCCTCGGGGTACTTCTCGATTTGGCCCTTGGCCCATTCGGCGTTCTCCGACGAGAACGCGAAGCTTTGGGGCTGCTCGGCGGCGGGGGCGAGTCTGCGGTTAGCCATCAGTTCGAAACCTTGCGTCCCATCACCGGTCCACCTCGCCGAACACGATGTCGAGCGTGCCGAGCACGCAGGATACGTCGGCCAGCATGTGGCCGCGGCACATCCAGTCCATGGCCTGGAGATGGGCGAAGCCCGGAGCGCGGATCTTGCAGCGGTAGGGCTTGTTGGTGCCGTCGGCGACGAGATAGACGCCGAACTCGCCCTTGGGCGCCTCGACGGCCGCGTAGACTTCGCCGGCCGGGACGTGGAAGCCCTCGGTGTAGAGCTTGAAGTGGTGGATCAGCGCTTCCATCGAGCGCTTCATCTCGCGGCGGGGTGGCGGCGCGAACTTGCCGTCGGTCGCCGCGATGGGGCCCTGCCCGGCGGGCTCGCGCAGCTTCACGCAGCATTGCCGCATGATCTTCGCCGATTCGCGCATCTCCTCCATGCGGATGACCTGGCGATCGTAGGTGTCGCCGTTCTTCCCCACGGGGATGTCGAACTCCATCTCCTCGTAGCACTCGTAGGGCTGGGACTTGCGCAGGTCCCACGGGATGCCCGAGCCGCGCACCATCACGCCCGAGAAGCCCCAGGCCATGGCCTCGTCCACGGTGACGATGCCGATGTCGACGTTGCGCTGCTTGAAGATGCGGTTGCCCATGACGAGGTTGTCGAGGTCGTCGACCACCTGAAGGAACGGATCGATGAACGCTTCGATGTCGTCGATGAGGGCGGGCGGCAGGTCCTGGTGGACGCCGCCGGGCCGGAAGTAGTTGGCGTGGAGGCGAGCGCCCGACGCGCGCTCGTAGAAGATCATCAGCTTCTCGCGCTCCTCGAACCCCCAGAGCGGCGGCGTGAGGGCGCCGACGTCCATCGCCTGCGTGGTGACGTTGAGGAGGTGAGAGAGGATGCGGCCGATCTCGCAGAACAGCACCCGGATGAGTTGCGCCCGGCGCGGCACCTGAAGCCCGAGCAGCTTCTCGATGCCGAGGCAGAAGGCGTGCTCCTGGTTCATGGGCGAGACGTAGTCGAGCCGGTCGAAATACGGCGTCGCCTGCAGGTAGGTCTTGTGCTCGATGAGCTTCTCGGTGCCGCGATGCAGCAGGCCGATATGCGGATCGACACGCTCCACGATCTCGCCGTCGAGTTCGAGCACGAGGCGCAGTACGCCGTGCGCCGCCGGGTGCTGCGGCCCGAAATTGATCGCGAAATTGCGGATGTTGTGCTCGGTCATGGCCTCGCTCCGCCGCTCAAGCCGATTTCTTCTCGTCGCCCGGGAGCACGTACTCGGTGCCCTCCCACGGCGAGAGGAAGTCGAAGTTCCGGAATTCCTGCGTCAGCTTCACAGGCTCGTAGACCACGCGGGCTTCATCCTGGTCGTAGCGGACCTCGACGAAGCCCGTGAGCGGGAAGTCCTTGCGCAGGGGGTGCCCCTCGAACCCGTAATCGGTCAGCAGCCGGCGCAGATCCGGGTGGCCCGAGAACAGGATGCCGTAGAGGTCGTAGGTCTCCCGCTCGAACCAGTTGGCCGCCGGGAACACGTCGATGACGGATGGGACCGAGGTCTGCTCGTCGGTCTGCACCTTGACCCGGATGCGGGCGTTATGGCGCAGGGACAGCAGGTGGTAGACCACGTCGAACCGCTTGGCGCGGCTCGGATAATCCGCACCGCAGATGTCGATGAAGCAACGGAAGGCGCAGGCGGGATCGTCGCGCAGGTAGGTCAGCGCGTAGACGATGTCGCTCGCCTGCACCTCGAGGGTCAGCTCGCCGAACGCGATGGTCCGGGCGACCACGGCCGGGCCGAGGGCGGCGCCGACATGGTCGCTGAGCGCCTGAAGCGCATCCGCGCCCGAAGCGGCGGCGGTGTGCGCGCGGATGGTGATGCCGTTGCTCATCAGCCCCTCAGCGCTCGATGGTGCCGGTGCGGCGGATCTTCTTCTGCAGAAGCAGCACACCGTAGAGAAGCGCCTCGGCGGTCGGCGGACAGCCCGGCACATAGATGTCGACGGGCACTACACGGTCGCAACCGCGCACCACCGAGTACGAATAGTGGTAATATCCACCACCATTGGCGCACGACCCCATGGAGATGACGTAGCGCGGCTCTGGCATCTGGTCGTAGACCTTGCGGAGCGCGGGAGCCATCTTGTTGGTGAGCGTGCCGGCGACGATCATCACGTCGGACTGGCGCGGAGAGCCGCGCGGGGCGAAGCCGAAGCGCTCGCAATCGTAGCGCGGCATCGACATCTGCATCATCTCGACGGCGCAGCAGGCGAGCCCGAACGTCATCCACATCAGCGAGCCCGTCCGGGCCCAGTTGATGAGGTCGTCCGTCGAGGTGATGAGGAAGCCGCGGTCGGCGAGTTCGCTGCTGATCGACAGGAATGTCGGATCGTCCGCGCCGATGGGGCGCCCGGTGTTGGGATCGATGATCCCCTTGGGAGCCGGTGCGATCGCCGGGGCGCGGGAGAGGTCGGGGCTGAAGGCCATCGGTTTCTCGGGATCAGGCTTCGGACGGTTCGGCGACGCGACGACGATTCGTGGGCGCTAGTCCCACTCAAGGGCGCCCTTGCGCCACTCGTAGACGAAGCCGACGGTCAGAACGCCGAGGAAGGCCATCATCGACCACATGCCGAACCATCCGAGTTCACCGAAGGTGATCGCCCACGGGAACAGGAATGCGACTTCGAGATCGAAGATGATGAACAGGATGGCCACAAGGTAGAAGCGCACATCGAACTTCATGCGCGCATCGTCGAAAGCGTTGAAGCCGCACTCGTACGCCGAGAGCTTCTCCGGATCGGGACTGTTGTAGGCGACGAGGAAGGGCGCCACCAGCAGGGCTGCCGCGATGAACAGCGACACGCCGATGAAGACGATGAGGGGCAGGTAATCCGCCATCAGGCCGGTCATGCGGGACCTCTCGTGTGCGCCGAAGGCCGTACTGCCCCGGGAGCGTCCCGCCGGATGGAATTGCTCCAATGCCAGACTGCGCTGGCCGGAGGCTTAGACGACCCCCGGAGGTGAAACAAGGGCGGCTCGCATTGCACAAATTCGCACATGTCATTGAGTTAGGACTACGGGACGAACCGGCAACATGACCGATCCGCACAGCCCCCCCGCGCCCGGGATTGCGGGGACATCCATGCGGCATCGCAAAACAGCGATGGCGCCGGGGCTCCCGGAGGAACCATAACCTTGGCCGTGGGTTTCATTCATGTCCCACTCAGGCCGGATCGCGTTAGGTCGGCGCATATTCGACCTCACAGGAGACGCTTCGTGCGCATTGCCCAGATTGCTCCGCTCTCGGAGGCGGTCCCCCCGAAGTTCTACGGCGGCACCGAGCGCGTCGTATCCTGGATCACGGAAGAGCTCGTCCGTCAGGGTCACGACGTGACGCTGTTCGCCAGTGGTGATTCGGAGACCTCGGCCAAGCTCGCGGCGTGCACGCCGGAAGGCCTGCGCCTCCTTGGCTACCGCGACCACACGGCGAGCCATCTCGCCATGCTGCATCACGTCCACAAGCGCGCCCACGAGTTCGATGTGCTGCACTTCCACATCGACCTCCTGCAATATCCGATGTTCGAGGATCTGAACCACAAGTGCATCACCACGATGCACGGCCGCCTCGACGTGCCGGACTTCATGCCGGTCTACCGTACCTTCACGGGCATGCCCCTGGTGTCGATCTCCGACAATCAGCGCGAGCCGATGCCGAAGAACGTGAACTGGGCGTCCACCATCCACCATGGCCTGCCGGCCCAGAACTGCCCGTTCTACCCCGAGGCCAAGGGCGGTTATCTCGCCTTTCTCGGTCGCATTTCCCCCGAGAAGCGCCCCGACCGCGCCATCGAGATGGCGATCCGCTCCGGCGTGAAACTGAAGATCGCCGCGAAGGTCGACAAGGCCGACCAGGATTATTGGGACGAGGTCATCGAGCCGATGATCCACCACCCGCTCGTCGAGTTCATCGGTGAGATCAACGAGGAACAGAAGAAGGATTTTCTCGGCAACGCCCTGGCCCTGGCCTTCCCCATCGACTGGCCGGAGCCCTTCGGCCTGGTGATGATCGAAGCGATGTCGGCCGGCACCCCGGTCATCGCGTTCCGCAACGGCTCCGTGCCGGAGGTGATCGCCGACGGTATCTCGGGCGTGCTGTGCGACTCGATGGACGATGCCGTTGCGGCCGTCGACACGGTCAAGACCATGAGCCGAGCCGGCGTGCGCCGCCACTTCGAGACCCAGTTCACCGCCGAGTGCATGGTCCGCAAGTACGTCGCCGCCTACGAGAGCCTGCTCGCCCATCAGGCCGACGTGATCAAGATGCCCCACGCGGCGGCCTTCTCGCCCCGCTACGGCGATCTCAACGGCTCGTCCCTGCCGTCGATCTCGGTGGCCGCCATGCCGGCCTGAGGCGGACCCGGCATCGGGCTTGCAGAGCCTTTTTCCGGGTTGGCGTCGTACGATTGCCGCACTAACTCTCCTCTCTGAGGGCCGCCCGCGTCGCATACCGCAACGGGCGGCCTTTCGATTCCAGACCCATCGCGATCAGACGATTCGCGAATCCTCACCCATCCGGAGACGCTCGGGCATGGCGGCTGACAGTTTCACGGCGACTCCCGAACAGGCACCCGGCACGACGGACGGGCCGCTGAACCATGGTTTTCAGGATGCCGACGCGGTCCTGCCCCAGTACCATATCGAGGCCCACACCTCCCTGGTCGAGCGCCCGCTGCGCTCCCTGAAGTACGGCGAGGCCTTCGCGGTGCTGGACAGCTACGGCGACATCGGCGTGCTGCCCGGCCCCGAGGGCCTGTACTTCCAGGACACGCGCTACCTCTCGCGCTTGCACTTCACTATCGAGGATCAGCGCCCCCTGCTCCTGTCCTCGGTGATGCAGGACGACAACGGCGCGCTCAGCGTCGACATGACGACGCCCGACATCCGCCTCGACGCCCACGACGAGACCACGATCCCGCGCGAGCTCATCGCCATCGAGCGCACAAAGTTTCTGTTCAAGGGCGCGTGCTACGATCGGATCGGTTTGCGCAACTACGATTCGCGCCACTGGACCCTGAAGATCGGCGTGAGCTTCGACGCGGATTTCCGTGATCTCTTCGAAGTCCGCGGCATGGACCGCCCGGTGCGGGGCAAGCGCAGCGTTCAGGTGGCGAGCGAGTCGGAAGTGCAGTTCCGCTATGCCGGCCTCGACGAGGTGGTGCGGACCACGAGCCTGCATTTCGGCCCAAAACCGAAGCACATCGAGCCGGGAAAGGTCACCTTCGAGGTTTCCCTGCCCCCGGGTGGACGCGCCTCGCTCTTCATCCGCACGGTTTTCGAATCGCACCGGGCCTACACCAGTGCACCGGCCGCCGAGAAGGTGGGCGAGGATGCCGCGGCTGGCCTGTCGCACGCCGCCGGCTCGTCGGCCACGGCCCGCCACCCCAAGGGCCTGGCAGAGGGCGTGATCTTCGCCCGTGCGTATCGCGATTCGCGCCGCGACCTGCGGCAGCTCACGGCCGGCATCACCACGATCATCTCGTCGAACGACCAGTTCAACGAGGCCGCCTGCCGCGCCACCGCCGATCTCTACATGCTGGCCAGCCGCACGCCGGAGGGGATCTACCCCTTCGCCGGCATCCCCTGGTACTCCACGGTGTTCGGCCGCGACGGCATCATCACGGCGATGATGGCCCTGTGGATCGATCCGAACTTCGGCAAGGGCGTCCTGCGCTACCTCGCCTCGACCCAGGCCAAGGCCATCGATCCCGCCGCCGACGCCCAGCCCGGAAAGGTTCTGCACGAGACCCGGCGCGGCGAGATGGCGATGCTCGGGGAGGTGCCGTTCCGGCACTATTACGGCACCATCGACGGCACGCCGCTGTTCGTGATGCTGGCCTCGGAATACTACGCCGTCACCGGCGACCGGGAGACCATCGAGCGGATCTGGCCGGCTCTCGAACTCGCCCTCGACTGGATGAACCAGTACGGCGACCGGGACGGCGACGGCTTCGTCGAATACGCCCGCGACACCGACAAGGGCCTCGAGAACCAGGGCTGGAAGGACAGCCACGATTCGATCTTCCACACGGACGGGAACCTCGCCAAGGGTCCCATCGCCCTGTGCGAGGTCCAGGGCTACGTCTATGCCGCCAAGAACGGCATGGCGACGCTCGCCACGTTGCTCGGCCACGATGCCCTGGCCCAGCGCCTGACGGCCGAAGCCGCCAAGCTGCGGGCGGATTTCGACAAGGCGTTCTGGTGCGAGGCGATCGGCACCTACGCCCTCGCGCTCGATGGCGAGAAGCGCCAATGCGCCGTGCGGTCCTCGAATGCCGGGCACGCCCTCTTCACCGGTATCGCCCTGCCGGAGCGCGCCGCGAGTGTCGCCGCCAACCTCCTGTCGAAGGATGGGTTCAATGGCTGGGGTGTGCGGACCATCGCGCGCGGCGAGGCGCGCTACAACCCGATGTCGTACCACAATGGCTCGATCTGGCCGCACGACAACGCCCTCGTGGCCATGGGGCTCGCCCGCTACGACCTGAAGCCGGAAGCCTCGCGGATCTTCGAGGGCATGTTCGACACCGCCCTCTACCAGGACCAGAAGCGTCTGCCGGAGCTGTTCTGCGGCTTCATGCGCAGGCACCAGCGCGGGCCGGTCTCCTACCCGGTGGCGTGCTCGCCCCAGGCCTGGGCGGCGGCGGCCCCTTTCGCGTTCCTCGCCGCCTGCATCGGCCTCGAACTCCAGCACGATCGCAACCGCATCCGCCTGAAGAACCCGACCCTGCCGGCCTTCCTCGACGGGGTGTCGATCTTCAATCTGAAGCTCGGCACCTCGCGGGTGGACCTGCGCTTCCAGCGCTACGGCGGCGACGTGACGGTGAATGTGCTGCGGCGGACGGGCGACGCGCAGGTCTCGGTGGTGAAGTAGGGACATTCATCCCCCTCCCCCGGCGGGGAGGGGGACCTCTGCGTCCGAATGGGAAGCGATCATGAAAAACGCCGCCTCCCCGGGGGAAAGCGGCGCGGATCGTCGAATCCGAACGGGCCTCGCGCGTCAGCGCGGCGCCAGGATCATGATCATCTGGCGGCCCTCGAGCATCGGCTCGCTCTCCACCTTGGCGATCTCCTGGGTCTCGTTCTTCACCCGCTCGAGCAGGCGCAGGCCGATGTCCTGGTGCGCCATCTCGCGGCCGCGGAAGCGCAGGGTCACCTTGACCTTGTCGCCTTCCTCGAAGAACCGAACCACGGCCTTCATCTTGGTGTCGTAGTCGTGCTTGTCGATGCCGGGCCGCAGCTTGATCTCCTTGACCTCAACCGTCTTCTGCTTCTTGCGGGCCTCGTTCTGCTTCTTCTGCTCGTTGAAGCGGAAGCGGCCGTAATCGAGGAGCTTACAGACGGGAGGAACGGAGTTGGGCGCGATCTCGACGAGGTCGAGGCCGGCTTCCTCGGCCAACGCGAGGGCGTCGAAGAAGGCGACCACACCCCGGTTCTGACCGGTGTCGTCGATGAGCTGCACTTCGCGAACGCCGCGGATGTCCCGGTTGGCGCGCGGCCCGTCCTTCTGCGGGGCCGGCATAGCTCTCATAGGTCTACGAATGGCTTCAATCTCCTGATGAAACGACGAAACGGCAGCCTGCGAACCCCAACCCCATGGGGTCGATCCTGGCCACCAATCGCTCCGGATTCCGGTCCGACACCTTGGCTGAACTTTTCTTCAAGTCAACTCGGGCGGCCGGGTTTGGTTCACGCCCCGGGTGATCCGGGACGATCACGGGCGCTTCACGGGCAATTGGCGAGGAGGTCGGCATAGACGTCAAGGGTGTCGCCGACCATGCCCTCGAGGGAGAAGTGCGCCTCCACGTGCGCCCGGCCGCGCCGGGTCATCGCGTCCCGCGCCGAGGCGCCCATGGTCAACGCCTCGGCCAGGGCATCGGCTAGGGCCGAGGCGTTGCCCGGTGCCACCCGCCAGCCCGTGCGCTGGCCGGCCGGAACTTCCGGTGGCGCCAGGACGGTCTCCGGTACGGCGCCGAGATCCGAGACCACGACGGGCGTGCCCAGCGCCTGAGCTTCCACGGCCGAGCGGCCGAACGCCTCGGGCTCGACGGAGGGAACCGCCACGACGGAAGCGGCGCGGAACGCCGCCGGCATGTCCGTGCAGTGCCCGACCCGGTGGACGATGCCCTGCAGGCCGCGCGCGGCGATGAGGGCATCGAGCTCGCGCTCGTAGGCGACACGCCCCTGGGGGTCGCCCGCGAGCACGATGGCGACATCCGCGACGCCGCGGTCGCGCATGAGGGCGGCCGCCTCGATGAGCACGCGCTGGCCCTTCCAGGCCGTGAGGCGCGCGGCGAGCAGCACCACGCGCTCGTGCGGCGCCACGCCCCAGGCCCGGCGCAGGGCTTCGACCCGGGCCGGCGCCACGGCGCCCGGCGTGAACAGCGCGAGATCCGTCCCCCGGTGGATCACCCGGACGCGGTCGCCCGCCTGATCCGGATGAAGCGTGCGGATCAGGTCGGCGGTGTAGTGCGAGTTGGCGATGACGACGTCGCCGCGCGCCATCACCGAATTGTACAGCACCTTCACCCCGGTGCGGCCGGAATAGCTGCCGTGGTAGGTCGTGACGAAGGGCAGTTTCAGGCGACGTGCCGCGCCGAGTGCGACCCAGGCCGGCGCCCGCGATCGGGCATGGATGATCTGAACGCCCTCGCGCCGACACAGCCGAGCGAGGCGCCCGATGTTCAGCGCCATGGCGACGGGGTTCTTCGCGGCGGCCGGAAACGGCAGCCAGATGCCGCCCTTGGCCTGCAATTCCCCCACCAGCCGACCGCCCTCCGTGGCGACGAGGGCGCGCGCACCCGCAGCCGCGAGGGCCGCGGCCACGTCCACGGTGGTGCGCTCGGCCCCGCCCGCATCGAGGGCCGGGATGATCTGCAGGATGGTTCTGCCCGAGAGCGGCGCACCCTCCCCCGGGAAGGTGCCGCCGCGCGGATCGCCATTCATGACGCGGCTCCGCAGGCCGGCCCGATGACGGGACCTGAGGGTTCGGGGCGGGGGCGGAAACGTCCGTCGCGGGCTTCGGTCATGGGTGTCAGCATGGGCGGCGTGCTTTACGGCCCGGTAAACGAAAGGCAAATGCAGAGCACGCAACACGATGGTTCTTGGATAACGGGGATAAGCCGATGCCGCAGCCGAACGACGAGGCGCCGACTTTCCTCGATGTCGGAAGCGGAGACGCGGCACGACGCATCGCCGTGCTCCATCGGCCCGGAGAGGGACCGCCCGTGGTGTGGCTCGGAGGCTTCCGCTCCGACATGCGGGCCACCAAGGGCGAAGCGCTCGATGGATGGGCGCGGCGAACGGGACGCGCCCTGGTGCGGTTCGATTATACGGGTCATGGCGAATCGGAGGGCGATTTCGCGTCCAGCACCATCTCGACCTGGGTCGAGGACGCGGTCGCGGTGATTTCCGCCTGCGCGCCGCAGCGGCCGCTTCTCGTCGGCTCGTCCATGGGTGGCTGGATCGCTTGTCTCGCCGCCCGGGACCGGGCCGCGCGAGGCGAAGACGCCCCCTCAGGACTGGTGCTCATCGCCCCGGCCCTGGATTTCACCGAAGACCTGATGTGGAAGCGGTTCACGCCGGAAATCCGTGCCACCATCGAGCGGGACGGTTTCTGGGCGCGACCGAGCGCATACGACCCCGTCCCGGTGCCGATCACCCGTGCCCTCATCGAGGACGGGCGCCGGCACGCAATGCTCGGGGGAGAATTCGACCCTGGCTGCCCGGTTCGTATCCTGCAGGGCATGGACGACCCGGATGTCCCCTGGTCCCATGCCCTGCGCATCGTCGAGCGCCTGCCTCGGGCCGACACGGTGCTGACCCTCGTGGCGGATGGCGACCACCGCCTGTCGCGGCCCCAGGACCTCGCCCGGCTCCTGGCGGCAGTGACGGAGATCTACCCGAACAAAGAAATCAGTGCAGACTGACGGTGTGGAGATCGTTGGCCATGGCATTGGCCACCACGGCGTCACGGGAATCGGCGAGCAAGATCGGCGCCCCGCTGGCCGAGAGCAGGGCGAAGAGGTCGAGGCCGGGGGTCAACTCCGGCGCCTGCGGAAACAGGCGCGTGACCTCGTCGGAACTCATGGCGCGGACGTAGGCGATGTGACCCTCGCCCAGGGCAGCGAGGTCGGCGGCGTTGAACTCCGCCGGATCGAGATCTGCGCCGGTGATGGGATTCTGGCTGAATGCGGTCATGGTCGGCTCTCCTTCTGGCAGAGCGGGGTCGGGTCTGGCCCGACCCGGATGAAAAACGGGCGTCCCGTCAGACGTCGTCGCGGGATGCGATGGCGATCTTGCGCACGACCCGGTCCGGCTCGGGTCGGGTCAGGTCGATGGACAGCAGACCGTTGGACAGGTCGGCCCCCATCACCTCCATGCCGTCCGCCAGCAGGAAGGCCCGCTGGAACTGGCGCGCGGCGATGCCGCGATGGAGGAACTGACGCGATTTCTCGTCGATCTGCCGGCCGCGGACCACGAGCTGGTTCTCTTCCAGCATCACGTCGAGCTGATCGCGGGTGAAGCCCGCGACCGCGAGGGTGATGCGAAGCCGCTCGGGCTCCCGGTCGCTGCGGGCCACCCGCTCGATGTTGTAGGGCGGATATCCATCGTTGGCGGCCTTCGACACCCTGTCGAGGGCCTGTTCGATCTCATCGAAACCGAGGAGGAACGGATGTCCGAACGGGGAAGGCCGCGTGGTCACGGATGGATGTCCTTCAAGCGAAGCCCCGGGGACGATGGAGGAGGCACTTCGTGGAGAGGCACGTCTGCGGTGTTCGGGAAGCCCGCCTGCGGCAGCACCCCCCGCCGACGATCGTTCGCCGGTGAACCCGATATGGAGGCGGCACCAAGCCTCATCAAGGGCAGCCCCATCAAGGGCTTGGCTCCGAACATCCAGGACGGTCCCTTTCGCGAGCCTTCCCGTCGAACTCGCCGATCGAACCCGACCACGATCGTCCTACGAGCTGACCGAGAGAAGACCCGGCGATGTTCGCCGGGCAAATCAGGAAACTACAACCAGGATCAATCGGCAATTTTCCAGCGTGGCCCTGTATTCGGTCAGGTAACAGTTTGGAATTACTCTGATATTCCGCACTGCGCTTGATCTGGCACCGCGAATTCGGATATTGCCACGGCCAATCGACCGACGGATTGCGGGGCTCTTGGCCGTGCCGCGCCGGTTCGCGTTCCCTTTGGGAAGCGACGACTTGAGCGGCGCCGACCGATCACCGGGTCATGATTGCCGACCATGACGTTCCCGGCGGAAACACGCTGCGAATCGCGGGTCATCCCAAGGTTTAAGTCCGGCGCGGCGGTGCCGCCCATCGTTCGAGGAAACGGAACCGTGATGGATCGAGTGCGCTGCATGGTCAGGGAACAGGTCCGGAATGCGGTTCGGACGGCCTGTCTCGGCACCGCCATCCTGGCCGGCTGGACGGGTTACGCGGTGGCACAGGAAGCCAAGAGCACGGACACCAAGCCCGCTTCGCTCAAGCTCGAACTGAACCGCCTGGAGCCCGCAGGCGAATCCTGCCGGACCTACCTTCTCGTCGACAACAGCCGGGGTGCGGCCCTGAAATCCCTGAAGGTCGATCTGTTCGCCTTCGACACGGACGGTGTCGCGCAGAAGCGCCTCGCCGTCGAGCTCGGCCCCGTGCAGGAGCGCAAGACCATGGTCCGCCTGTTCGACTTCCCGGCCCTGGCCTGCCCGAAGATCGGCCGGGTGCTCCTCAACGATGTCCTGGCCTGCGAGGGCGGCGACGCCAGCCGCGAGACCTGCCTCGAACGCATCGAAACCGACAGCAAGACTGCCGCGCCCTTCGTCCGCTGATCCGAAACCGAACCGAGAGACATCCCCATGGATCCGACCGCCGCGCCCGCAGGCGTCTCCCACGACATGTCGTTCCTCGGCCTGTTTCTCCAGGCCGACCCGATCGTCAAATCGGTGATGATCCTGCTCGTGGTCGCCTCCATCGCCTGCTGGACGGTGGTGTTCGAGAAGATCGTCCGCATCGCCGCGGCCAAGCGCCAGGCGAAGGCCTTCGACACCCTGGTGCGCTCGGGCGGCGCCCTGGAAGCATCCGGCAAGGGGATGGACGCGCAGATCACGGCGGCCGCCATCGAGGCGTGGCGCGATCAGGATAGCAGCGAGACGCGCGCCGAGCGCCGCGACCGCATCGAGCGCGCCATGCGCGCGACCCTCACCACGCGGTTGAAGGCGATGCAGACGGGCCTGCCGCTCCTCGCGACCTCCGGTTCCACCGCGCCCTTCATCGGGCTGTTCGGCACGGTGTGGGGCATCATGAACTCGTTCTCGTCCATCGCGAAGAGCCAGGATACGTCGCTCGCCGTGGTGGCGCCCGGCATCGCCGAGGCGCTGTTCGCCACCGCCATCGGCCTCGTCGTCGCGATCCCGGCGGTGATGGCCTACAACAAGCTCATCAACGACATCGGACGAGTCCAGGCGAGCTTCGTCTCCTCCATCGGCACCCTCGGCAACCGTCTGGCCCGCGACCGGACGGTTCACAGCCGCGCCGCCGCCGCCGAATAGCCGAACCGTATCACCGACCCGTATCACCGACCAATGTCCGCCTCGCGCGGGCGGGCCGGCCTTGAACCCCGGAAGACCGGCGGCCCCCGATCCATGGGGCCATCCCGGTTCCGGACGAATTTCGATTTCGCGGGAACGCGGCGCCGGGCTGCCGGCCGCCCGCCCGAAGCCCCGGAGGGCGACGCATGGCCATGGGATCGATCCGCTCCGGCGGCGGTGACGACGACGACGGCATCGACGGCGCGCCGATGTCCGAGATGAACGTCACGCCCCTCGTCGATGTGATGCTGGTGCTGCTGATCATCTTCATGGTCGCCGCCCCGCTCATGACCACGGGCGTGCCGGTACAGCTCCCCAAGACCACGGCGCAGAAGGTGGCTCAGGCCAAGAAGCCCCTGGAGATCTCCATCGACAAGGAGGGCAAGCCCTACCTCGCGAAGGAGGAGCTGACCCCCGAGGGCATCCTGCCCCGCCTGCGGGCCCTGGCCGCCGAGGACCCCTCCCAGGTGATGCTGGTGCGTGGCGATCGCGAGGTACCCTACGGCAAGATCATGGAAGTGATGGGCCTCGTCGGCCAGGCGGGCTTCACCAAGGTCTCGCTCATCGCCCAATCGCCCGGTGGCGCCCTGCCGT
This sequence comes from Methylobacterium sp. Leaf87, assembly GCF_001422775.1. NCBI lineage: Bacteria > Pseudomonadati > Pseudomonadota > Alphaproteobacteria > Hyphomicrobiales > Methylobacteriaceae > Methylobacterium > Methylobacterium sp. Leaf87. The sequence continues at coordinate 223,571 of NZ_LMMI01000012.1, read as the reverse complement.
CTGCGCCGGCCGCCGCAGTACCCGCGACCGGAACGGCCCGATAGCCCCATGAGCGTCCTCGCATCGACCGGAGATCCGGATCGGCGCGGCCCGTCAGGTCTCGCCGCAGCCTTCCTCGTCGCCCTCGGCCTGCACGCGGCCGGGTTGATCGCCCTCACTCTGTTCCAGCCGGAGCCCAAGGCGCCCCCGGGCGAGAATATCGTCACCATCGACCTCGCGCCGCAGATGACGGAGGCCGACACCCAAGCCCCGGCCGAGCAGGCCGCCTCCGTGTCGGCGCCGCCCGAAGCCAATCCGGTGCAGACGCCCGAGACGGTCCAGCAGGAGAAGCCGCTGGAGACCACGGAAGTGACACCGCCCGAGGCGACGGCACCGCCGCCGCCCGATACGGCGATGATCGCGCCCGAGGCGACGACCATGGCCGAGCCGCCGGAAGCGACTCCGACGCCGCCCGTCGAGGTGGCGAACGAGCCGCCGCCGGAGGATCAGGTGATCGCGTCCACGGCCGAGACCGCGCCGGCTCTGGCACCCCCTCCACCCACCGTGGCCCAGGAGCTGCCGAAGCCCGTCGAGGTGGTGAAACCGAAGCCGGATCAAGCCAAGATCCTCGAGGCGCGGCGTGAGGCCAAGCGCAAGGCCGACCGCGAGGCACGGCTCAAGGCCGAACAGGAGGAGCGCCGCGAAGCGCTGCAGGAGGCCCGGGCCGAGGCGAAGGCTAAGGCGGCCCGTGAGGCCGCACGCCGCGCCGCCGCCGCTGCGAGCGAGGGCAGCGCACGCCAGAACTCGGCCTCGGCCTCGCGTCAGAGCAGCGCGGGTGCGGCCGCCGGCGGCAACGATGCGAACGCGCTCCGCGCTTGGCAGGGCGCCCTCAGCTCGGCGATCCGCGGTCGCATGAACGCCAGTGCGGCGGCGGGAACCAGCGGCGGCGTTGCCGTGGTTCGGTTCACCGTGTCGCGTTCCGGGCAGGTGCTGAGTTCGGGACTGTCGAGCAGCAGTGGTGTCGGCGCCATCGACAGTGCGGCGCTCGCGACCGTACGCGGGTCCCTGCCGGCGGCCCCGGCAGGCGTCACGATCAGCAGCCTCGCGGTCACCGTGCCCCTGCGCTTCAGCCCCGGTCGCTGAGCCCGGGGTCGGACGGCGTGATCCCGCCTCGCTTCCGAGGACCGCCCTGCCTTTCTCGGAGCGACGTTCCGGCATGACCGTCTGGTTCACCAGCGACACGCACTTCTCCGATCCGCGCGTGCTGCGGATCGACCGGCGCCCCTACCCCGACCTTGCGGCCCACGACGCGGCGCTCATCGCCAATTGGAACGCCGTCGTCGCGCCCGGCGACACGGTCTGGCATCTCGGCGATGTCGCCCTGCGACCCGCGCCGGGCCGAATCTCCGAAATCCTCACCTCGCTCAAGGGTACGAAGCACCTCATCGTCGGCAACAACGACGGGCCGGAAACGCTGCATGCGCCGGGCTGGGCCAGTGTCGGCCATTATGCCGAGATCGTCGTGGACGAACGGCCCCTGGTGCTGTGCCATTATGCGTTCCGAACCTGGAACGGCATGGGCCGGGGCGCCCTCGACCTCCACGGGCATTCGCACGCCAAGCTGACACCGATCCCGAAGCAGTACGACGTGGGCGTCGATGCGCAGGGCTTCACGCCGGTGGATCTTCCAACAATCCTCGCCTCGCGCCGCGCCCGGAAAGTGAGCAGCCGAAAAGCGGAACCTTCGCCGTAGATCGGGGGTTCTTGGGGCATGAACGCAGGATGACCGGCGGGCCGGATCCAAGACTTCGGATCGATCCATAACTTTGGATCAGCCTGAGCGTCACCTTGCACCCGTCCTGTTCCTCGAGACGTCTGCCGCCGAGGTATCCCATGCGTCACGCTCTGTTTTCACCGCTTCTCGCCATCGGACTCACCGTCGTGGCCGTCGTGCCGGCTCTGGCCGCGCCAGCCTGCTTCGAGGGCCAGCGAAAGGTCGAGGAAGCCAACGCCCTGCGGTTCCAGGCCCGGCAGGAAGCCCGCATCGGCAGCCACGACCGCGTCTGCGATACCCTCGACGAAATCGGCGATCGGTACGCCGATGCCCGGGATGCGTTCGAGGATTGCGGTGCGGCAGTCACCGCCATCGATCTGCGGACTGAGGCGCGGAACCTTCGCATCGCCAAGAAGGTCAATCGCTGCGACTGAGCGCGTGCGCCCACGCACACACGCCCGGAACCATTCGTTTCACAAGTCTGAACAAGCGGCGCGCGATTCGCTGCCCTGAAGGTCCACGCCCATGAACGTCTCGGCCACCCAGTCCAACGCCAATTCCGTCCTCGGCTCCAATGCCATGATCGATGCCACGGGCCCGTCCTTCGCGGCAGCCCTGTGCGGCTTCCTCAGCACCACCGTCGCGACCACCATGGTGATGTTTCTGCTGAGCAGCGTGTAAGAGAACGCTTCTCCAAGGCAGGCCTGTCCGGCGTCGGCCGGGATCAAGGCGCCACGAGCCAGAAGCGCTTGCGGTTGAACAGCATGTCGGCCTTGCCGACTTCGGCCGGCCCGTTGCGACAGGCCGCTTCGTTCCTGGCGCGGGCATCCGGTGATGGTCCGGGTGACCGGGCAGCCGGCAGCATCGGGGCCGTGGACACCGGAAACAGCCCGAGACTGCTCTGAACGCCAGGCTGGCGCACGGCGACGACGGTGAGGATGCCGGCCAGCAGCGCCCCCGCCACCGTACCGAAAACAAAATTCATCATGGGTCGGAAATCCCGCGATCGCCGCGCGGACAGAGGCCGGCCCGCGATCACCGGCCCTTCCTGGTCAAGCTTCTCGGCATGATTGCGGCGAAGACCGGATTACAGTCTCTTAAGAATGAACCCCATACGGTCTCGTCGGTCGCGGACGGCTCGAATCGCGGCAGTCGGGGAGAACGCAGGATGTCGTACGGGGCCAGTGCCTACGCGAAGGTGTCACAGACGGCCCTATCGCCGCGCGAGGCGGAAGCCGCCGTCCTGATCAAGGCCGCATCGCGCCTCCAGGCCGTTCAAGCCGACTGGGAAAACCAGAAGGGCGGCCTCCCCGAAGCGCTCAACTTCAATCAAAAGGTCTGGACGATCATCGCGGGCGCGGCGACGGCACCCGACAGCCCACTGCCCGAGCCGATCAAGACCAGCATCGCGCAATTGTCGGTGTTCGTGTTCCGCCGCATGATCGACACGCTGATCGAGCCGAGCGCCGAGAAGCTTTCCGCGCTCATCAGCATCAATCACAACATCGCCGCCGGCCTGCGGACCTGAACGGAGCCGTCCCCCGAAGAGGGGTATCGGCGAGGGGCGTGCCCGTTCGCGTCGGGCGAGCCTGACGGCCAGGACCCATGAGCCGTGCCCTGAATCGGGCACGGCCACGTTGAAGATGTTGCCGAAACCCTCAGGAGTCGAGACCCGCATCCTCGTCGATATCCACGAGGAAGACGATGTCGGCGTCGTCCTCACCGTCCTCGTCATCCTCTTCCGCGTCGTCGTTCGAAGCGGCCTCGGCGTGGCGGGCATCCGGCTCGAAGGGCTCGTCCTCTTCCGAGTCATCCTCGGCCAGGGCGTCCTCGAAGATCTCCGTCTCCTCCTCGGTGGCGGCGCGGATCTTGAGCGGAGAGGTGCCGTTCCACAGCACCTTGCCGTCGCTCTTCATGGCCTGGATGTCGTCCTTGAAGCCGTCGCAGGTGAAGAGATCGCGGGCGACCTCCTCGGAACCGTTGATGACCGCGATGGCCACGCCATCGATCTCGAGTGTGAACATCGCGAATTCCTCTCGAACGTCGTTGCGCGGGGCGCGCCGGCCGCACGGCGTCGGAGGACGCCGCCCTGGGATCGATTCAGCCTTACGGGGCCGCCGACCGTGTAGGGGGCAACGGCCTGCGCGCCAAGCCCCACGCCGACCGCCATCCCGCGCCGAACGGGCCCCTGGGCTCAGCTGCCTCCGCCAGCACCTCGACTGATGGCACGCTTGACCACGCCCTGAACCTCCGGGTTCGACAGGAACAGGTCGTGGTTGATCAGGCCGCCGCCGTAATCGGAGGCGTCGGCGACGCGCACGCCGAGCGCCTCCAGGCGCTCGCGGTCGGCCGCGCCGGCGCGGACGATACCACCCGCGATGGCGCCGGAGAGCTCCAGCGCCCTGTCGTTGGTGGAGGAGATCACCGTGACCTTCTTCACGTCCGGTCCCATGCGCTCGATGGCGGAGGTGAACAGGTCGATGTCGATGTCGGGGGCAGCCAGCACCACGGCGCCGATGCGGGCCATGGCCGCCTCGCCGGCCTCGGCCCGCAGCATCCGCAGGGTCTCGAGGGTCAGGAGCGTGCCCATGGAATGGGCGACGATGTTGATTCGGCCGCCCGACGGCGAGTTCGCCAGGGCCTTGAGCAGATCCTCGAAGGCGTCGCGCGACCACAGGGCGCTCTCGCGATCGTAGCCGTAATCGAAGGTCGCGGCGGCGGAGGGCCAGGTGAACAGCGCGGAGGCGCCGCGGAAGCGGATACCATCGGAGAGCTTGGCTGCGCTGAGGGCCGCGGACTGGAAGCTCTCGCGGTAGCCATGGACGTAAATGAGCACGTCGCGGCCGAACGCGGCCTGGGCGAAGGCACCGGCCGCGCCCGGCCCGGTCTCGATCTGCGGCACCGCCGCGACCCCCCAATCCCCGGTGACCACGGAGGAGACCTTGCCGATGAGCGAGCGGTCGGGTGCGGACAGACGCACCTCGGCGAAGCTCAGGCCCCGGCCGCGCTCGGAGCTGAAATACGGGCTCTTCGGGGGACTGCCCACCGGCTTGCGGGTGGTGGCGACGAGAAGCACGGGGCTGACATCGATGTTCGACTGCCGCTCGGGGGCGGACGAGCCGGTCGCGAGGTCCTCGGTGACGCAGCCGGACAAGCCCGGCGCCAGGCTGGCGAGCCCCAGGAGGGTAGCGAGGCGGACGAGGCTGCGTCGGGTCGGCCGAATGGTTCGGTTCATGCGGTCTGACAACCCTGGGCGGTGGAGGGCCGGGAAACCCGGCCGTCGTGCGGTGCTAACCTGTCGCGGACGATCGTGACCATGGCGCGGCGCGAACGTGGCCGTGGGCCGTGTGGATTGCGGGCATAGGCGCGCCTGTGGCCCCAGTCCCACACCGAACATCGGCGCGGACAAAGGCGGGCGCGTCGCGCAATAGGCAGCACGCCCCCTCGACGAATGCCGGTCGGCCCGGCAAGAAGTGGGCATGGCCCTCTCCTCATCCCCGCCGCCCGCCCTCGACATCGACGCCCTGCGCAATCGGTTGCTGGCCGGCGACCGGGCTGCCCTCGCCCGCGCCATCACCCTGGCGGAATCGAAGCGCGCCGACCATCGCGCCGTGGCGCGGGACCTCATCGCTGCGGTGCTGCCCCAGACCGGCCGCGCGATCCGGGTCGGGATCACGGGAGTGCCGGGGGTGGGCAAGTCGACGACCATCGACGCGCTGGGCGCCAATCTCACGGCCGCCGGCCACAAGGTGGCGGTGCTGGCCGTCGATCCGTCCTCGACGCGCACGGGCGGCTCGATCCTCGGCGACAAGACCCGCATGGCGCGCCTGGCACTGGATCCCAACGCCTTCATCCGCCCCTCCCCCTCGTCGGGAACCCTCGGGGGCGTCGCGGCCAAGACCCGCGAGACCATGCTGCTCTGCGAGGCGGCGGGGTTCGACGTGATCCTGGTCGAGACCGTGGGCGTCGGCCAGTCGGAGACGGCGGTGGCCGATCTCACCGACTTCTTCCTCGTCCTCATGCTGCCGGGCGCCGGCGACGAGTTGCAGGGAATCAAGAAGGGCATCATCGAACTCGCCGACATGATCGCCGTCAACAAGGCCGACGACGGCGAGGGCGAGCGCCGGGCCAGTGCGGCCGCCTCGGAATATCGCGCCGCCCTCCACATCCTCAGCGCCCCGAGTTCGACCTGGACGCCCCCCGTGGTCACCGTCTCGGGCCTCAACAACAAGGGGCTCGACGGGATGTGGGACCGCGTCGTCGACCACCGCAACAAGCTCACGGCTACGGGCGAGATCGCCAAGAAGCGCCGCGCCCAGGACGTGAAGTGGATGTGGGCGCTGGTCCACGAGCGCCTGCACCAGCGCCTCGTCGGGTCCGCCGAAGTCCGCCGTCAGACGGCCGAGGCCGAGGCGGGGGTGTCGCGCGGCGAATCCTCCCCCGCCGCCGGGGCCGAGGCCATCGCCACCCTCATCGGCCTTTGAGCCGGGGCCACCTCCTCGTCACCGGGTTCGGGCCGTTCCCCGGCGTGCCCGTGAACCCGAGCGCCGTGGTGGCGCGCCGCCTCGTCGCCCTCGCCCGCCGCCACGGCCTCGCGGGCGGCGATGTCCGCCTCCTCGTCCTACCCACCACCTATGGGGCCATTCCGACCCATCTGGTTCCCGCCCTCAGGGAGCCACCGGCCGCCGTGCTGATGCTGGGCGTGGCGCGCCGCGCCACGCGGGTCCGGGTCGAGTTTCGGGCGCGAAACCGGGCGAGCCGGCTATTCCCGGACGCATCGGGGGCCCTTGCGCGATGCCTCGCCCTGTTGGCGGACGGACCGTCAGAGCGCCGCGCGCACGTCGCCGCGCAGGCCCTCGTGGCCCTGCGCCGCAACGGCATCCGGGCGATCCCGTCCCATGATGCCGGCCGCTACCTCTGCAACGCCGCGTATTACCGGGCGCTGGCCGAGGACATCCCGGTGCTGTTCGTCCACGTTCCGCCCCTACCGCCGACCGGGCGTCTCGGGTTGCGGCGCGCACCGGCCGTCGAGACCCTGGCGGCCGCCCTGGTGACGGTGGCCCGCGGACTCCTCGCGGGACGGTCGGTTCACCCTGTCGGCGGGAAGCACCGAGAAAATCCGATCGATGCGGTGCCCAATCGGATCTCGGGCGTTCTGTGAACGTCGGATGCGGGCGTGCCACGCCCCGGCGGCATCGAACCCGCATCGAAGCTCAACGAGGAGACGCATCATGGTGGACACGGATCGCATCGTCGGAACCGCCAAGGATCTCGGCGGCCGCGTGCAGGGGGCCGTGGGCGACGCCCTCGGGTCACAGCGCGACTCCGTCGAGGGGCGCTACCGCGAGGCGCAGGGGCGCGCCCAGGACGCCTACGGCCAGGCCAAGGACACCGTGCGCGACGTCGCCGACAACGTCAGCGACTACGCCGGCGACGCCTACGAGCGCATTCAGGATCGTGGTGGCGCCTATTTCCGCGATGGCACCCGGGCCGTCGAGACGCGGGTGGAGGAGAATCCCTTCATCGCGCTCCTGCTCGCGGGCGCCGTCGGCTACGGCCTCGCCCTGCTGCTCCACCGCCGCTGAAGAGTCCAACGCGCCGCCCCACCGGGGCGGCGCGACCCGGAGCGTCCTACTGCGCCGTCCAGCCGCCATCCATGGCGAGGTTGGCGCCCGTCATCTGGCTCGCCGCGTCCGAGCACAGGAACACCGCGAGCGCCGCGACCTGATCGACGGTGACGAATTCCTTGGTCGGCTGGGCCTTGAGCAGCACGTCGTTGATGACCTGCTCCTCGGTCAGCCCGCGCGCCTTCATGGTGTCGGGGATCTGGCTCTCCACCAGGGGGGTCCAGACGTAGCCCGGCGAGATGCAGTTCACCGTGATGCCGTGGGTGGCGAGTTCCAGGCCCGCGCTCTTGGTGAGGCCGGCGATGCCGTGCTTGGCCGCCACGTAGGCCGACTTGAACGGCGAGGCCACGAGGGAATGGGCCGAGGCGGTGTTGATGATCCGCCCCCAGCCCCGCTTCTTCATGCCCGGAATGGCGGCCCGCATGGTGTAGAACGCCGAGGAGAGATTGAGCGCGATGATGAGCTCCCACTTTTCCGGCGGAAAGTCCTCGATGGGCGAGACGTACTGAACGCCGGCGTTGTTGACGAGGATGTCGACGGCCCCGAAGGTCTCCTCCGCGAGGGTGATCAGGCCGGCGATCTCGTCGGGCTTGGTCATGTCGGCGGCCGAGTGGATCGCCCGCACGCCGAACTCGGATTCGATCCCGGCCCGGGCCGTCTCGATGGCCTCCGGCGACCCGAACCCGTTCAGCACCACGTCGGCGCCTTCCCGGGCGAAGCCCCGCGCGATGGCGAGGCCGATGCCGCTCGTGGAGCCGGTCACGATTGCGGTCTTGCTCTTGAGGCTCATGGAGATCTCCCGGATCGCGCAGCGACGCGCGACATTCATCACTGGCAGAATCCTGCCCGATGGGGCGCGGCAAGTCGATGCGCTCGGCCCCGGGCGCGGCGTGCTATAGCGACGGGCGACGCCCCATCGTCACGGGCGACGCACAGGGACGTCATGATCCGGTTCCTCGCCTTGCTGGCGCTCAGCCTGTCCGGCCTCGCCGGCGCGTCCGCCCAGGGGCTCAAGCTCCCGTCCGACCTCGTCACCGCGAGCCTCGTGGCCGAACCCGCCGCGATCCGCCCCGGCGAGCCCTTCACCGTCGGCATCCGCATGGTGATGCGGCCGAACTGGCACGTCTACTGGCGCAACCCCGGGGATTCGGGCCTGCCGCCCGAGGTCGGCTGGTCATTGCCCGCGGGTTTCGCGGCCGGGGCCCTCGACTGGCCGGCACCCCACCGCATCCCCGTCGCCCACCTGATGAACTTCGGCTACGAGGGCGAGACCGTCCTGCTGGCGCAGGTGACGCCGCCCGAGGCCCTGGCGCCGGGCAAGCCCGTCACCCTCAAGGCCCACCTGAGCTACCTCGTCTGCGAACGGGAATGCGTGCCGGGCACGGCGGACCTGCGCCTCGCCCTTCCGGTGGCGCAGGCCGGAACCAGCACCGGCACCAATCCGCAGACCCGCGCGCTGTTCGCGCAGGCCCGCGCCGCCCTGCCAGTGCCGTCGCCCTGGCCGGTGCGGACCGCCGCCACGAAGGATCGCCTGACCCTGACGGTGGAGGCGCCGGGCCTCGCGCCCGATGCCGTTTCGGGGGTGGCGTTCTTTCCCTATGCGGAAACCGCCATCGAGAACGCCGCCGCGCAGGACGTGCAGATCGATTCCGCCGGCCTTCGGCTCTCGCTGGTTCGGGGCAACCCCGACGACGCGGCGCCGCCGGCGACGCTTCCCGGCGTGCTCACCTTCGACGAGGCGACGCCCGGAGGAACCGTCCGGCGCGCCTATGCCGTCGGCGAGGCCCCGGCTCTCGCCGCACCGGCCGCCGACACCATGGCCGCCCCCGTGATGCCGCCGGAGGAGGACGGCCTGACCCTGTGGAGCGCCGTCGGCCTCGCATTCCTGGGCGGACTCGTGCTCAACCTGATGCCGTGCGTGTTCCCAGTCCTGTCCATCAAGATCCTGAGCCTCGTGCGGCATTCGGGGGAATCCCCCGCCCGTGTCCGCCTCCACGGCGTCGCCTACACGGCCGGCGTGCTCGCGGCTTTTCTCGGTCTGGCCGGTCTGCTCATCGGCCTGAAGGGCGCGGGCGCCGGCATCGGCTGGGGCTTCCAGCTGCAATCGCCCGTGGTGGTGGCGGCCCTCGCCTATCTCCTGTTCGGCATGGGTCTGAGCCTGTCCGGGGTCGTTCATCTCGGCGGCGGCATCGCCGGGCTCGGCGACGGCCTGACCCGCCGCGCGGGGTTGCAGGGCTCGTTCTTCACCGGCGTACTGGCCACCGTGGTGGCGACCCCCTGCACGGCGCCCTTCATGGGGTCGGCCGTGGGGTTCGCCCTGACGCAGGCCCCGGCCGTGGGTCTGGCGGTGTTCGCGAGCCTCGGCTTCGGCCTCGCCTTGCCCTTCCTCGTCCTGACCGCATGGCCCGCCGCCCTGCGCGCCCTGCCGCGCCCCGGTGCCTGGATGGATGTTCTGAAGGGCGTCCTGGCTTTCCCGATCTACGCCACGGCCGCGTGGCTGATCTGGGTGCTGGCGCAGCAGGTCGGACCGTCCGGGCTGCTCGCCGCCCTGTTCGGCCTCGTGCTCGTGGGCTTCGCCGCGTGGGTTTGGGAGCGCGGGCACGGCGCCCGCCCGGCCTGGAGCTGGATCGCGCGGGGCACGGCGTTGGCCGCCCTCGCGGGTCTCGCTCTCCTCACCCTGAACCTGTCCCACGACCGCGCCGGCGCGGTCGCGCGCGCGGACGGCACGGAGGCGTTCACCCAGGCGCGGCTCGACGCGCTGCTGGCGGAGGGCCGACCCGTCTTCGTCAACATGACGGCGGCGTGGTGCATCTCGTGTCAGGTCAACGAACGCACGGCCTTGGGGACGCAAGCCGTGCGCGACGCGCTGTCGGCGCGCGGCGTGGTCTACCTCAAGGGCGACTGGACCAATCAGAACCCCGAGATCACCGCGTTCCTCGCCCGTCACGGCCGAAGCGGCGTGCCGCTCTACCTCCTCTATGCGAGCAAGACCGCCCCCGTGGTCCTCCCACAAATCCTGACGGCCGGGACGGTGCTGGACGCCCTCGCGATCCTGCCCGCCCTGCCCCGCAGCGCCGCCCTGGCTCCACAGGAGCGCTGAGCGACCCGACGACGATCCGACGGACCCGATGATCGAACCCTCCGCGCCGCGCTGGAGCGTGTTCCGCAACGGCGACTTTCGCCTGTACGGCGCCGCCCGCTTCCTCACCGGCCTCGCCTTCCAGATGCAGGCCGTCGCGGTGGGCTGGTTCGTCTATGACCTGACCCATTCGGCCCTGGCGCTCGGCCTCGTGGGGCTGGCGAGCTTTCTGCCCGCCATGCTCTCGGCCCTGGTCACGGGGCATGTCGCCGACACCTACGACCGCCGCCTCGTGGCGTCCCTGGCCTACGCCACCCTGGCGGCGGCCGATCTCGGGCTCCTGGCCTTCGCCCATTACGGCACGGGCGCGATCTGGCCGATCTACGCCCTCGTGGTGGTCATCGGCACCGGCCGCGCCTTCGCCAACCCGGCCCTCCAGGCCCTGCTGCCGACCCTGGTGCCGCGCCCCCTGTTCGGTTCGGCCATCGCTTGGAACGCCTCGCTGTGGCAGAGCGCGTCGATCCTCGGGCCGGCACTGGGTGGCCTCCTCTACGTCCTCGGCCCGGCCGTGGTGTTCGGCACGGCCGCGTTCAGCTTCGCCTTCGCGAGCGCCCTCATCGCGGCCATCCGCTTCCGCCCCGCGCCCGTCACCGAACGTCCGCCGGTGACCTGGGCGACCCTGTCGGCCGGCCTCACCTACATCCGCGACCACCCGGTGGTGCTCGGCGCCATCAGCCTCGATCTCGTGGCGGTGCTGCTCGGCGGCGCCACCGCCCTCCTGCCGATCTTCGCCGCCGAGGTGCTGCATGTCGGCCCCCTCGGCCTCGGGGCGCTCCGCAGCATGCCGGCGGCCGGGGCCGTGCTGGTGGCCGTCTATCTCGCCTACCGGCCGCTCCAGCGCCATGCCGGGCTCCGCATGCTCCAGGCCGTCGGGGTGTTCGGCCTCGCCACGATCGGCTTCGGTCTCTCGACTTCTCTTCCCCTGTCCATGGCCTGCCTGTTCGTGACGGGGGCCGCCGACATGATCAGCGTCTATGTCCGCCAGACCTTCGTCCAGGGCGAGACGCCCGACGCCATGCGCGGCCGAGTCTCGGCGGTGAACACCGTCTTCATCGGCGCCTCCAACGAACTCGGCGAGTTCGAATCGGGAACCCTGGCCGCCCTCATCGGTGCCGTCCCGGCGGTGGTGCTCGGCGGCCTCGCGACGCTGCTGGTGGCCGCCGCCTGGGGGCGGATCTTCCCGGCGCTCAAGGCGCGGGACCGGCTGCTGCCGGTGGGGTGAGGCGCCGATTATCCCTCCCGCGTACCATTCTCGTCGGAATATGGATAATCCCTGCAAAATCAGTCGCTTCTCGGCTTGGGTTGCGTCATTATCCCTCTGACGGCAGCAAACGCCTGCTTTAGGGATAATCCGATGTCCCTCAGTGACTTGAATGGCGATCAGGCACGGCAGACCATCGATGTCGACCAAGTGTTCTCCGGCTTCGCGATGGCGCGGGGCGAGTGGGCGCGACGGTACAGGGGCTCGATGTCGTGGAAGACCGTGGGTGGGCGCGACTACCTTTACCGGAAGCGGTACGAGGCCTGGAAATCCCTCGGGCCGCGCACACCCGAGACGGAGGCGATGGCCACCGGGTTCCATGAGGGACGGGCGCAGCTACAGGAGCGGATCGCGGGCCTCACCGCACGTCTCGACGCCATGGCGCCGGTCAATCGCGCCCTGAACCTCGGGCGCCTGCCCGTGATCGCGGCGCGTATCCTTCGCGCCCTGGACCAAGCCGGGCTCATCGGGGCCGGTATCGAGGTCGTGGGGACGAATGCCCTGTTCGCCTACGAACGGCTGGCAGGCGTGCAGATCGCCGGTGCGCATCTCGCGACGGCGGATGTCGATCTCCTGTTCGACGCGCGGCGTTCCCTCCGGCTCCTCGCGCCCGAGGTCTCGGCCACGGGTGTGGTGGGCCTCCTGCGAAAGGTCGATCGCTCGTTCGAGGTCCTGGGGCGGAGCGGGGTCCGGGCGGTCAACCGGGACGGCTACCTCGTCGATCTCATCATGCCGGCGATGAAGGATTGGATGGCCAAGCCACTGCGAAGCCGGATCGGGACCGAGGCGACGGACCTCGAAGCGGTGGAGATCGAGGGGTTGGGCTGGCTTGTGAGCAGTCCAAAGGCCACGGCAACGGTCATCGACGCACGCGGCTACCCCCTGACCATGGTGGTTCCCGACCCACGGGCGTTCGCCCTCCACAAGCTCTGGCTCGCGGGCCGCGAGGACCGCGAGCCACTCAAGCGGCAGCGTGATCAGGCACAGGCGAAACTCATCGCGGGTCTCGTGACCAGCCGCCTCCCGCACCTGCGCTTCGACGATCCGGCCCTGGCCGCCCTGCCGCGCGCCCTGCGCGAGCAGGCCACGCTGCTGACCGCCGCCACGAGACGGGATACGGCCTTGGCGCCGCCCCGCCTCGAGCCGGACTGGTAGCCCTGACTTGCCCGGTCCTACTTGCCCGCCAGCAGCGGCGACCACGTCGGATCGGACGCGTAGGACGGCGTCGGCACCGGTTGCTCCACCTTGCCGGTGATGTCGACCATGTAGAGCTTGCCGCCGCCCTGGCCGCCGGGATCGCGGAAGAACAGCACGTACTGACCGTTGGGCGCGAAGGTCGGGCCCTCGTTGTGGAAGCCTTCCGTGAGCACGCGCTCGCCCGAGCCGTCCGGCTTCATCACGCAGATGGCGAAGCCGCCCTTGCGCTGGCGGGTGAAGGCGATGAGGTCGCCCCGTGGCGACCAAGCCGGCTGCGACGCCGAACCTTCGCCGAACGAGATCCGGGTCGGGTTTCCGCCCGTGGCGCTCATGACGTAGACCTGCTGCGAGCCGCCGCGATCGGATTCGAAGACGATCTGGCTGCCGTCCGGCGAGAAGGTCGGCGAGGTGTCGATGGCGTTGCCGTTGGTGATCGGCGTCTGTGCCTTGGAGCCGAGATCCATCACCACGATGTCGGCGTTGCCACCCTCCTGAACGCTCATGACCAAGCGTCGGCCGTCGGGCGAGAAGCGCGGGCTCGTGCTCATGGAGCCGGCCTTGCCCACCGCCTGGCGGCTGCCGGTTTCGAGGTTGATCACCTGGATGCGCGGCGGCTGGCCCGTCGCCTGGGTCATGAAGGCGATGTCCTGGGTCGCGGGCGAGTAGCGCGGGGCCACCACGGCCGTGTCGCCGTTGGTCAGCGCACGCACGTTGGCGCCGTCCTGATCCATGACCATCAGGCGCTTGCGGCGGTTCTCCTTCGAGCCGGACTCGTCCACGAAGGCGATGCGGCTGTCGAACCAGGGGCCGAGGCCGGTGATCTTGGTGTAGACCGCGTCCGAGATCAGGTGCCCCGTGCGCCGGGCATTGGCGGTGTCGGCGCCGTATTGCTGGCCCGTCATCTGCTGGCCCGAAGTCACGTCCCACAGGCGGAACTCGACCTTGAGCTTGCCCGAGGGATCGCGCGAGACCCGGCCCGTCACCAGGGCCTGCACGCCGGCTGTGCGCCACTTGTCGAAGCCCGGCACCGCATCGAAGCCGGGGCTCTCGGGGAACTTCGCTTTTTCGACGGGCACGAAATACCCGGAGCGGCGCAGATTGTTCGTCACAACGCTGGAGACGAGGAGTCCGAGGCTCGGATCGCCGGAGAAGTCGGTCACCGCGATGGGCATCGGCTGGAACGCGCCGCCGCCGATGCGCAGGTTGAGCTGCGCGCGCGCCGGCCCGGTCAAGCCGAACAGCACGAACGCCAGGGCGGCGAGGAAGGGCGCCAGGCGCGGAAGCGGGATTGAGAGCATGGGGATGTCCGAAGTTCTGGGAGTGTCTGTCCGGGGCGGCGCCGGGACCGCCATGCGCGAGGGCGATGTCGCGCGGGCGGGCTCACGGCACCGAGGAACGGCCCGGATCGGCGGATGGAGGCCGGCGCATCAGACCCGCGAAAACTCGAATTCCGCGTTGATCGCCTTCCAGTCGTTGTAATACGGCGCGTACTGGGCGGGGATCTTGTAGGGCGCACAGCGGCGCACGGCACGCTGGGCCGCTTCGGCAATGGAGCGATCGACGGCGTTGGCACCGCCGCGCATGATCTTGGGTTCCGTCGTCAGGCCGCCGTCCGGGTTCAGGCGGATGTCGAGCATCGGCAGGATCACGCCCTGCGCCGCACCGGGGGGGGCGACGTAGCAACGCTCGATCTGTTGCTGGAGCATGCCGACGAGGGCCTCGCGCAGGGACGGCGACAGGCGCTGCGAATTGCCCGAGGCCGCCCCGAGGGAGGCCGTGCGCTGCACGTCGCGGCCGGTGGCGCCGGTGGATTGCGACGGCGCCTTGGAGGCCAGCAGTTGGCGAATATCGCCGGCGCTGAACTTTTCGGCGAGCTCGGCCTGCTTCTTCGCCTTGGCCTCGGCATCGGCCTTGCCCTTCGCATCCGCCAAGGCTTTGGCTTTCGCCTTGGCGGCGGCCTCCGCTTTGGCCTTCGCGGCCGCGTCCGCCTTGGCCGCTGCCTCGGCTTCAGCCTTCGCCTCGGCGACTTCCTTCTGGTGCTCGGCTTCGGCCTTCTTCGCTTCGGCCTTCGCCTTGGCTTCGGCTTCCGCCTTCTCGGCCTTGGCCTCCGCTTCGGCGCGGGCCTTGGCCTCGGCCTTCCTGGCTTTGGCGGCTTCGGCCTTGGCTGCCTCCGCCTTGGCGGCGGCGGCGGCCTCGGCCTCTTCCTTCTCGATGAGCTGGGCGAGTTGCTCGCGCTTCACGGCGGCCGCCTTCGCCTCCGCCTTGGCGGTCGCGGCGGCTTTCGCTTCGGCGGCGGCTTTCGCCTCCGCCGCAGCCTCGGCTTTGGCGGCGCGAGCGGCTTCGGCCTTGGCCGCTTCCGCCTTCGCGGCCTTCGCCTCCGCAGCCTTGGCTTCGGCAGCCTTGGCTTCTGCCGCCTTGGCTTCTGGCGCCTTGGCTTCTGGCGCCTTGGCCTCTTTGTCGGGGTCGGGCTCGTTGACGCGCAGCGGCATCTCCTCGGCGCTCGCGACCTTCATGTCGGCGGGGCGCTTCGGGGGGGCCGGGGCATCGACCTTGGCGTTCTCGGGCTCGCGTTCCTCGGCCTTGTCCGCCTTGCGGTCGGCCCGCGGCTTGGCGTCCGGCTGGGGCTTGTCGGCGTTGGTCTCGCCCTTGGTGAGCTCGGAATATTGCTGCTCGGTCATCACCTCGACGGGCACGCCCTCCTGCGCATCGGGCAAGGCCGGGGCCGCGACGGTGAGCATCGCCGCCGTCAGCACGGCGACGTGAACCCCCGCCGAGATCCACATGCCCGGTTCGTTGCGCTTGAAGGGAAGCTTCACGACTGCGCGCCCGCTACTTCTGATCGGGCTCGGTGACGAGGGCGACCTTCTTGAAGCCGCCGCCGGTCACGATCGCCATCACCTGGGCGACCCGGCCGTAATCGACCCGCTTGTCGCCGCGCACGAAGACGCGCTCCTCGAAGCCGGACTTCGAGGCCTCGGTGAGCTTGGGGACGATGCTGTCGTCGCCGAGTTCGTCCTCGCCGAGGAACACCTGTCCGGTCTGGCGGATGGAGAGCGTCACCGGCTTGGTGTCGGAGTTGAGCGGGCTCGCCTTGGATTGCGGCAGGTCCAGGGGCACGCCGACCGTCATCATCGGCGCCGCCACCATGAACACGATGAGCAGCACGAGGACGACGTCGATGAACGGCGTCATGTTGATCTCGTTGATGGCGCCCTGGCGCCGGCCGCGCCGCCGCCGTCCGCCCCCGCCCTGTGCCGCGCCGTGGGCCATGCCCATGATCGTCCCTCGGTTCTGCTGGGGTCAGGCGACGAGCGACAGGCGCTCGTCGATCTGGCGGGAAAGGATGGCCGAGAACTCGTCGGCGAAGCCCTCGAGCCGCGACTGCTGCTTCGACACCGTCGATTGCAGCTTGTTGTAGGCGAGCACGGCGGGGATGGCCGCGAACAGCCCGATGGCGGTGGCGAACAGGGCCTCGGCGATGCCGGGCGCCACCACGGCGAGCGAGGTGTTCTTCGACGCAGCGATGGAGGTGAACGCCGTCATGATGCCCCAGACCGTGCCGAACAGGCCGATATACGGGCCGGCCGAGCCGATGGAGGCGAGGAACAGCAGGCGCGATTCGAGACGCTCGACCTCGCGCTGGATGGTGACGTCGAGGACCTTGTCGATGCGCTGGGACAGGCTCTGGATCTGGCGGCCGGAGCCCTCGAACGAGCGCTTCCACTCGCGCATGGCGGCCACGAACAGGGCGCCCTGCCCGACGGCCGGCTTGTCGTTGAACGAGCGGTAGAGCTCCTCGAGGGAACGCCCGGACCAGAACGCCTCCTCGAAGGCATCCATCTCGGCCTTGGTCCGGCGGAACAGCAGGGTCTTGTCGACGATGATCGACCAGCACCAGACTGAGGCGCCCAGCAGACCCACCATCACGACCTTGACCACGAAATGGGCCTGCAGGAACAGGCCCAGCAGGGTCATGTCGGGGGCCGGCATGGCCTGCATGGCATCGGCTGGGTTCATGACACGATCCTTGAAAAACCCCAGGGCGGGACCGCCGCCGGACCGGTGGCCGGTCGTCGCGCGTCAACCGGAACCTTGAGGTATTTCAACGCTCAATGGTCCGCGAATCTGTCGAAAGTAAGGGCCGTGCCGCGCCGTGGTTGCGGTGCGACCGTGCCCTTGCGTCAGACAGTTTAAGCGCCCGTCAGGGTTAAGGATTGGTTGAGGAAGCAGGTCCAGCTGCACGACCGAATGCCGCGCGCAGTCCGTCCGGCAGCCGGATCGCGCGGGCGTCCCGCACGCAGGCCACCACCACTTCGGCCGTGACCAGGAGATCGTCCCCGCGCCGGACCTCCTGGGCCAGATGCATGGAGGCGCCCTTCATGGCGGCGGTCCAGGTCCGCACGTCGAGGAGGTCGTCCATCCGCGCGGGCCGCGCGAAGTCGAGAACCATCCGGCGCACGACGAAGTGCAGGCCGGCGGCATCCCGGTGCAGGTCCGACTGATCGCCCGCCAGAATCCGCAACAGTTCCGTGCGCCCGCGCTCCATGAAGCGCAGATAACTCGCGTGATAGACGAAGCCGGAGAAATCGGTGTCCTCGTAATAGACCCGCACGGGCAGGCGATGGACGCCGGAGAGATCGATTTCGCTCAAGGGGCGGGTCTCCTGTGACGACGCGCGAAGCGGCTCTTTCACGCCTCCGGATCTGCGGGAAACAAGCCGAACTGCGAGCCCGGATCGCGGCGGGGCTCGGGGAAGCCCATGTGGCGGAACGCGTGCGGCGTCAGCATGCGCCCGCGCGGGGTTCGCTGCACGAAACCCTTCTGGATCAGATAGGGCTCGATGATGTCCTCGATGGCGTCGCGCGGCTCGGACAGGGCCGCCGCGATGGTCTCGATGCCCACGGGGCCGCCGTTGAAGGATTTGGCGATCATCGTCAGGTATTTGCGGTCCATGACGTCGAGGCCGGCGGGGTCGACGTCGAGGAGCTGCAGCGCCCTGTCGGCGATGGCCCGCGTCACGGTGGGCGCGTCGGCCACGATGGCGAAGTCGCGCACGCGGCGCAGCAGGCGTCCGGCGATGCGGGGCGTGCCGCGTGCGCGCTTGGCGATCTCGTTGGCGCCCTCCTCCGACATGCCGAGGCCGAGCACGCGGGCCCCGCGCCGGACGATGAGTTCGAGTTCGTCGACATCGTAGAATTCGAGGCGGATCGGGATGCCGAAGCGGTCGCGCAAGGGGGTGGTCAGCAGGCCGGCGCGGGTGGTCGCCCCCACGAGGGTGAACTTCGGCAGTTCGATCTTCACCGAGCGCGCCGCCGGCCCCTCGCCGATGATGAGATCGAGCTGGTAATCCTCCATGGCGGGATAGAGGATCTCCTCCACCGCCGGGTTGAGGCGGTGGATCTCGTCGATGAAGAGCACGTCGCGCTCTTCCAGATTCGTCAGCTGGGCCGCGAGATCCCCCGCCTTGGCGATGACCGGCCCGGAGGTGGAGCGGAAATTCACCCCGAGCTCGCGCGCCACGATCTGCGCCAGGGTGGTCTTGCCCAGGCCCGGCGGGCCGACGAACAGCACGTGATCGAGGGCCGAACCGGTCTTCTTCGCCGATTCGATGAAGACGCTCATGTTGGCGCGCGCCGCGCGCTGGCCGATGAACTCGGCCAGACTCAAGGGGCGGATGGACGATTCGAGATCGTCCTCGCGGCGCTCGGGTGTGAGGAGCGAGTCCGGCAGCGGGTGGAGGGTCGGCGATTTCGGAGATTTGGGAAGCTTGCTCACACGGGCTCTCGGTGGGGCCCGGCGGGGCCTGGCGTCCGGCATCTGTTCTCCCGGCCGATGTCGCACACCGGCGCGGATCGCGCTACATTCGTGGCGTCGGCGGGTGGCCGCCAGGGAAGCGCACGATGGGCAACGCCTTCGCGAACTTCGAGATGATGGGTTTCGACGACTTCGAGGAGTTGCTGGCCGACAAGCCGCGCAACGAGCGCTGGGAGCTGATCGGCGGGCGCGTGGTCCGCATGATGGTCGGCGCACGCTGGGAGCACGGTCGGATCGTGCAGAACATCGCAAGCCACCTTCACCAGGGCTTTCGTGCGAAAGGCTCATCCTGCCAGACGTTTGCCGAGACGTTCTATCTAAAGAGCCGCCCCCTCGACGCCGCGTTGTTGCCTGACGTTCTCGTGGTCTGCGGCGGAATCCAAGCAGGCGCCACTTCGGTCGACAATCCCACGGTGCTGATCGAAGTGCTCTCCCCCGGCACCGAGGCACGCGACCGCCTTGAGAAGTGGCGAATCCACCAGCAGCTTCCGGCTCTGCAGCATTACGTCCTCGTGGCACGCGACCGACCGCACATCGAAGTTTACGACCGGGTCGGCGGGGCCTGGAACGGCTTTCGGGTCATCGATGGACTCGACGCGACGCTCGAACTCTTCGCGATCCAAGCGTCCCTGCCCTTGAGCGAAGCCTATTGGGGTGTTTTTGAGGCTTGAACAGGACCGCGGCGCCCTGGGCGCCGCGGCGTGTCGTCGGATCACTCGGCTTCCGGCGCGATGGCTTCCAGGCCGCCGATGTGCTTCTGCGCGTAGAGCGGCAGGCCGACCTGGGAGATCAGCTCGAGCTGGGTCTCCAAAAAGTCGATATGGCCTTCCTCGTCCTCGGCCAGATCCTCGAACAGGCGCTTCGACACCCGGTCGTTGATCGAATCGCAGTACTTGGCGGCCTCGAGATAGAGGGCGCGCGCCTCGGTCTCGGCGGCGAGATCACACTCGATGATCTCCTGCACGTTCTGGCCGATCCGCAGGGGATCGAGTTCCTGCAGGTTGGGAAAGCCGTCGAGGAACAGGATACGATCGACGAAGCGATCGGCATGCTGCATCTCTTCGATGGATTCCTTGCGCCAGAACTTGGCCAGATCGATGTAGCCCCAGTCGTTGAGCATGCGGAAATGGAGCCAGTACTGACTCACCGCCGTCAGTTCGCTGCGCAGCCCCCGATTGAGGTACTCGACGACCTTCGCATCACCCTTCATCCGCCCATTCTCCCTTGAGGCATATCAGTGCCGGAAGGGAACGTGGCGCCTCGCACAGGCGCTCAGGCGGCGATCCCTTCCTCCGCAGTTTGGAGCTTGACCAAACTACAGCCCGTTGCGCAAGTCGTCGAACACGCATGGCCGGCCTCCTCGAGGGCGGCTTGCAGGGCGTTCTGCATGATCGAGCGGATGGTGCGGGCGCAGCGCCCGCATTTCGGACTGCAGCCGAGGCAGGCCTGGACCTGGGCCGGCGTGCGGGGGCAATCCGGGCCGCGATGGAGGCAGGCACGGACCGCGTTGTCGGACAGGACGTTGCAGGAACAGACGATCATGCGGGACCGAAACTCGCGCTGGGCATCGTGCCGTTGGGGAGGGTGGCGGGAAAATCTCAACCCGGCCACCATGTTGGACGCTACATTAGAATTATTGGAAACTGCTTTGTTTTCAACACCTTAGTACTTGAAGGAAGATCTGGCAATTCCGGCGGCCATCGTCAAGCGGACAATTACGTTGCGCGCCAGCCATCTTTTCACGAGGTTTCGATCCGGCCTCGGGCCTTCGCCACTCCGTCTCAGCGGGCAAGTTCGCGAAGGCCCAATCGAATCAATGTCTTGGCCTCGGCGCCCTCGCCGGCGCCCGCCAGCACGGCCGCGATGGCAGCCGAGGCCTGAACCGGCGCGTAGCCGAGGTTGACCAGGGCCGAGACGGCATCGGCCACGGGCTGGGGTGCGGAGCGGTCCTGAACGGCACCGTTGAGGGGGATGACGGATGGATCGATGGGGGCGAAGGCCGGGGCCTTGTCCTTGAGTTCGGCCACCAGCCGGGCAGCGAGGCGCGGGCCGACGCCGGGCGCGCGGGCCACCGCCGTCTTGTCCCCGAGCGCAATGGCGGAGGCCAGGGCCTCCGGCTCCAGCACGGAGAGCAGGCCCAGCGCCACCTTCGAGCCGACGCCCTGCACGGTCTGGAGCAGGCGGAACCACTCGCGTTCCGGGTCCGAGCGGAATCCGTAGAGGCGGATCATGTCCTCGCGAACATGGGTGTCGATGGCGAGTTGCGCGGCCTCGCCGATGGCGGGCATCCGCTGCAGCGTGCGCGCCGAGCAATGCACCACGTAGCCGACGCCCTGGACATCGAGGATCACGAAATCCTCTCCGTAGGAATCCACGAGGCCCTTCAGCTTGCCGATCATGCGAAGTCTCTTATCAGAGGGGTCGGCGCGATGCCCGGGACAGGGCCGGGCGGCCGGGGAATTGGAGGGGCGACATGAAGCACGGATCCGTCATCATCGCTGTGCGAACGGGCCTGCGCGCCGTCGTGCTGCGCAGTACCACCGTTCTCGTCCTGGCGCTGCCGGGGCTCGCCCATGCGCAGGACCCGGCGCCCCCTTCGCCGACCACCGACCCGACGCAGGTGCGACCGGGGGGCTACAAGCTCGATCCGGCCCACGGCAAGATCACGTGGTCCCTGAGCCATCTCGGCTTCTCGACCTATTACGGCCAAATCACCGACGTGGCGGCCGACGCGAGCCTCGACGCGAAGGCGCCGGAGAAGAGCCGCCTCAGCGTCACGGTGGGAACGCCCAGCATCACCGGCCTCAACGACCGGCTCGACACGCATCTGAAGAGCGCGGACTTCTTCGACACGCAGAAATTTCCGACCGCGACCTTCGTGAGCACGTCCGTGGAGCCCACGAGCCCGACCACGGCGCGGGTCAACGGCACCCTGACCCTGAAGGGCGTCGCCAAGCCGGTCTCGTTCGACGCTACGTTCAACCAGGCCGGGCTTCACCCCGTCGACAAGCTCTACACCGTCGGCTTCGACGGAAGGGCGGTGATCAAGCGCTCGGAGTTCGGCATCACCGCCTACCTGCCGATGGTGGGCGACGAGGTGACCCTGCGCCTCGAAGGCGAGTTCAAGGCCGTGCCCTGAATTTCGGCCGAACCGGGTACCGGACGAGGCCGGCGGGGCTCACAGGGTGATGTGCCGGTCGACGGCCTGGGGCGCGAACGCCCGGTCGAACACCGCACCGATGCCGTGGTCGAAATGGCGGGCGACGCGGGCCGCCGTCCGGCCGATGGTGATGGATGCGCCGATGTCGATCTGCGCATCGAGGGTGAAGGCGACGCCGGATGCCGAGACGTTGAGGAGCTTGGCCGGCAGGACCCGGCCATCGGTGAGCTCGATGGTCACGTCCGTTTCCAGGGGCGTCACGCGGGGATGGACGCGCACGGGGACGGGCGCCTCCTGTTGCTCGGACAGCTGGCGTAATTCGCGCGCGACGCTCGCCATAGCCTGCATTCGCGCGAGAACGCGCACGATGAAGGCCCGATCGCCGATACTCACCACGCGGGTTTCGACGGTGCCGATATGGCGGATGTTGCAGGTCAGTTCTTCGTCGACGAGGGGCTTTGTGGCGGAACGAAAACGAATGCCGTCCGGGGAGACGATATCCGTCACCGCATAGAACTCGGAGCGTCCCCGCCCCCAGCACAGGGCCGGAACGACCACCTTGTGATGATGGGGTTTTGCGTGCTGTTGGCTCATCGATCTCACTTGTGCCGCCCTCGGGCATCGTGGAATCGCGAGTCTTTCGATCGCTCTCGTGGGATAGGAAGAATTGTAGCAACTCTTCCCCAAGCCGGTCTTTTCTCCCCGGAATCACGATTCCCGACGCGATACGAACCGGACGGCGAACGGCGATCAACCCGCCTTGGCCAAGGCCGCGGCGATGCGGGAGGCCGCAAGCGCGCTCATGCCGGGTACGGGGGCATGCCGGCTCTTCAGGGCATGCGAGGCGCGATGGTTGGCGTGGGTGACGGCGATGGCGAGGGCGTCGGCGGCATCCGCGGTCTTGAACTCGGCCTTCGGCATCAGGAACTTCACCATCGCCTGGATCTGGACCTTGTCGGCATGGCCGGCGCCGCAGACCGTCTTCTTCACGAGGTTGGCGGCGTATTCGGACACGGGCAGGCCGGCGAGCGCCGGCACCAGCAGGGCGACGGCGCGGGCATGGCCGAGCTTCAGCGTCGCCTGGGCGTCCTTGTTGACGAAGGTCTCCTCCACGGCGACCTCGTCGGGCGCGAAGCCCCGCACCACACGGGTGATGCCTTCGTGCAGTTCGCGCAAGCGCAGGGCCAGTGGAAGCTCACCGTCCGAGGTCACCACGCCGCAATCGACATAGGCGAGCTTCGTGCCCGTGACGGTGATCACGCCCCAGCCGGTGCGGCGCAGTCCGGGATCGATACCGAGGATGCGGACGGGAGCGGTCATTGCGTCGGAGCCCTGGGGCGCGGAGGGCGCCAGCGTCGAGCGTTAGGCACATACCGTGAACGAGGGGTTTCTCCAAACCCGGTCCGGCCGATCCATCGGCGCACGGCCGGCGCCCCTTCGAACATGGAAACGGCGCGACCCCGGTGAGGGCCGCGCCGTTCTCGGCATGAGGGACGGGAAAGGCGTCCCGGATCGGGCAGGCGTCAGGCGGCGGCGGAAACCCCGGCGGCCGTGGGCACGGAGGCCACGGTCTTCAGGATCTGCGACGCGATCTGGTAGGGGTCCCCCTGGCTGTTGGGACGGCGGTCCTCCAGGTAGCCCTTGTACGCGTTGTTGACGAAGCTGTGCGGCACGCGGATCGAGGCGCCGCGGTCGGCGACGCCGTAGCTGAACTCGTTGATGGCCGCGGTTTCGTGCTTGCCCGTCAGGCGCATGTGGTTGTCGGGGCCGTATACGGCGATGTGGTCGTCGAGGTTGTCCTTGAAGGCGGCCATGAGCGCCTCGAAGTAGGCCTTGCCGCCCACGGTCCGCAGGTGCTCCGTCGAGAAGTTGGCATGCATGCCCGAGCCGTTCCAGTCGGTCGCACCCAGCGGCTTACAATGGTACTCGACGTCGATCTCGTAGCTCTCGCACAGGCGCTGGAGAATGTAGCGGGCGACCCACATCTCGTCGGCGGCCTTCTTGGAGCCCTTGCCGAAGATCTGGAACTCCCACTGGCCCTTGGCCACCTCGGCGTTGATGCCCTCGTGGTTGATGCCGGCGTCGAGGCAAAGGTCGAGGTGTTCCTCGACGATCTTGCGGGCGATGGAGCCGACTTCCTTGTAGCCGACGCCGCAATAGTACGGGCCCTGGGGCGCGGGGTAGCCGGCGGTGGGGAAGCCGAGCGGACGGCCGTCCTTGTAGAAGAAGTACTCCTGCTCGAAGCCGAACCAGGCGCCGTCGTCGTCCAGGATGGTGGCGCGCTTGTTGGAGGCGTGCGGGGTGACGCCGTCGGGCATCATCACTTCGCACATCACCAGGACGCCGTTCTTGCGAGTCGTGTCGGGGAAGTGGCGCACGGGCTTCAGCATGCAGTCGGAGGATCCGCCCTCGGCCTGCATGGTCGAGCTGCCGTCGAAGCCCCACATGGGAAGCTGCTCGAGGGTCGGGAAGCCGTCGAATTCCTTGATCTGCGTTTTGCCGCGCAGGTTGGGGACGGGCGTATAGCCGTCCAGCCAGATGTACTCGAGCTTGTACTTCGTCATCGTGAAGTCTCTCTTCCGTTCGCGGTGCGGACCACCGGCAAGCGCGGACCGTCGGCCGCCCCAGGGAACTGCCGCCCTCGCAAAAGCATTTGCTATGCCAATTCACGTTCGCAGCAACACGAGCGACGTGAAGCCCGCCCCGCCTTTGCTTCTCTCAGGAACGGGCAGCTTCTGCACAAATTTTATTCAGATTGCTAATTTATTCATCATACCGTGTCCATGCCATGTTCTTGGGCAATCATTCGCCAGTAACGCGAGCCGACAGGCCCGCGAAAATCTAGCCCGGACCCGCCGTGAGCTTTGGGCGAACAATATTGCTCGCTGTTTTTGCAATCCTGCCGTTGCGCATATTTCCGGCAAACAATGCTTTTATTCGCGACAGGCCGCGCAATTCCGCGTCGAAGGAGCTATATTATGAACAGTGATCGAGCGGCGCCACCAGCCTCGCTCCGAAGGAGATCCCATTCCATGACGCCCTCCGCCACCCGTGAAACCGCGAAGATCTATGCCTTCCCCGTCGGGGGACGCCTCGGAACGGAGCGCCGGGATTCTGGCCGCTCGCCTGTCGATGCCAAGCCGATGCAGTCGCCTGCCACGTACGTCGATTGCGGTTATCACGAAGCCGCGCTGCTGGATTCGGACCGTTCCCGCAAGGCCTGACCGGACACGGATCAGACCCGGACACCGTAGTGCCCGATCAGACGCCGAAGATCGACCAGCCGAGGCGCTTGGTGAGCGCTTCGAGGGCGATCCGGCCGAGGTGGGAATTGCCCGAGGCGTCGAGGCCGGGCGACCACACGGCGATGGAGGCACGCCCCGGCGCCACGGCCAGGATGCCGCCGCCGACCCCGCTCTTGCCGGGCAGGCCGACGCGGTAGGCGAACTCGCCCGAACCGTCGTAATGCCCGCAGGTGAGCATCACCGCATTGATGCGGCGCGCCCGTTCGGCCGAAACGACGGAATGACCCGTCGAGGGTGTCCGCCCCGAATGCACGAGGAAGCGCCCCGCCGTGGCGAGCTGTCGGCAAGTCATGCTGATGGCGCAGTGATGGAAGTAGACGCCGAGGG
Organism: Methylobacterium sp. Leaf87; assembly: GCF_001422775.1. NCBI lineage: Bacteria > Pseudomonadati > Pseudomonadota > Alphaproteobacteria > Hyphomicrobiales > Methylobacteriaceae > Methylobacterium > Methylobacterium sp. Leaf87. The sequence continues at coordinate 197,988 of NZ_LMMI01000012.1, read as the reverse complement.
TGAAATCCACTGGGTTGTCGAGGACGCCGAAGGATTTCATGTAATTGGCGAGCGCTACGTTGCGGAAACCCGTGCGTAGCTCGGAAGCCGCCACGGCCTCGTCGATGGCGATGCTCGGATCTTCGGCCAGGAACTGCATGAAACGCAGGATCTCGCCCAAGGCCTCCCGCGGCTGATGTCCCGACAGGATCACGTCGGTGACCGCGATGGCGCCCGCATTGATGAAGGGATTGCGCGGAATTCCACGCTCGCGCTCCAACTGGACGATGGAGTTGAACGGGCTGCCCGAAGGCTCGCGCCCGACCCGGCGCCACAGGCGGTCCCCGACCATGCCGAGGGCCAGGGTCAGGGTGAACACCTTCGAGATGCTCTGGATCGAGAACGCCACGTCGGCGTCGCCGCCGGACGCGACGGTGCCGTCGGCATCGATGACGACGAGGCCGAAGGCGCCGGCGTCGACGCGGGCGAGTTCGGGAATGTAGGTCGCCACCTCGCCCCGGTCGGGCCGGACCCGCATCTCCTCGGCGATCTCCCGCACGACATCGTGCAGGTCGGGGCTGGGCGTTTGCGGCACGGAGCGTCTCACGCGGGCTCAAGGGGCAGTCTCACCGCGACGCAATGAAACTGCCAATCCGGAAACTGCCAACCCGGAAACTGCCAACCCGGAAACCGCCCCTGCGACGAGACGGGGCCGTTCAGCCCGCCAGCTTCTCCATCAGGGCTTCCGACAGGGCGAAGTTCACGAACACGTTCTGGACGTCGTCCTGATCCTCGATCACCTCCACGAGACGCAGGAGCTTCTCGCCGGTCTCGTCGTCGACCTCGATGGTGTTCTGGGCCTTCCAGACCAGCGCCGTGCGGCGGGGCTCGCCGAAGCGCGCCTCAAGGGCCTTGGAGACCTCGCCGTAGGCGTCCTGGGCGCAGGTGATCTCGTGACCGTCTGCATCCGATCGCACGTCGTCGGCGCCGGCCTCGATGGCGGCCTCCAGCATGGTGTCGGCATCCGCCACTCCGGCGTCGAATTCCACCACGCCGACATGATCGAACATGAACGAGACGGCGCCGGTCTCGGCGAGGCTGCCGCCGGACTTGGTGAAGGCCGAGCGCACGTCGGAGGCGGTGCGGTTGCGGTTGTCCGTCTGCGCCTCGACGATGAGGGCGGCGCCGCCGGGGCCGTAGCCCTCGTAGCGGATCTCGTCGTAATTCTCGGAATCGGCGCTCTGTGCCTTCTTGATGGCGCGCTCGATGTTGTCCTTCGGCACGTTCTCGGCGCGGGCCGCGATGATGGCGGCGCGCAGGCGCGCATTCATGGCGGGGTCCGGCAGGCCGAGCTTGGCCGCCACCGTGATCTCGCGGGCGAGCTTGCCGAAGATCTTGGACCGGACCGCATCGACGCGGCCCTTGCGGTGCATGATGTTCTTGAACTGGGAATGGCCGGCCATGGGGTGATCGACTCTCGCGAAAAGGAGCGGCGCCGGAGGAGGCCGGGCCTCCTCGACGGCACGCGGCATCGGGAATGGGCGGCGTTTATAGGCCGGCCCCATGCGACGTGGCAACGCGGCCGCCGCCAAGGCGTTGATCCCCATGAGCAGCCTCGACGAAGCCCACGACCGGCAACGCCCCCACACCGCCTCGCCCGGCGCGCGAGCACGGGCGAAGCCGCACGGAGGGAAACCCGCGGGCTGGGGCCGGCTCGGGCTCGCCGCATTCCTCGGGCTCGTGGCCGGGACGGTCCTGTTCCCGACGACCGCCAAGGGTCGGGAACGCGTGCCGCCCGCGCGTTGAGGGGTCCCAGCCCCGCACAAGCCTGCCGCCGTACCTCCGCCGCTCAGGACGTGACACGCGTTCACACCGGCGGAGGCCAAAGACCTTGGGCATTGTCATCGGCCTCGTCATCGGAATCGGCTGCATGCTCGGCGGGTTCGTCGCCATGGGCGGGCACCTCGAAGTGCTCTGGCAGCCCTGGGAGTTCGTGATCATCGGCGGCATGGGGGCCGGCGCCTTCGTCATGGCCAACCCGATGAAGACGGTGGTGGATTCCGGCAAGGCGAGCATGGACGCCCTCACCGGCAAGGTGCCCAAGCGCAAGGACTACCTCGAGCTTCTCGGCCTCCTCCACGCCCTCATGCGCGAGCTGAAGGCCAAGCCCCGCAACGAGGTCGAGCCCCACCTCGACGATCCGGCGAATTCCGACCTGTTCAAGGCCTATCCGGCCATCGCCAAGAACGCCGACCTCGTCCTGTTCATCTGTGACTACGCTCGCCTGATCCTCATTGGCAACGCCCGCGCCCACGAGATCGAGGCCCTGATGGACGAGGAGATCAACGGCTACCGCAAGGACCGGCTCAAGCCCTACGGCGCCGTCACCATGGTGGCGGAGGCGATGCCGGCGCTGGGCATCGTCGCGGCGGTGCTCGGCATCGTGAAGGCGATGGGGGCGCTGGACCAGTCGCCCCAGATCCTCGGCGGCCTCATCGGCGCCGCGCTCGTCGGCACCTTCTTCGGCGTGTTCATGTCCTACGGCGTGCTCGCGCCGTTCGCGACGAAGATCAAGGTGATCCGCGAGAAGCAGGCCCACGTCTACATCATCGTCAAACAGAGCTTGCTCGCGTACATGAGCGGGGCCGTGCCGCAGATCGCCGTCGAGCACGGCCGCAAGGGCATCTCGCTCAGCGACCGCCCCACCATCGACGAGGTCGAGAACGCCACCGTGAACGGCGGTGCCCAGCGCGAGGCTGCCTGACCATGGATACGCCCCAGGTCCCCCCAGCGGAGGACCCCTCCGGCCAGAAACCGCCGAACACCGACATCCGCGCACGCCTCATCGAGGCGGGCGGCCTGTCCCTCGACCGCCTGCCGATGCTCAGCGTGGTGTTCGACCGCCTGACCACGGGCTGCTCGGACAACCTCAAGCACCTCGTCGCCTCGCCGGTGCACTTTTCCCTCGGCGGCATCCAGAGCGGCCGCATCGGCGAATTGCTCGATGCCTACGACAACAACGCCATCGCGGGCCTCTTCCACGCGCCCGACTGGGACAGCCACATCCTCGTCGGCCTCGACCGCGACTTCGTCTTCACCATGGTGGAGGTGCTGCTGGGGTCCGATGGCGGCGAGCCGCCGGTGGAGGACGAGCGCCCGTTCTCCGGCATCGAGACCCGCATCGCCCAGATCGTGCTGGAGCAGGTCGGCAAGGCGCTCGAGTCCTCGTTCTCCCTCGTGGCCGCCACACCGTTCCGCCTGGAACGGACCGAGACCCGTATGGAGTTCGCCGTCATCGGCGGGCGCGGCAACAAGGCGGTGGAAGCGAAGTTCCTGCTCCAGGCGCTCAACCGCAGCGGCGAGATGTTCCTCATCATCCCGCAATCGGTGATCAACCCCATGCGCCCGAGCCTGTCCAAGGTGCTCACCGGGGAATCGGTGGCCCGCGATCCCATCTGGAGCCAGCAGATCGCGGCCGAGGTGCAGAAGGCGGAAGTGACGCTCCGCGCCGTGCTGGAGGAGCGCACCCTGACCCTCGGCGAGATCTCCGCACTCAAGGTCGGCCAAGTCATCGGGCTCGACGCCACCCCGACCACGCGGGTGAAGCTCGAGGGCAACGACAGGCCGCTGTTCTGGTGCCATATGGGGCAGGCGCAAGGCTCCTACGTCCTGCGCATCGACGAAGCCATCGCCCCCGAGAAGGAAGGCCTCGTGCCATGACGCCTCTGGTTGACACCATCCTGCTCCTCGCGCTCATCGCGACGAGCGCCTGCGTGGTGCCGATGTATCTCAAGCTCAAGCGCCTCGACCGGACCCAGGCCGAGTACGGCCGTATCCTCACCCAGTCGGGCCACGCCCTGAGCCAGGCGGGCGAAGCCGTGCGCGGCTTCAGCACGGAGGGGCGGGCGATCCTCGAGGCCCTCGACGGCAAGATCGAGGAGGCGCGCACGACCCTCGCCGCCCTCGAGAACGGCCGCCGGGCCCTTGCGAACGACCTCGCCCGGCAGGCGCGGGTCCCGGGCGGTTGACCATCTCGCGCCTTCGACCGACTCTGATCCCCGACGCCTCCGATCCTGACGCACGACGTCACCCCTCCACGAGCGGACGATGAGCAACAGCCCCTTCGACGACGCGGAGACCGCCCCGGCGGGCGCCGCCCCCGTATTTCCCACCGTGACGGCGGCGTCTCCGGCCCCGGCCGCCGAGGCGCGCATCGGCGACAACCGCAACATCGACTCGATCCTGCGCATCCCGGTGCTGATCCAGGTGGTCCTCGGCTCGGCGACCATGCCGGTGGCCGACCTGATGAAGCTCGGGCGCGGCGCCATCGTCTCCCTCGACCACCGGGTCGGCGAGCCCGTCGACGTCACCGTGAACGGCCGCGTGGTCGCGCGTGGCGAGATCGTCGTGGTCGAGGAGGACAATTCCCGTTTCGGCGTCTCCCTGACGGAGATCGTCGGCCCGGCGGATTCCGGACAGAATGGCTGAGCCGATGAGCGTGGGCAGCGTGCCGATTCCGCAAGCGCCGCCGGGCCTTCCGCGCCAGCTCGCCCCCGTGGACGAGGTCGCGGCCCTGCTGCTCGCCATGGGCAAGCCGGCGGCCGGCCGCCTGCTGAAATATTTCGAGGCCGACGAGATCAAGCGCATCACCCGCTCGGCGATGCAGCTCGGCTCCGTCAGCGCCGGTCAGCTCGACACCATCGTGGATGCGTTCTCGGGCGAGTTCTCCAACGGCGGCAGCCTCGTCGGCACCGTGCAGGAGGTGGAGAAGCTCCTCACCGGTCTGATTCCCGCGGCCCAGCTCGCCGAGATCCTCGCCGATGTGCGCGGTGATTCCACCCGGTCCGTCTGGGAGCGGATGTCGGAGGTCTCCGAGACCGTGCTCGCGAGCACCCTCGTCAAGGAGCATCCGCAGACGGCGGCCCTGATCCTGTCCCGGATCAGGCCCGCCACCGCCGCCAAGGTGATGGCCCACCTGCCCCAGCCCCTGCGCAACACGGTGATGCGCCGGATGCTGACGTTCAAGCCCGTGGTCGACGAGATCATGCAAGCGGTCCAGCGCGCGCTGCACGACGACTTCCTCATCAACGGCTCGCGTAATTCGGGGGCCGACACCCACGCCAAGATGGCCGACATCATCAACAAGATGGAGCGCACGCAGATCGACGAGGTGCTGACGAGTCTCGGAGAATCCAGGCCGAAATCCGTGGAGATCCTCAAGGGCCTGCTCTTCACCTTCGACGATATCGTCAAGCTGGCGCCGCGCGCGCGCACCACCCTGTTCGACGCCGTGCCGAACGACCGCCTCGTCATGGCCCTCAAGGGCACGGACGCCGAGTTCCGCACTGTGGTTCTGAGCGCCCTGTCGGCGCGCGTGAAGCGCATGGTCGAGCACGAACTCAACGGCGGCGAGCCGGCCGCGCAGAAGGACGTGCTGGAAGCCCGGCGCTCGATCACGGATCTCGCCATGGAGATGGCCGGGCGCGGCGACATCGAGATCAATGCCGGAGGCGAGGTTGAGCCCCTCGTCCGCTGAGGCGCCGCACCGCATGACGGGTCTGGGCATCGCCGACCGGACCGCGCCCGCGTTGCGCGGCCCCGTGCATGTCTGACGATCAGGAGAGCAAGACCGAGGACGCCACCGAGAAACGGGTGCGCGACGCCGTCGAGAAGGGCGACGTCCCGTTCTCCCGCGAAGCGCCCGTGTTCGCCTCGATCCTCGGGATGCTCATCGCCTTGAGCCTCGTGGTGCGCGACGGGACCGCCCCCCTGGTGCGCGATCTCATGACGTTCATCGACCACCCGCGCGATTTCGCCCTGGAGAACAGCCAGGACGCCGCGCGCATCCTCGAAGGCACCGCCCTGTCGGCGGCCAAATTCCTGCTCCCGATCCTGGCGATCATCGGCGGGTGCAGCCTCGTCGCCTCCCTGGTGCAGAACGTGCCGAGCGTGGTCGGCGAGCGCATCCGGCCGCAATGGTCCAGGATCTCGCTGGCCAAGGGCTGGGGACGGATCTTCGGAAAGGCCGGTCAGGTCGAGTTCCTGAAATCGCTCTTTAAATTCTTGAGCGTCACCATCGTCGCCCTGCTGCTCCTGCGCTCGGAGGGCAACAAAGCCGTGAATGCCATGTTCTCCGACCCGAGCCAGATCCCCGAACTGATCCTCACCGTGGCGATCCGCCTCGTGTCGGTGGTCAGCATCGCCACCATCGTCATCGTGGCGGCCGACCTCGTGTGGTCGCGCCTGCGCTGGCAGCGCTCGATCCGGATGTCGAAGCAGGATCTCAAGGACGAGCACAAGCAGGCCGAGGGCGATCCCCTGGTCAAGGGGCGCCTGCGCTCCATGGCCCAGGACCGTTCGCGCAAGCGCATGCTCGCCAACGTCAAGAACGCCACACTGGTGATCGCGAATCCGACCCACTACGCCATTGCGCTCCGCTACAATCGCGACGAGCAGCCGGCCCCCCTGGTTCTCGCCAAAGGCAAGGACCTCCTCGCCCTGCGCATCCGCGAAATCGCCGAGGCGAACGGCGTTCCGGTGGTGGAAGACAAGCCTCTCGCAAGGTCCCTGTACGACAGTGTCGAAATCGATCGGATGATCCCGGCGGAGTTCTATAGCGCCGTGGCCCAGGTCCTGTTCTTCCTGTTCTCGAAAGCCCGCTGATGAGCGTTTTGCCCATGCTGGACCCCCTGCCGGACACCGTGCCCAGCCCCCACCAGGGCGACACCGCGGACGTGCTCGCGGCGGCCGAGCGCGTGTTCGCCACGGCGATCCGGGACTTCATCGCGGAACTGTGCCTCCTCGACGGCGGCATCCTGATCGGATGGGTGCAGGGCGAGCGCCACGGCAACATCGCCGACCTCGTCGCTTCCTCGGCCGAGCCGTTCTTCAAGGAAGCGACCATCGCTTATGCCGACGGAGCCGACGTGCGCTTCGACTGGGGACGCTCCCTCACCGTCGTCCTCGACATGGAGTTCGTCACCGCCCCCGTGACGGTGTTCTTCAAGCTCGTCCTCGACGGCGTCTACGTTGGTGTGGCGATCCAGCGCATTCTGGCCGACGAGGGACCGGGCTTCTGCCTCGACGGCTTCGCGAGCGCCCTGGCCGAGGCTCGGCTCGCCCCGGTGGCAGGCTGATCGCGCTCGGCGACGGGGCACACGGTCTCCGAGATCGTCGTTTTTTAGGATTCCACCAAGACTTGATCGGAGCCCACGCCCATGGATGCCGGGTGATGGAACTCTGACCTATGGGGATCGGGCATTGACCTGTCCTGGCGCGCCAGACATGGATGATCCGGCAGACGCGAATCGGTGGATGACGCAAAGCTTTGGACGACATCGTACCGAACAACCACAGATCGTACGCAGACCTGGATAAAGCGGCTCGTGCCGGGCAATATTGAAAATACTCTATCTCCATCGAGCCTTTAGCGCGAAGATCGGCGATAACTTCGCAACTACAGAAGCGGAGACTCGGCAAGGATTAATAGGCTCTGCGATCTTTCTTCGATCGCAGAGCCAGCCAAGGCAGAACGATCACAAGTCGCTCCGGTCAACGACGTCACCGGAGCACTGGGGGAGAATGGCAGCCCGGCGGGCTGACCATCACGACGTCGGAGGCGATGGATGTATATCTTGGTCGACACCCGGCAATCGGTGAACGCCGGGTACAAGGCCAGTTTCGACCGGGAGGGCATCTCGTCCCTCGGTCTGGCACCGGACGAGTTCGCCAATTGGTTCCAGGCGTCCTCGCGCCTGGACCGTGAAGCGATTCAGGGTTTCCTGCTGGGTGATTTCGAGGACAGGGCCAGGTGCGCCGGCACCATCCGCCGGCTCTCGCGCGCACCGATCATCGCGCTAAGCGACGTGCGGTCCCTCGACCAGACGCTGCTGCTGTTCGAGGCGGGCATCGACGACGTGCTGCCCAAACCCGTCCATGTCCGCGAGATCCTGGCCCGGTCGGAGGCGATCTGGCGCCGGGTCAACGGCGGCGCTCCCCTCCCGCCTCGCGACGTGCCCGCCCCCACGGAACGCCTCAAGGTGTTCTTCGACGGCCGCGATCCGGAGGTGGACGGCGAAGTCCTGGCCCTGCCGCGTCGCGAGCGGCACATCCTCGAATGCCTCGTGCGCAACCGGGGCAAGCGGATGACGAAGACGCAGATCTACAACGTGGTCTACGGCGTCTACAGCAACGGCGTCGAGGAGAGCGTCATCGAGGGGCACGTGAGCAAGCTGCGCAAGAAGCTCTCCGCCCGGCTCGGCTTCGACCCCATCGAGGCCAAGCGCTTCATGGGCTACACCTTCGTTGGGTAGCCCGCCGACCCCGCCACGTGCCGCTCATTGACAGAAGGTCTTGGCCCCCGGCGTCCAACCGCCGAAGCCCGACGCCACCATGTTGGCGATCACCCGGCAGACATAGGTCTTCTGGGCGGGATTGTTGTTGGGCCCGGCATGGTAGCGGGCCACCGCCAGGGTCCAGCTGCCCTCGCGCGCCTTCAGCTCCTTCAGGAAGCGCGTGGCGTATTCGACGTTCTGCGCCGGGTCGATCATCCCCTCCAGGGATGTGAACTTCGCCCGGTGGTAATGATGGTTGATCTGCATGCAGCCGAGATCGACGAGTTTCACGCCGTTGCGTTGAGCCTCGCCGAGGCGCGCCACCACATCGGCCGCGTTGGTGCCGAAATACGCCTTGCCGGCGATGTTCATGGCATAGGGCTGGAGCGAGCCGCGGTTGCCGCTCTCCGTCAGGCCTACGGCATAGAGGACGCCGAGGGGCACGCCGTGCTTCGCCGCCGCGCCCGCCATCTCACGCTCGCAGATCGTGCTCGCCACCGGGGGAACACCCGCCTGGGCGGTCCCGACCGCAGCCGAGATCCCCCTAAAGGTACAGGCCGCTGCGGTCAGGGCCGGAAGAAATCGTCTCATGGGTCCGCTCATGGGTCAGGTCTGCTCGCTCATCCGCATGCGTGTCGCCCCCGCGCCGGGGGGCCTGGTCGGGGTTGGCGCCCCCCTGCGCCTGGCCGCCCTGGCCACCCGGCTGGAACGACGTCCCCGCACCGGGACGACCGCCCTCGCCCTGGGACGGAGCGCCGGCACCGTTCGACGCGATGGTGATGGTGTCCGGCTGGTAGCCGGAGTTGCGCAGCAGGTCGGTGAGGAGGGCGCCGTCCTGGCGCAGGAGGGCGGCCGTCTCCTCGCGGCTGGCATGGAGACTCATCTCGAGCTGGCCGTCGCGCAGGCGCATCCGCACGAGGACGGTGCCGAGATCCATCGGCCGGAGCTGGATGGTGAGGAGCCGCAGGGGTCCCTCGGTGCCGGGCGTCGCGGCGGCGGTTGTGGCCGTGGCCGCCGGACGGGCCAGTTCGGCGGCCACGGCCTCGGCGACCTGACGGACCGGCTCGCCGAGGGCGGCGGACGGCAGGGTGCCCGCCGGCGCCGTGGCGACGGGCGCGATGGTCTCGCGCGGACCGGCCTCGGCGGTGAGAACGTCTCCAGCCGTCGATTGGGCGGCCTCGACGGGAAGCGCTTGGCCGGCGAGGCGCTGGACCGTCGGCGAGGCCACCGTCGCGGTCTCCGTCGTGGCCGGTGCGGCCTCGGCCCGGCGCGGCTTGCCGGATGGCTCGGCCGACGGCGCGGGCAGCGATCCGGCCGGTGGCACCGGAGCACCGGCTTGGGGCACCGGGGCAACGGCTTGGGGCACCGTAGGGTCGATGGCGGACGGTGCGGCAGCCGGGGCGCTTGTCGGTGCGGAAACGGCGGCCACACCAGCGCCGACGGCGGCGCCGAGGGGCAATGCCGCCTCGCGCGCGGGCACGGCGTCCGCCACGGCGGCGGCGAGGGTCGGGAGGATCGGCGCGGGGGCGACGGGCGCCGGGGTGGCGCCGGCCTGGCCCGCCGACGCGGGGAGCGCGGCGGCCTGCCCGGCGACGAGCCTCGGCCTCACCGGCGCGAAATGCGTCTCCTGCTGGAGGATCGTCACCTGGGGACGGGATTCGGCAACGGTCCGCGACACGGCATCGGCCTCGACCGAAACCGCCCGGGTGGGACCATCCTGCATCGGGGCGGTCTGGACCGGGCCGCTCCGGGCCTGCCCACTCCCCCCGGCCGCCAGAGCGATCCCGGCGGCGAGGTCCGCCACGCCCACCGGGACGGCCGCGCCTTGCGCGGACACGGCTTGGTCGGACTCAGCGGTCGCGCGGGGCGCCACGGCGGGGGCGAGGACGGGAGCAGGGACGGCGCCCGGTACCGCCCGCGCGAGGAGCGCGTGGAGGGCCGCCGGGTCCATGGTGGTCGCCGACAGTTGCGGGACGGTGCCCGTATCGACGGCGGCGACGAGGCCGAGGAGGGGGTTGGCCGGTTCAACCGGAGACGGGCCCGCGCCGGACGCCGCCTCGTCGCCGGCCCTATCCGCGCGACCGGCCGTCTCCTTGGCGGGACGGCCCTCCTGGAGCGCGCCGAGGACGGCACCGAACGCTTCGGCGACGCCGTCCGCCGACGCCTCGACGGCTTCCGCCCCGCTTCGGATTGCGACGGCCTCGGCCGGACGAGGCGCCGGCTTCATCGCAGCGAACGTGTTCATCGGCCGCTCTTCCTCATCAGGTCGTCGATCTGGCCGATCGCCCCCTGGGCACGGGCGATGGCGGGCGTGGTCGGAAGTTCGCGGGCAGCGAGCCGGGACGGCTCCGGCGCAGGCGGGGGCGCGTCCGGGACGCCCGGCACGTCGCGGATCTCCCGCGCGGTGGCGAGCGCCGCATCGAGGAGGTCGCGGTCGGCCGCCGCGAGGACGCTGCGGTCGGTCATCCGCAGGGTCTCGACGCTCTCCTCGAACCGGCCGTCCACCACCACGAGGGCGGCGGCCCGGTAGAGGCGTGCCCGGATCGCCGCGACGGAGCCCGGCTCGGTCAGGGTCACGGTGCGCTCGGCGGCGAAGATCGCGGTGGCGTTCTTGCCCTGGTCGAGGGCGGCGCGGGCCACGAGGAGGTAGAGGTCGCGTCGCCCCTCGGGCTCGATCTCGTCGAGCATCGCCTGCAGGCGGGCGAAACGGCCGGTTTCGGCCCCGAAATCGAGGCGGGTCAGGGCGGCGGCGAAACGCCGGCGGAAGTTGCCGGCATAGACTGAGTGGCGGAACCGGCGGAGATACTGGATCGCCAGGGCCTCGAATTTCACGAGGTCGTTGCCCTGCGCCAGGACGAAGATCTCGCGGCGGAGCGCCCCCTCCTCCACCAGGGTGCCGGGTGCCAGCAGACGGGCGAGGTCGAGAAGGCGGATCGACTGGGCGGGGTCGTCGCGCACCACCAGGGCCGACTGGGTCAGGGCGAGCTGCGCCCCGAGGCCCACGGGCACGGAGGCGGCGTCGATCTTCGTCAGGAGCGTGCGGGCTTCCTTCTCGCGCCCTTCTAGGAAGGCGAGGGAGCCGAGCACCAGGGGCGTGCTGTCCGCCGGAACCTTGGACGAGGCGAGGATGTGGCGCAGGAGCGCCGGGCCGCCGCCACCGAGGGCGAAGGTGACGGCCGCGCGGATGTTGACCGGATCGGCCCAGGCCTCCGGTTCGAGGGCGCGCATCCGCTCCTCGGCATGGGCCAGGAGGGCGCGCTGGCCCGTATGCGCCGGCCCCGACCCTTGGGCGATCCGATCCTGCAGCAATTGCAGGGTCCGCACCATCTCGACGGGCACGGTGTAGGGCTTGACCGGCAGGGGATCGATGGGGGCGGCCGGCGCCGCGCCGTGTCCGCCACCGCCGTGGGAATCGGCGGCGTACGCAGGGGGCTGCGCGCACAGGCCCATGGCCAAGGCAACGATGGCGAGGCGCGACCGCAGCTTCGCGTTCGCCCACCAGGTCGATCCGGGCACGGGTCCCCACACCTTCCAGGAGAGGGACAGGGTGAGGTGTGCGACCTTTCCGGAGAAGCCACGCACCTCACCCCGACCCTCTCCTTCCAGGAGAGGGAGCCCGTCGCGACTATGAGAGCCCCGGCGATCCTTCGGCACCGATGTCACTCGGGTCGCCCGCGCAGAAGAATCTCGATGCGGCGGTTCTCGGCCGCCTTCGGGTCGGCGGGGTTGCGCGGCTGGCGGTCGGCGTAGCCCTCGATCCGCTCCAGGCGCGCATCGGCGAGGCCGCCGCGCACGAGCATGTAGGAGGCCATCTGGGCCCGAGCCGAGGACAGGCGCCAGTTGTCGTAGGTCTCGGAGCGGAACGGGCGCCCGTCGGTGTGGCCGCGCACGATCACCTGGCCGGGCCGGTCCTTGAGGATGCGGGCGACCTGTTCGAGGGCGCGCACCACCTTGGCCTGGGGCTCGGCCGAGCCGACGCCGAACATGCTGAAACTCACATCGTCCGTGAGGCTGATGAGGATGCCTTCGCCCGTGCGGCGCACCTCGACACGGGGCGCCGGGGCGTTGCCCTGGGTCTGCACCGCCTTGGCGATCTCGGCCTTGAGGGCGGCGACGGCTGCCGTCTCGGCGGCGTCCGCCGCGGCCTTGACCGCGTTCGCCTCCCGGTTTTCCTTCTCCCGGTTCTCCTTGGTGGGCTTCGGCGCAGCGGCCTCGGCGGGCTTCGGGGTCATCGGCAGGGGGGCGGGCAAACGGATCTCGCCGTCCTCGGGCAGGGCCGAGGCGAGCTGGATCGGCGCGGGCTTCGGCGCGCCGGTCGATGCGGTGCCCTTGGCCGGCGCAGTCGCGGCACGCGCGTCGAGGCGGCCCTCCTGCGGCAGGGGGCTGACCGTGGCGGCGGAGCCCGGCTGCTCCGTCCGTGCCTTCGCCACGGGGGCGACCTGCCAGTAGAGCGGATCGAACGGATCGCGCGCGGCCTCGCCGCCCCGGATGCCGGGCTCGCCGGTCTCGGAGGCGACGGTGTCGGCGCTGGAGAATTCGGCTTCGGCGTCCGCCGCGAGCTTGGCCAGGACCGCGTAGGGGTCCTGGAACAGGGCGGCCTCGCGGGCACGGCTGCCCGGGGCCGCATCGGCGCCCTTGCCGTCGCCCTTCCCCTCTGCCTTGCCATCCCCCTTGCCACCTGCCTCCTCGGCCTTGCCGTCCTCGGGGGACGGCTCGCCGGGGGTGTTGGTGGGATCGCGCACGCCCTTGCGATCGAAGGTGACGTCGGCGAGCTTCACGGGATTGAAGTACTGGGCGATGGCGGTCTTCGTCTCCTTGGTGGTGGAGCCGATGAGCCACAGCACCAGGAACAGGGCCATCATGGCCGTCATGAAGTCGGCGAGCGCGATCTTCCAGGCGCCGCCGTGGTGACCCTCGTCGTGGTCGGCGTGGCGCTTGATGATGATGATCTCGTGGTGATCGTCCGCCATCACGCTAGGCTCCTTCGACGGCGGCGGTGAGCAGTCCGGCCCAGGCGCCGAGCTGCGTTTCGATCAAAGTCTGGTCCGACTGGATCGTGACCTCGACGGTCTCGGAGGGGCTGAAGGCCACGGTCGATTCCACCGCGCCGAGCTTGCCCGCGAGGGCGTCGAGGAGGTCGGCCGGCCCACCGATCCGCACGGGGGCGTGGCGCGGATCGCCGAGCAGCTGGGCGAGGGTCAGGGCGAGTTCGTCCACGGCCTGGCGCCGGAGGCCGGCCGTCAGCACCGGCACCAGCAGATTTCCGACGCGGTCGGTGAGCTGGCCCCCGAGGGCATGGATCGCGGCGGAGAATCCGGCAGCGAGGCGATCGCTCTCGGCCGCGCACCAATCCGCGCGGGCCGCCGCGAGGCGGGCGTCGAAATCGGCCTGCGCGAAGGCCAGGGCGGCGGCGGACTCGGCCTGCGCCTGGGTGCGCCCCTCGGCCCGGCCACGGGCTTCGGCGTCCTTGAGAAGCGCGGCCCGGTCCTCCGGTGGGGGAGCGGGGACGGCCGGCGAGGGCACGCGCAGAAGAACGGCAAGACCTTCGGACGCGTCGGAATTCGCCGACGCACGGGGTGCGGCCGGAGGGCGGGACGCGGTCGCGGGGACGGAGAAGTCGGGGAGCAGGCGGGCGATCGCGGGGGCCATCACGCGGCCTCACGCAGGAGCCAGCGCTTCAGGATCTCGGCGGCCTGGGCTTCGTCGGTCTCGATCATCTGCTCCAGTCGCTTCTGCGGCGAGCGGGCGAGCTTGTCGGCGAGGTCCTCGATCATGCCGGCGACACCACCGGCGGGCGCGGCGAGGCTCGGCACATCGCCGGCGCCGACGGCGCTGTTCCCGAGGGCCAGCCCCGGCGCGGTTCCGTCGGCAAGGGCCGCGTTGCCGTTGGCGGCGGCCGTCGCGGCGGCCAACGCCAGAACCTCTTCCTGCTGGGCGGCGGGGATTTCGAGGATGGCGCGCATGGCCGGGCGCAGGCCGAACCAGATCAGCAGGCCGGCCACCAGCAGGATGGTGCCGGCGTTGATGAGGGTGGCCGACTGGCGCATCAGCACGTCCATGATCCCCAGCGGCGGCACGGCCTCCAGGGGCTGGCCGTCGTTGACGAAGCCGACGGCCGCGACCTTGACGTTGTCGCCGCGCTCCTTGTTGAAGCCGGCGGCCGAGCCGACGAGCTGCTCGATCTCGGCGACCTGGGCGTCGATCTGGGCCTTGGTGGCGTCTGGGCCGGCGAGGGAAGCGAGGCGCGCGCGGTTGACGAGGACCGCGACGGAGATCTGGCGGATGGCGTAGCCGTCGCTCACCGTCTGAATCGTCTGCGAGGAAATCTCGTAGTTGGTGAGATCCTCGCGCTTCTGGGTCTCGTTGCTGGAGGAGTCGTTGCCGTCCGAGCGGGTGCGGGCGTCGGGCAGGTTCTGGGCCGCCGAGGTGGTCTTGGCGGCGTTGCGGTTCTGGGCGTTCTCGGTCTCGCGCACGGCCCGGGTCGAGCGCTCGACGCGCTGGTCCGGGTTGAAGATCGTCTCGTTCTTGACGGTCTTGTCAGTGTTGAGGCGGGCGGCGACGCTCACCTCGAAATTGCCGACGCCGAGGTAGGGGGTCAGGGTCCGGCGGATGTTGTCCTGAACCTCGTGCCCGATGGTCTTCTCGAGGGTCGCCATCTTGCCGGTCGGCTGGGCGTTGGTGTCGTCGCCCGACAGGAGCAGCGAGCCGCCGGAGCCGATCACGGTGACGCGGTCGGGCTTCATGCCGGGCACCGCCGAGGCGACGAGGTGGCGGATGGACTGGGCGCCGCTGACGTCGTCGGCGGGCTCGGTCCGGACGACGACGGAGGCCGAGGGCGGCTGCTGGTCGCGGCGGAACGAACCGCGGTCGGGCAGGACGATGTGGACGCGGGCGGCTTTCACGCCCTTCATGCCCTGGATGGTGCGGGCGATCTCGCCCTCCAGGGCGCGGACGCGGGTGACCTCCTGCATGAACGAGGTCATGCCGAGGGAGCCGAGATCGTTGAACAGCTCGTAACCGGACTTCGCGCTCTGCGGCAGGCCCTTCTCGGCCAGCAGCATGCGGGCCGTGGCGGTGTTGCCGTAGGAGACGAGGACGGCGGCGCCGTCGGCGCTCACGTCGAACGGGATGTTGGCGTCCTTCAGGACGCTGCCGATGCGCCCGACATCCTCACGGCTGAGGCCGGTGTAGAGCGTCTCCTGGGCCGGGCGGCTGAGGTAGTACGCCCCGAGACCGACAGCGAGGAAGACCACCACGCCGATGAGCGAGAGGGCGGCGATCCGCCGTCCCCCGAGGGCGAGGATGTTGTTCCAGAGGCGTTCGGCGTGTTGGAGACCGGACATTCGGTGGGCTGCTCCGCTTCAGACCCGCGATCTGATGGAGCTCTTTTCACGATGCTGCCTTGCGCGGAGATTGCGCCGCATCATCGAAATGCGATGCCGGACGGGAACCTTTCGGGGGAACGCCTAAAAGAATGATCGCACCAGCCCGCTCACCAGCATGTTCCAGCCGTCGATGAGGATGAAGAACAGCACCTTGAACGGCAGGGAAATCACCGTCGGCGGCAGCATCATCATGCCCATGGACATCACCACCGTGGACACGATCATGTCGATGACGAGGAACGGCAGGGCAATGAGGAAGCCGATCTCGAAGCCGCGCCGCAACTCGGAGATCATGAAGGCCGGGATCAGGATGCGCAGGTCGACGGTCTCGCCGCCCTCGGCCTTCGGGATGGTGCGGCTGGCGAGATCCGTAAAGGTCTGGAGGTCCTTGGGGCGGACATGCGCCACCATGAACTCGCGGAACGGCTCGACGATCTTCGGAATCGCCTCGAGTTCGGTGATCTTGTTCTCGGTCAGCGGCCGCAGCCCCTCGTTCCAGGCCCGGTCGAAGGTCGGCGACATGACGTAGAACGTCATGAACAGGGACAGCGACACGAGGAAGATGTTGGCCGGGGTGCTTTGCAGGCCGAGCCCCGAGCGCAGGAACGAGAACGCGATGGCGAACCGGGTGAAGCTCGTCACCATCACGAGGAGGCCCGGCGCCAGAGACAGCACCGTGAGGAGCGCCACGAGCTGCAGGATGCGCCCGCTCGCGGCGCCGTTGCCGGCCGGCAGCAGGGCATCGAGGGCCGGCAGGCCGGTGGCCGACTGCGCGCCGGCCACGCCCGTGAAGGCGAGGGTCGCTGCGGCCGCGAAGGCCAGGGTGGTGATGCGTCTCATGGGGTTTTCCGTTGGTCGCGCCCGCGTCGATCCTGGCGGCTCTCCTCCTCGCAAGGGGGAGGGAAGGTGCCCGCTATTGCACCACCAGCATCTCGACGATCAGTTCACGCACTTGACCCTTGGTGCGCAGGGCGACGCGCTCGTTGAGGTCCTCGCGCAGGTGCTGGAGGCCGCTGGCTCCCTCGATCTGGCGCATGGAGACCGTGCGCAGATACGCGACGATGTCGGCGCGGATCTCGGCCAGCGCGATATCGGGATTGGGGACGGCGCCGGTCTTGAACACCACGGAGGATTCGAGGCGCACCCAGGCATCACCCGAATCGGCGAGGTTGGTCACCACGGAGCCGACGGGGCGCAGGGCCAGATCACCGGTGTATTTCAGCACCTTCACCGCCTTGCTCTCGGCCTCCTTCGTCTTGCTGTCGACGGCCTTCTCGACCTTGGAGAGGAGATACATCCCCAAGCCTCCGCCGGTGCCGATGGCGACGAGGCTCACCAGCGCCAGGGCGGCGATCCAGCCCTTGCCGCCGCCCTTCTTCGTGTCGTCCTTGGCCGCCATCGCGTGCGTCTCCGCTTCAGGGGGGCGTCAGAACGGGGCCAGGGTTTCGAAGACCTGCTGGCCGACGCTCGGGCCCTGCACGTCGGTGATGCGCCCCCGCCCACCGTAGGAGATGCGCGCCTCGGCGATCTTGTCGTAGTCGATGGTGTTCTTGCGTGAGATGTCGCGCGGGCGGACGATGCCGGCGACGTTGAGCACGCGCACCTCGTTGTTGACCCGGACCTCCTGCGAACCCGAGATCACCATGTTGCCGTTGGGCATCTGCTCGGTGACGATGGCGGCGACCGACAGGCGCAGCACCTCGGACCGGTCGATGTTGCCCGCCCCCTTGGTCTCGGTGCCGGAGCGGATGCCCGCATCGGCCGTCGCCTTGTCGCTGAGCGCCGAGACGCCGTAGCCGAAATCGAAACCGAGGCTCGACTTCTGGCTGCGCGAGCGGTCGCTCGAATTGCCGAACTGGGCCTTGTCGTCGATGAGGATCGACACCGTGATCACGTCGCCGATGTTGCGCGCACGCGGGTCCTGGAACAGGTCGACGCTCGAGGGCGACCAAGTCGAGTGGTAGGTCCGGCGCGAGAGCGAACCGAAGGTGGTGGGCAGGGCCTCGCGCGGCGGGGACAGACCCGTGCCGATCGGAGTGAGGAGGGGCGGCTGGCCGAGTTGGGCCATGGGCGTGTTGCAGGCCCCGAGCCCAGGCGCGAGGAGCGCCAGGACGAAGCCGGCGCGCAGACGGGTGGCAGGCATCAGGATTTCTCGCTTTCACGGGCTTTCTTGCCCGCATCGGTCATCATCCGGGCGAGCTGGGCGGCGCGGGCCGCCTCCATCTCGCTCAGGATCGCGCTCGCGGTGCGGGCGTTGAGCTTCGTCAGGATCGCGGCCGCGCCCTCGTCGGGCATGTTCGCAAGCTGGAGGGCGGCGGCGTCGGGGCGCATCTTCTGGTAGATCGCCACCACGCCGGTATCGGCCTTGGCGAGGAACTCGTTACGGCGCGCGAGCCAGGATTCGTACTCGGCGCGTTTCTCCTCGAGGCGCCGGATGCGCTCGTCGACCTGCTTTTCCAGGATCGCGAGCTGCTCCTTCTGCCAGGCGAAGCGGGCATCGGCCGCCGCGTCCGCGATGCTGGCGCAGTAGGGCGACGGCTTGGCGGGGGTGGCATTGGCGGACGCGGATCTGGCCGGCTCCGGCGCGGCCGGGGCTTCGGGCAACCGGACCTCGGCCACCTGAGCGACCTCGGGAAGCCGCACGGCGTCGGGCGCCACCTCGGCCGGCTTCGACTCGACCAGCTTGGTGTCGATCGGTTTGGTGTCGGCGAGTTTGGACTTGCCCGGAGCCGACTTCGGAAACGGGCCGGGATTGAGGCCGGACACCGCAGGCTTGCCACCTTCAGGCTTGCTGCCCTGGGCGCGCACGGGACCGAGAGCGAGGGAGGCCACGGCAAGCAGCCCCAGGCAAACCAGCATCCGCACGGCCATCGGGGCAAGCCCCCGGGACGGAACCGTCCGCGCGTGGCCCGGGACGACCATCCGGGCCGCCTCGCCGGCGATTCGCAGAGCCTTCGTCGAACTCATTGAACCACGAGCTCCGCCTGCAGGGCCCCGGAGGTCTTCACCGCCTGGAGGATCGAGATGATGTCGCTGGGCTTCAGGCCGACGTTGTTGAGGCCCCGCACCAGGGTCTGGAGATCGGACCCGCCGATGATCGCCATGCGGCCGGACTGCTCGTTGACGGCGACCTCCGTGCGCGGAACCACGGCCGTGACGCCGTTGGAGAACGGTGCCGGCTGGGCCACCTCGGGGGTTTCCGTCACCCGTACGGTCAGGTTGCCGTGCGTTACGGCCACGGTGGAGATCTGCACGTTGCGTCCGATCACCACGGTGCCGGTGCGCTGATCCACCACGACGCGGGCCGGCGCATCGGGCTGGACGGTGACATCGCCGATCTCGGCGATGAACCGGGTCTGCGTCACCTGCGGCGGGCGGATGAGCGCGATGGCGCGCTGGTCGCGGGCGGTGGCCACCCGGCGGCGGAAACGCTGCAGGGCGTAGGCGTTGATGGCGTCGGCCACCATCGTGGCGGTCTTGAAGTCGGGGTTCTTCAGTTCGAACACGAGTTCGGGCAGGTCGCGGAAGGTGCCCGGCACCTCGCGCTCGATCATCGCACCGTTGGGGATGCGCCCGGCGGTGGGCACGCCCTGCGTGATGGTTTCTGCCGCGCCGCCCACGGCGAAGCCCGACACGGCGAGCGGTCCCTGCGCGGCGGCGTAGGTCAGGCTGTCGCCGCCCATGAGGGGCGTCATCAAGAGGGTGCCGCCCTTGAGGGAGGTGGCGTCGCCGAGGGAGGTCACGGTGACGTCGATGCGCGAGCCGGTGCCGGTGTAGGGCGGCAGGTCGGCCGTCACCATCACGGCGGCGACGTTGCGGGTGCGCAGGCGCGCATCGCGGACGTTGATGCCCATGCGGTCGAGCATGGATTGCAGGGATTGCTCGGTGAACTGGGCGTTGCGCAGGGTGTCGCCCGTGCCCTGCAGGCCGGTGACGAGGCCGTAGCCCACGAGCTGGTTGTCGCGCACGCCCTTGAGGTTGGCGATGTCCTTGATGCGCGTGCCCATGGCCTGCGCCGGCAGCGCGGCCAGGACAAGCGCCAGGGCGAGGAACCAGAGGCGCATCACTGGCCGGAGCCGGTGCGGATGCGTCCGTCGGCCATCACCGTGCCGAGGACGATGCGTCCCGTATCGGCGTTGCGCACCCGGATGGTCTCGCCGAGTCCCCCGTTCTGGAGGGGCGAACCGACGGCGGTGATGAGCAGGCCCTGCTCCTCGAACACGATCTGGGTCGCCACGTTGCGGCTCACGAGGCGGGGATCCTCGACGGCGTTGACGGGCACGGGCTCGCCCGGCAGCAGCATCCGCCGCGCCGTACGACCGGCGATGGCCATGGGCGCGTCGATGACGGCGGTACGCGCCTTGAAGCTCTCGGGGTAGGCCTGGAGGCGCAGCATGCCCGGCTTGATCACGTCGCCGGCGTAGATCGTCACGGTGGGCACCGGCAGGAGCAGTTCGGTGGCCCGGGACGAGACGGGGCCGAACGGGACGGCGCAGGCGAGCGCCAGGGCCAGGCCCGTGAGGCCACCCGCGAATCCGCCGCCGAAAGTCGTATGGCCCATGGTGGTCGTGCCTCGCTGTGAAGGGCCGGGCGGCGGGCGCGCGGGGCGCGGGCGGTCCGCCGTCGCCGGCCGGGTTCGATGGCGTCGGAATCGGGGTGGGTTCGGGATGGGCGGCGCCCGCTGACTCAGCGGATGCCCTTCGAGACCGTGCCGGCCATTTCGTCGGCGGCTTGGATCACCTTGGAATTCATCTCGAACGCGCGCTGGGCGGTGATCATGTTGGTGATCTCCTTCACCGGATCGACGTTGGAGCTCTCGAGGTATCCCTGCTGGATCTTGCCGAAGCTCAGGTCGCCCGCGACCCCCACCACGGCGGCACCCGAAGCGGCGGTCTCGCGATAGAGGCCGTTTCCGAGGGGTTCGAGACCGGATTCGTTGGCGAAGTTGGCGAGCGAGAGCTGGCCGATGTTCTGGGCCTGGACCTGACCGTCGATCTTGGCGAAGACCTGACCGGACCCGTTGATCACCACGTCGACGGCGTTGGCCGGGATCGTGATGGCGGGCTCGACGGTGTAGCCCTCGAGGGTCACGAGCTGCCCGGTGTTGTTGCGGTTGAACGAGCCCGCCCGGGTGTAGTTGATCTCGCCGTTGGGGTTGGTGATCTGGAAGTAGCCGCGCCCGTTGATGGCCATGTCGAGCTGATTGGCGGTGTTGGCGAGCGGCCCCTGCCGGTGCAGGTTGCGGATGGCGGCCGTGCGCACGCCGAGGCCGAGCATCGCGCCCTCGGGCACCGGCTCCTGGCCGGCCTGGTTCGGGACGCCCTGCTGGCGCTCGGCCTGATAGAGCAGATCGGTGAACTCGGCCCGCGCGCCCTTGAACCCGGTGGTGTTCAGGTTGGCGATGTTGTTCGCGATGACCTCGAGGTTCATCTGCTGGGCGTTCATGCCCGTCGCGGCGATGGCAAGTGCTCTCATGGTTTTGGGAGTCCTTCGAGCCTCAGCCCGAACAAGGGGAACCGGTTCTTGTCGTGAGGCGCTGCGCCGACCTCAGATCGCCATGCGGCTGAGTTCGAGATAGGCGGCGACGACCTTGTCGCGTACGGCGATGGCGGTCTGCAGGCTCTGCTCGGCGGACATCACCGCCTCCACGACCTGTTGCGTCGAGGCCTTGCCCTGGATCCCCGAGATGGCCGTGGCCTCGCCGGTGCGCAGCGAGGTGCGGACCCCGGCGGCGAGCTGGGCCATGACGTCGCCGAAATCGGCCCCCGGCAGGGCGCCGCCCGTGGACGCTGCCGGCATGGTGGCGAAACTCGCCGGCCGCAACGGGGCGGCGGCGCTGGGGCCGGAAAGGCCGGCGGCCCTGTCGAAGGCCGAAAGCGAGGCGAGGGCTTCGATCATCGGCGCAAACTCACGTTCTCAGGAGGTCGATGATGCTGGAGACCATGGCGCGAGCCTGCTTGATCACCTGCACGTTGGCTTCGTAGGAGCGGTTGGCCTCGCGGATGTCGGCCATCTCGATCAGGGCATTGACGTTGGGCAGCTTGACGTTGCCCTCGGCATCCGCCGCCGGGCTCCCCGGATCGCGCTCGATGCGGAACGGGCTGGTGTCGGTACCGATGCTGCGCAGCTTGACGCTGGCCCCGCCGGCGGCGCGGTCCATGGCGGCGCTGAAGCTCACGGTCTTGCGCGAATAGGGGTCGGCGCCGGGGGAATCGCCCACCGACTGGGCGTTGGCGACGTTCTCGGCGGCGATGCGAAGGCGCAGGGACTGCGCCTCCATGCCGGCACTGGCGAAACGGGTCGAGGCGGCGAGGGGATCGATCATCAGCTGCGCACCGCCGCCTTCAGCATCCGGTCGAATGCCTTGACGATCCCCATGTTGAGCCCGTGGTCGCGGCTGACCTCGCCGGCCTTGAGCATCTCTTGCTCGAGGCTCACGGAACTGCCGGTGCTCAAGGCATCCCAGGCGTCCGCCGCCGTGACGGGCTTCGTGGGGATGCGTCCCTCTTCCGAGGCGACGTGGGTGCTCGCCGTCATCGCGAGACCGGCGGCGCCGGTGCGGGCCATCACGTCGGCGAAGGGCACGACATCGCGGGCCTTGTATTCGGGTGTGTTGGCGTTCGCCACGTTGCTGGCGATGGTCGCCTGCCGCACGCCGAGATACCGGGCCTGCTGCGAGGCGAGGTCGAAAAGATAGACGCCTGTCACCGCGCGCTCCGAATGCATTCGATATCCGCTTCCTAGGGAACCAATCTTGTCCCAGGCTGACGCGCGACGTGGCCCGGCCGGCGGCTTGACAGGGTCATCGGCTGCGCCTCAGTGCCACCCTCCCTTCGATCGTGCTGCGCCCACGCGCCGAGCCCTCTCATCAGGCGTCCCATGCCGGTCCCGTTTCCGCCCCGCGTCCCCGGTCGATCCGCTTGAGCGGTCCCGACGCCCGACGCCCGCAGGCGTCCCGCCATGCCGCGGGCGCGACCGTCGGCCCCGGCGAGGACGAGCACTGGATTCCGGCCAAGAACCGGTTTTCGCGGGTGGTGTTCGGTTTCCCCGACCTCACCGGCGACGCGTGGTGCAGCCTGCGTTTCCGGCTCGGCTGGGATGCGGAGGAAGCCGCCGCGGGCGCCCTGGATTTCGCCCTCGTGGGGATCGATTGCCTGGCCCCCGACGGATCGAGCCTCGATCTCGACCACGTGCCGGGCCTCGACCGGACCCTCCTCGACCCGCACGGCACCTGGATTCCCGGACCGGCCTACCTGCCGGCGGAGGCCCGGGCCCTGCGCGCCGGCATCTGCCGGCTGGCCTTCCTGCTGCCGGCCCCCGCCGCCGCGATCACCGTCACCATCCGCTCTTGGCGCAACACACGCCCGTTCACGGTGGCGGAGGCCACCCTGGCCCAGGGCGGCCCCTCCCCTTCCCCGCGCGTGCGTCGCCGCCTCGCGCCGGAGCCGGACTGGATCGTCCATGCCCTGGTGCCGGGCTGCGGTCTCGTCCTGCGGGGACAGATCTTCACGGCCGTCCCGCGGAGCCACGCGGCCCTGGCGCGCGTGGTCTACCGGGACGCCGCCGGCGCCGCGCTGGAACCGCCCTATCCGGGCACGATCTCGGTGCCGTCCCTCGGGGCCCTCGTTGATCTCTCCGCGCACCAGCAGGCCCGGCGCTTCACCCTGGAACTCGCCCCCGTGCCGGGTGCGGAGCGGGTCGAAGTGGGGTTTGCCACCTGGGACGCCGGGAGCCCGGACGCGGAACTGCTCGCCGCTCCCGAGATCGCCCTCGAGGATCGCCTGCGCCTGGAGAACCTGTGCGGCGACGATGCCCTCGACGCGCCGGACTTCCTCGCCCGCCTCGCCGAGCGCCTCGACCTGCCCGTCGCCTCCATCGCCGGCTGGTGCCCGGGCCCGGAGGCGGCCGCGATCCCGCAGGTGCTCGCCCTGGCGCGAGATCTCCAGGGCGATGAAGGCGCCCCGCGCACGGGCCTCGACCGGGTCCTGCGCCTCGGTTCGCAGACGGCGTGGACGGTGCCCGAGCGACCCGACTGGAGCGAAGACCCCTTCCGGTCGGTGGCATGGCGGATCGAATACCAGGGTCTCGGCTGGCTCGTCGCCCTGGCGGGGACGCCCGGGGGAGCGGCCACGGCCCTCGGCCTCGCCGTGTCGTGGTCGCGGGCCAACCCGTGGGGGTCGCCCGCCGACGGCCTCGCCCTGCACCCCTCGGCCCTTGCGACCCGCACCGAAACCCTCGTCCATCTCCTCGGGCGTGCGGGCACGCCGGGCAGTGCCGCCGCCCTGGTGCTGACGGGCGAGGTGGTGCGCCATGGCTTCGCCCTTGCCGAGATCGTCGGCCAGAACACCTTCGGGCGCTCGCTGCACCAGATTCAGGCGGCGGCGGTGCTGCACGGCGTCGCCCGCGCCCTGCCGCGCCTGCCCCTGGCCGCCCATTGGCTCGGCCTCGCCGAGGCGGGCCTGCGCGCCGGCGTGGAGAGCCAGCTCGACGCCGAGGGGCGTTTCGCGGCGCCGTCCCTCCACCAGCGCCTCGAACTCGCGACCCTCCTGCGGGTGCTCGCCCGGAGCGTGGGTGACGACGGCCTCGCGGGGTTTCTCTCAGGCCGGGTCGCCAAGGTCCTGCCGGGCCTCGCGGGCCTCCTCGATCCGGGGGGACGCTTGCCGCCCTTCGGCGATACGCCCGCCAACGGCGATGCGGCGGGCTGGATCGGGCGCCTCGTGGCACGCTCCGGAAGCACCTTGGTGGCCGAGCGCCGCGACCCGCGCGGTCGCCCCGCCGCGAGTGCCCCGCCCCTGCCGTCGGATGCCGGGACGGACATGATCGCGGCCCGCTCGGATGCCCCCGGACGGGGCTGGTCCCACTTCGCCTGCACGTTCACGGGCCAGACCTCCACCGGTCAGGGGCACCGCGACTGCACCTCCTTCGTCCATGCCAGCGAGGGCGTGCGCTGGGTCGTCGAGGCCGGGGGCTCGGCACAGATCGAGACCGGGCCGGCACGCCACCACATCCTGTCGGCCCATGGCCACAACGTCGCCTGGCCGGACGGGTGTGAACCCGGGGCCGGCGCGGCCCGGCTCGCCGGGGCCATCCGCCTCGACGGCGCCCAGGCCTGCGCCATCGCCACCACCGTGCACGGGCCGGCCTACGATCACCGCCGCGTCTTCGTCCTCCTCGACGACCTTTCGGGCCTCGCCGTGCTCGACCGGTTCACGGCCGGTGACGGGCCGGTGACGTTCGAGGGCCTCGTCCATTTCGGCCCCGACATCGTCGCGGCCCTAGCCGGCCCGCGCCGGGCCATGGCGCAGTCCGGCCGCGCCCGACTCTCCGTCGTGCCCGTGGCGCTGACGGGCCGGACGGCGGGCTTGTCCCTTGCCATCGGCTGCAACGAACACCCGGGCGGCCTGCGCGGCTTCGTCTCGGACGGCGGCGGGCCGCTCCGACCGGCGAGCGTCCTGCGCTACGCCATCGCGGGCCGGACCGGGGCCTGCGGCGGCGTCATCCTCGGGTCCGATGCATCCGGGGAAGCGCGCCTCGCCCGCCTCGTGACCGAGGCGGCGGTGTCGGGCCTGCTCGCGGGACGCTGATCCCGAGCGAACGGCGCAAGGCAGGTCCGCGCGACACGGCGCGGTCAAGGCGTTGCATATCCGCGCCATAACCATCATCACACGACCCAGATTTTCGGGCCGTTCGGATCGCCATCGTCAAGATGCCGCGAGCCGAAGAGTCGGCAGTTCGACGCCGCCCGTGATCGCCAAGCACAAGAGAAGCATCCGTATGAAGACGCGCGCAGCGGTGGCGTGGGAGGCCAAGAAGCCCCTCACCATCGAGACGATCGATATCGAAGGACCCAAGGCCGGCGAGGTTCTCGTCGAACTCATGGCCACGGGCATCTGCCACACCGACGCCTACACCCTGTCGGGCCTCGATTCCGAGGGCAAATTCCCGGCGATCCTCGGCCACGAGGGCGCGGGCATCGTCCGCGAAGTCGGCGCCGGCGTCACGGACCTCAAGGTCGGCGACCACGTCATCCCGCTCTACACGCCCGAATGCCGCAGCTGTAAGTCCTGCCTGTCGCAGCGCACCAACCTCTGCACCGCGATCCGCGCGACGCAGGGCCAGGGCGTGATGCCGGACGGCACCTCGCGCTTCTCCTGCGTCTCCACCGGCGGCAGCCCGGGCGGCTCGAACTCCGTGTTCCACTACATGGGCTGCTCGACCTTCTCGAACTTCACGGTCCTCCCCGCCATCGCCCTGGCGAAGATCCGCGAAGACGCCCCCTTCGACAAGATCTGCTACATCGGCTGCGGCGTCACCACCGGCATCGGCGCGGTGATCTACACCGCCAAGGTCTGGCCCGGCGCCAACGTGGTGGTGTTCGGCCTCGGCGGCATCGGCCTCAACGTGCTCCAGGCCGCCCGGATGGTCGGTGCCGACAAGATCATCGGCGTCGACATCAATCCGGACAAGCAGGAGATGGCCCGCAAGTTCGGCATGACCCACTTCATCAATCCGAAGGAGATCGGCAACGATCACGTCGTCGCGGCGATCCTCGACGCCACGGGCGGCGGCGCCGATTTCTCGTTCGACTGCACCGGCAACGTCAACGTCATGCGCCAGGCCCTCGAATGCTGCCACCGCGGCTGGGGCGAGTCGATCGTCATCGGCGTGGCGGAGGCCGGCAAGGAGATCTCGACCCGTCCGTTCCAGCTCGTCACCGGCCGCGTCTGGAAGGGCTCGGCCTTCGGCGGCGCGCGCGGCCGCACCGATGTGCCGAAGATCGTCGACTGGTACATGGAGGGCAAGATCAACATCGACGATCTGATCACCCACACCATGCCGCTCGAAGACATCAACCACGGCTTCGACCTCATGCACGAGGGCAAGTCGATCCGGTCGGTGGTGGTATACTAAGACGGATCTTGGCTGACACTGCCTCCCTCCCCCTTTGTGGGGAGGGAAAATCCATGCCCCCAGCAGGAGAGCACACATGGAAACCATCTCGAAGGCCCGCGCCCACGGCGGCACGCAGGGCGTCTACAAGCACGATGCGACGACCACCGGCTGTCCGATGACCTTCGCGGTGTTCGTGCCGCCCCAGGCCGAGAACGGTCCGGTGCCGGTGCTGTGGTACCTGTCGGGCCTCACCTGCACCCACGCCAACGTCATGGACAAGGGCGAGTACCGCAAGGCGGCGGCCGAGCACGGCGTGATCATCGTGGCGCCCGACACCAGCCCGCGCGGGCCCGGCATCCCCGACGAGGACGGCAACTGGCAGTTCGGCTCCGGCGCCGGGTTCTACGTTGACGCCACCCAGGCGCCCTACGCCACGAACTACCGGATGTGGAGCTACGTCACCGAGGAGCTGCCCGCCCTCATCGCCAAGGAATTCCCCGCCGACATGACCCGCCAGGGCATCTTCGGCCACTCCATGGGCGGCCACGGGGCGCTGACCATCGCGTTGACCTATCCCGACCGCTTCAAGTCCTGCTCGGCTTTCGCCCCGATCGCCCAGCCCTCCACGGCCGGATGGTCGAAGCCGGCCTTCGAGAAGTACCTCGGAACCGACCCCGCCGCATGGCGCGCCCACGACGCCACGGCACTGATCGAGGACGGCCACCGCTTCCCGGAGTTCCTGGTCGATCAGGGTACGGCCGACAGCTTCCTCGACGACGGCCTTCGCCCCTGGCTGCTCGACGAGGCCTGCAAGACGGCCGGGATCGCCCTGACCCTCAACATGCGCGAGGGCTACGATCACTCGTACTACTTCATCTCGACCTTCATGGCCGATCACATCGCCTGGGCCGCCGCCCGCCTGAAGTAGTTTTTGGTCTCTCCGGCCTCCAGGGCCGGGGAGACCTTCGCGTCACGAGCGGACTTCGCGCTTGGCGACGAAGTTGAACTCCTCGACGAGAACATCCTTCACCACGTCGGCGCCGAGTCGCGCGTTGACCGCCTTGCGGACCTCCGCGAGGCGCTGGGTGACGTTGTAACGCGACAGGCGTTTGAAATCGATCTGCGGGTCGGCGTAGATCTGCCGGAAGGTCTCGTCGACCACGAAGGCGTTGGGTGGCACCGGAAGAGTGTGCATCAACCGCGCATCGGCAGTGAAGACAAGAACCGCAACGATGTAACCCTGCACCTTGCCGTCCACCACCATGGGAACATTGATCGGCGGCAGCTTCTGGTACTGTAGACCCTCGAGATACGGCTCCTCCTTCTTGGCGAACAGACCGCTGCCCCAGGTCACCGCCCCGTAGCAGGACAGGATGGTGACGGCGCAGATCCACAGGCCGGTCAGGACAGTCTTCATGCGCTCACGCCTGGTGCCGATAGGGGATCAACGGCGCAGGTGGCCGGAATAGGTGCCGTCGGATTCCGAATCCCGGATCGCCTGGGTGACGATCTCCGAGATCTCCTCGACGGCGCGCAGGTGCTGGCCGACGACGCCCTGGTTGCGGTTCAACGCCCGGCTCAGGCGCGCGAGCTGGTCGGCGACCTCGGGCGCGATTTGGTCCGGGTCGAGGCCCCGGGTCAGGCGGGTGAGTTCGAGAAGGCTCTGACTCTTGCGCAGGTTCACCGCTTCCTGATCGAACGGACGGTGGGTCAGGAGCGCTTCCGTCTCGGCCGCGACGACGGCTTCGAGCCGCTTCAGGGATGCGATCAGCATGGTCGGTCCTTTCACGCGCCCGTCGCTTGATCGACCGAGCCGGCCGGGCGGATCTTGTCCGGGGCGGTCTTGTCC
The DNA here is from genome assembly GCF_001422775.1 of Methylobacterium sp. Leaf87. Lineage (NCBI taxonomy): Bacteria > Pseudomonadati > Pseudomonadota > Alphaproteobacteria > Hyphomicrobiales > Methylobacteriaceae > Methylobacterium > Methylobacterium sp. Leaf87. The sequence continues at coordinate 169,549 of NZ_LMMI01000012.1, read as the reverse complement.
AGCGACGTCTTCTCCAGGGGACGCGCGGCCTCCAGCATCTTGGCGATGCCGAGGCCGCCGGCCTTGGCGACCTGGGTGCCGATCTGATCGGCGAGCATCGACTTCCAGATGCCGCCGGCATTGCCCTTGCCGAACACCGACGCGGCCTTCGACGGCATCATGGTCTCGACGAACTGGCGCAGGACGAAGGCCTCGAACTGCTTGTAGGGATCGCCGATCTTGCCCGCGCCCGAGATCACGTTGTCGGTCTGGAGTGCCGTGAGGGTCGAGCGCGCGTCGAGGGGCATGTGCACGGACGTGCCGGCCATGCGGTACGCGTCGTTGAAGGCGGCCGGATCGGTGGCGCCCGGCGCAGACAGCTTGGCCGTCGCCTCCTGGTAGCGCGCCGGATCGGCGGCCCGGGCCACGTCGAGAACGATATCGGTGGGAGTGGAGATGCTCATGGCTGCCGCGACGCTTCGAAGGGAATGGCCCGTCGGCGATAGGGGATAGGCCCCGTGGCTTTCGGGAGGCTTGCGTGGGAAAGGCTTGCGTCGGAAAGATGTGCGTCGGGAATGCTCACGAGGCGCCGCCACGGGCGGCCAGCAGGTCGAGCTGTTCCAGCATGTCGGCCCGTTCGCGCTCGCGGGCGCGGGTTTCGGCCAGCGCCTCGACCTGGCGCCCGACGCGCTTCTCGGCGAGGCCCCGCTCCCGCACGAGCCCGGCCCGATGGGTGGCGGTGGCGTCGAGTTGCGTCGCCTCCCCGGCCAGGGCCCTGAGCCGGCGCGCGGCGGCATCGAGGAACAGGCCGTGCATGGTCTCGCCGGCAAGCGTCGTGAGCATCGCCGCGCGGTCGGCCTCGACGCGGGCGATGTCGCGCCGGGTCGCGGCGAGGTCGCGCTCGGCGATCCCCCGCATCTGCTCCTGCACGGTGAGGAGCCGGCGCGCGCGCTCCAGGCGCTGGCGGGTGGTGACGGCCATGCCCTAACCCCGTCGCAGGTAGTCGACGTAACCCATGAGGAACTGCGTCATGAACTCGTTCGAGAGGTAGTAGAGCAGCAGCAATCCGCCGAACATGATGAACGGCGTCGCGATGAAGTAGACCGGGATCTGCGGCACCAGCTTGTTGATGAAGCCGGCGGTCAGGTTCACCGCCACGGCGTAGACGATGAACGGCGCGGTGATGCGCAACGCCAGCACGAAGGCGGTGCCGATCTGATCGACGATCCGCACCAGGGCGGCCTGGGTGCCGATGCCCTCGCCCGGCGGGATGCGAGCGTAGGAATCGACCAATCCGCGAAACAGCTCCCAATGCAGGTCTGCGGCGAACAGCAGGGCGGTGGCCGCCATCATGATCAGGGCCTCGACCGCCGGTACCGGATCGGTCCCCTCGGCCACGGAGCCCGGCATGCCGCCGAACCCCACCATGGTGGCGGCGGCATTCATCGCCGTTTCCAGCACCGTGAAGAAGATCCGTCCGAGAAAGCCGATCACGAGCCCCGTCATGGTCTCGCTGGCGATCCAGGCCAGGGTGGTGGCCGGGTCCTGTGCCGCCAGCCGGCCCTGGAACAGCGGCTGGATCAGGGGCGTCATGGCCAGCGACGCCGTGAGGGCGATGAGCAGGCGGACCTGCCCGGGCACGCGCGGGCTGGAGAAGCCCGGCACCACGAGGAGGCACCCGCCGACCCGGCAGAAGATCAGGAAGGCGGCCAGAATGCCCTCGGGTGCCCCGGCGACCACGCGCAGTGGCCTTACGAGATCGTCCCGAGGGACCGGATCTCCACCCCCCGGGCGATCTCGAGGTGCGAGAGCACGGCGAGCGTCGGGTAGAGCCGCTCGATGATCATCCGCACGTAGGGGCGGGCATCCGGCGCGGTGACGAGGGCGAAGCTGCGGGTCTCGCGCATGTGCTTGCGGATCGCCTCACCGGCTTCCGTGCCGAACTGCTCGACGAGGCGCGGATCGATGTCGAACTCGACGACCTCGCCCTTGGCGTCGCGCTTGAGGCTCTGGTGGAACGAGAGGTCCCAGGCGCTGCCGAGCCGCAGCACCGCGAGCGTCCCGTTCTCGGCGAGATCGCCGCAGATCTGCTGGGCGATGCGCATGCGCACGTGCTCGGCGATCTGTTCGGCGCGGCGGGCGTGCGGCGTGATCTCGGCGACCGCCTCGAGGATGAGGTGGAGGTTGCGGATCGAGACCCGCTCGGAGAGCAGGAGCTTCAGCACCGCCTGGAGGCCCGAATACGAGATCTGCGACGGGCAGATCTCGTCGAGGAGACGCTTGTACTCGGGGTCGAGGCGGTCGAGGAGGCCGCGCATGTCCTTGTAGGACAGGAGCTGGGGCAGATTGTTGCGGATGACCTCGGACAGGTGGGTGAGGAGCACGGACGCGCCGTCGATGGGCTCGAAGCCGCCGCGCCGTACTTCGGCCCCGTAGGAATCGAGCACCCAGCGGGCCTTCATGCCGAAGGCCGGCTCACGGACTTCGTCGCTCGGCACATCCGGGACGGGTCCGTCGCCAACGACGACGAGGAGTTGGCCTGGGCGGATCTCCTGGGTCGCCGCCACGGTGCCGTGGATGAGGATCTGGTAGGATTTCGGAGCCAGCGCAATGCTGTCCGTGAGCTTGATGTCGGGGACGACGAAGCCGTACTGGCGGGCGAACTTGCGGCGCATCTTCGCGACCCGATGCGACAGCTCGGATTGCGAGGTGGCGAACTGGGCCGAGATCTGGCGCCCGAGGCAGAGCTCGATCTCGGGGGTCTTGAGCGATTCCTTGACGGACAGGGATTCCCGGGCGGCGAGTTGCTTCTGGTCCTCGACGGCGAGTGTCCGGGCATCGACCACGGCCTTCTGCGCGGCGATCTTCTTCGGGATGGCGTAGGCGGTGAACGCCATCAGCCCCGACAGGACCATGAACGGCAGGAAGGGCAGGCCCGGCACCAGGGCGAACAGGAACATCAGGGCGGCGGCGACGGCGAGCGCGCGCGGATAGGCGCCGAGCTGGCCCATCACCGCCTGCTCGGCGGTGCCCCGGGTCCCGCCCTTCGAGACGAGGAGGCCCGCCGCCAGCGAGACGATCAGGGCCGGGATCTGCGAGACGAGCCCGTCGCCGACCGAGAGCTTGGTGAACACGTCGGCCGCCTGGCCCAGCGGCATGCCGTGGCGGGTGGTGCCGATGATGATGCCGCCGAAGACGTTGACCGCGATGGTGATGAGCGAGGCGATGGCCTCGCCGCGCACGAACTTCGACGCGCCGTCCATGGAGCCGAAGAACGCGCTCTCCTCCTCGAGTTCGCGGCGGCGCCCCTGCGCCTCCTTGTCGTCGATGAGGCCGGCGTTGAGATCGGCGTCGATGGCCATCTGCTTGCCGGGGATGGCGTCGAGGGTGAAGCGCGCCCCGACCTCGGCGATGCGGGTGGCACCCTTGGTGATGACGAGGAAGTTCACCGTGATCAGGATGAGGAACACCACGATGCCGATGACGAAGTCGCCGCTCATCACGAACTGCGAGAAGCCCTGGATGACGTGACCGGCAGCCGAGACCCCGTGCTGGCCGTTGGCCAGGATCAGTCGCGTGGTGGCGATGCCGAGCGCGAGGCGCAGCAGGGTCGCGATGAGCAGCACCGTGGGGAAGGCCGAGAATTCGAGCGGCTTCTTGATCCAGAGGGCCACCATCAGGATCAGCACCGACAGGGCGATGGAGAAGGCGAGCCCGATGTCGAGGAGGATCGCCGGCACCGGCAGGAACAGGATCGCCAGGATGGCGATGATCCCGGCGGCAAAGCCGATATCCCGCTGGGACTTGCGCTCGATGACGATCGCGTCGCTTGCCGCCATGGCGGATGCCTACCCCGTGAATGAACGGGGCCTTGTCGCGGTTCAAGCTTGCGTGGGGATGGGGGCGTGCCGCTTCATCGCCCCGGGCACGGCCGGCCGTGATAGAAGGGCGCCTCGCCCGAAGGTCGGGCGCACGGGAGACAAGCCCATGAAAGTCGTCACATGAAGGTCGTGGCGGATCTGTGCATCGTTCCCATGGGGGTCGGCCCGTCGGTCTCGCCCTACGTGCGGGAAATCAAGGCGATCATCGACGCCAGCCCGCTCACCGCCGAGATGCATGCCAACGGCACCAACATCGAGGGCGAACTGAGCGAGATCTGCGCACTCGCCGAAGCCTGCGAGGCCCGCCTCGCCGAACTCGGTGTCGACCGCGTGTTCTTCACGAAACTAACCAAGACAGGTGCAGATCACTATACGCTGTAGAGACTTAGACCGTGTTTCAGTTTGTCCACCGACACCTGTTTGGGCGCACTTTTGGGCGCAGCTCATCCGTACAGCCGCCCCAGCCCACCCCCGAACAGAGCCGCGCGCCGCGCTGATTCGGCCGTGGCGTCGGCCTGCTGCCGCTGTGTGAACTGCTGCGCGATCTGCCCGTAGGCCTGGGCCGCCGGGTCCGGCACCGCCACGGGGATCGCGAACGCCCCGGTCGGCAGCGTAGCACCCGGCAGCGCGTCGGCCAGCGCCGTTCCTGCTTGGGGCGCCTGCCCGAACTTCTCGCCGAGGCCGCCGCCCGTCGGCTGTGTCTGCGCAGCCGCAGGAGCGAACGCGCCGCCGAGCAGCTTTTCCGCCTTGGCGCGATGCCCGGCCATCTGCTGCTCGACCTTGTCGGCGACCGTACCGGGCGCGCCGCCGGCCGCAGCGTCCCGCGCGTTGTATCGCCCCGGGCCGCCGGCGTTGATCGTCGAGTAGAGATCCTTGATCCCCATCCCGGGCTTGAACCCGGACGCGAGCAGGTACTTTTCCACAGCCGGGAGCTGCTCGGACGCGCTCTGGCCCTGGTAGACGCCGAACTGCTTGCGCTGCGGCTCGCCGAACTGGATCAGCCCGCGGTGCTGCCCCCACTTGGTCGTCGGCCCCTTCTGCCAGGGATCGAAGGTGCCGCCGGTCTCGTAGGAGATCACGGTCCCGAGATCGACCGGGTTGATGTTGAGCCGCTGCGCCGAAGCGCGGAGAGCGGATGCGAAATCCTCGGCCATCAGCGTTCTCCTGCCCGGCGTACGGCCGCCGCCTCGGGCCGCTGTTCCTCGTCGTTCGCCGCGTCGAAGAGCCGGAGCGTCTCCGTGGCGCGCACGCCGCCGACCGTCAGCAGCTCCCGGCGCTGGGCCGCGAAGTTCGCCGGATTGTAGTCCTCCAGCAGCTTCGCCGCGAGCTGCGGGTTCTGGATCACCTCGTCCTGGAGCCGCTCGATCGCGCCCTTCTGCAGCCCGGCCGACTTCCGGCGCAGGTAGGTCGCGAGCAGGTCGACGCCGGCCACGGTCGGCGAGAGCTGGCCGCGGTTGATCGACCGGATGCGGCTGGTGATCGACGAGGCCGAGAGCGAGGCGTCGTAGCCCGCGTTCATGCCCTGCGCCGTGCCGGACGACCCGGGCCGCCGGGCGCGCGTCGCCGCCCCGGACCCGGCCAGCGCATCGAAGACATCCGTGATGTCCTTGAGCTGCTCCGGATTGTCCCGGTACAGCCGATCGGCCACGGCCTTGTTGCGCGGGTCCGACAGGAATTTCGAGCCGGCGAGGCCGTTGATCTGCGCGCGGTCGTTCACGCCGCCCTGGTTCGTGGCCTCCTTGCGGAGCACCTCCCAGAACGCCGCCCGGGCGTTCTGTGGGTCTGTGCCGGACGTGGCGAGCAGCCGGTCGGCGGCCTGTTCCGGGCGCGGGTCTTTCAGCACCGTCCGCATCGATTCCACCGTGCCGGTGTTGTCGTACTTCAGGTACGAGGCCTCGGGCGAGCGCCCGGGCGTGGTCAGCTCGCGGCGCGTCGTGTCGGCGGCCGTGCGCGCTTCCGCGGCGCCGCGACTGGCCGTTCCACCCGCCGTGATCTCGTCGCGCAGCCCGGGCAGCTGGTCGAGGAGCGTGGCGTGCCGGTCCAGGTAAGCGTTGAGCTGCTCCGGCCGGTCGAGCAGGCCGCGGTCCCGGACGTTCGCCAAGAACTGGTCGCGCAGGGCCGGGCGCACACCGGCATCGCCGCCGGCCTCGCGCATGAGATCTCGCAGATCGGACAGGTTGCCCTCGTCGGGCTGCGCGAACCGAGGCGCCACGCCGCTGTCCTTCACGGTCGGGACGCCCTGGCGCTCCTTCAGCACCTCGGCGACGGCCCGGCCCGGCCGCTCGAACCGGTCCGCCACGTCGCGGCGCGCCGCGCGCGCCGTGTCGAGCTGGCCGCGCAGACCTTCCGGGATCGCCTCGTCGAAGTAGTCGTCGAGCGCGGTGACGTGCTGATCGATGATCCGGGCCTCTGCCGGGCGGTTGGCCGAGCGCGCGGCCCGGGCGTCGTCCGTCAGCGAGGCGCGCAGGCCGGTGACTTCGTTGATCGGCTGTTGGCTGTTGCCGGGCCGGGGCTCGCGGGTGATCGGCTTGCCGGAGGCGTCGAGGAGACCCGTATCGACGGGGCCGGCGGCCTCTGCGGGGCCGATCAGTCGCTGCGGAATGTCGGCCTCGGCGGGGCGGAAGCGCTGGCGCTCGGCCACGCTCAGACCCTCGTCCAGCGCGCCGAAGCGCTCGGCCAGCGGCTTGACGTCGATCTGCTGGGCCGAGTTGTTGATCGGCTCGTAGGCCTGGCGCACGCCTGCCCGGGCCTCTTCGGCCGCGCGTTGGAGCGCCGCGCGAATATCGGCGCCGCGGGCCTCGCCGGTCATCGTGGCGGTCAGGCGCTGCATCTGCTCCTCGAGCGTGCGCTGCGCCGTCTCGGCCTGCAGATCCACATCGGACAGCCGCCGGTCGACGCCGCCCTGGAGATCCTCGCGGAACTGGCCGGCGTTGCCCGTCGGCGCGAGGCCGTCGACACGCTCGCTCACGACCTGCTGATTCGCCACGCGCCGGCCGGTGTCGAGGCCCGGCCGGGCCGCCGTCTTGCCGTAGACGTAGGCCGCCAGCCCGGGGTCGCCGGAGCGGTCCGCGATGTCGGCCTGGTAGCCGGGAATAACCTGCTCGACTTCGGCCGGGCGCCGAAGCTGATCGGCCAGCGGCTGCGCGTCGATCGTGCCGCGGTCGACGCCGGCCTGGACCTGGCGCTGGGCCGTGGTGGAGTTGGCGAGCAGATCGTTGGCGACTTCGCTACGCGCGACGTCGTCGGCGAACTTGCTCGATCCGGCGGCCGCGCCCGCCAGCGAGCCGATGCCGCCCAAGATCGGGCGGGCCAGCGCGAGCGCGGTGTTGCCCGCGACGGATCCGGCGAAGTCGGCCGACGAGCGCGCGCCGGCGCCGTCGGAGATCGGTGTCACGGCTTCGACGGCGGCGCCGGCGCCGAGCCCGGCCGCGACCGCCCCGGACGTCTCACGGCCGACGACACCGGCCGGGTTCACGGCTCCGGCCTCGACCATCGGACCAAGGATGCGCTGCGCGACGCTCTCGCCCGTCATCATCTGCCGGGCACCGGCCGCGCCGATGCGGGCGCCGGCCGCGACGGACCCGACGACGGGCAGAGCCGAGGCGCCGACTTCCTGGCCGACGCGGTCGGCGATGCGCTCGATCGGCCCCTGCGGCTCGTACTTCTTCACGCCGAGCGCCCGGCCCGGGGCTTGGATGATGTCGGAGGGCAGGAGCGGGTTGTCGCTGATCGGCCCGAAGGTCGGCACGACCTCGCGGCCCATGATCTTGTTGATGAGCCCGCCGTTGATGTTCAGCAGCCGCGGCGCCTGGTTGATGATGTTGACCGGCGCGTCCATCAACATCTCTAGACCGGAGACGGCGCCCTGCGGGAGTGCCTTCGCCACGCCCGCCATGCTGTCGCCTGCAAGCGCCGGCTTCTCGACGCGCGCGGGCTGTTCCGCCGTGGCGACAGCGGCCGGACGGTCGTCGTTCGGCGCCGCGGGCGCGGCGGCCGGGGCCGACAGCACGCCGGCGACCTCGTCATCCGAGAAGTCGTCCGGGACGGTGATCGCGCGGCCCTCGAAGTTGATCGTGCGCGGCATCAGTTCTTCCTCACCGGCCGCCCGTCAGGCCCACGCGTCCACTCTTCCGCCACCGCGGCCGTCGGGGCCGCCGGTGCAGGGCTTGGCGCCGGGCCGCCGCCCGGGAACGTCCCCGCGGCCGTCGGGTTGGCGACGCCGAGCTTCGACCGGACCAGGGCGTTCGTGCGCTTGGCCTGGGCGATGTTGGCGAGCGAGGAGCTGTTGTTCGCGAGCAGCCCGCCGCCGCCGATCTCGGCCTCGACGCGCTCGACGTCGCGGTTCGAGACCTGCGCCCCGCCACCCGATGCGGCGGCCTGGAGCGCAATCGCGCGCTGCCGGGCGCCCTCGACCGCCGACAGCTTCGGATCGAAGCCGCCGAAGCGCTGGAGCACCTCGGGTGAGAACCGGTTTTCGCCGACCAGCCGGCGCACCTCGGCGTCCTGCTTCTGCAGCACCTGACCGGCTTCGCCGCCGGTGGCGACGAGATCCTGGAAGGATCGCCGCGCCGCGCCGAGCGCGCCCTGCGCGCCGGGCGTCTCGTTCAGCAGCTGCGCGTAGGAATCCATTGCGGCGTCGGCCAGATCCAGGTCGAGGAGCTGCTGACCGGCCTTGTTGACGTTCGCCGCGCCGATTCCGGTCGCGTCCTGGCCGCCCTGGACGGCGGTCGAGAACTGCTTCGAGCCGGCCGGAATCGGCTGTCCGGTCTGGCTGTCCATGAGCACACCGTCGCGCAGCACGGCCGTACCCTGCTTGCCGTCGGGCGTCTGGTAGTTCGTCGCGTTCTGCGGCGTGACCGGTGTCGCCGCCGGCGCCGAGCCGACGGCCCGGTCGCGGTACTGGACGCGCGGGCCGTCGGGCGTCTGCACGTTCTCGACGGGCGCCTTGCCCATGATGATGCTGCGCAGGTCGTTGGCGGGCAGCACCTGCATGGCGCCGGCCTGAACCTCGTCGGTGCTGAGCGGCTTCGGAGTGCCCTGCAGTTCCGAGCCGTCGGCCCTGACGACCTTCTCGCCGGGCTGCAGCGAGGCCGAGCCGTACTGCTGCTCGGGAACGCCGTACATCTTGGCGATCCGGCCCGGGACGAAGCGCGTGGCGTCCTGCGCGACCGGAGCCAGCATCGTCCGGTCGGTGTCGCCGGACTGCCGCATCGCCTCCTGCTGAATCGCCCGGGCGTTGTCGGCCGCGTTCGTCGAGCGCGTCGTGGCGTTATTCAGGCCGACGGCCTCCAGGCTCTGCGATCCGGTCTGAAGGCCGAGCAGCGTCGCGCGCCGATCGTACTGCGGGTCCTGCGTGTTCGCGTAGAGCTCGGCCAGCCGCAAACCCTTGTCGCGGATCTCCAGCGCCTTCTGACCGGCGAGCTGATCGCTGGCGTCGGGTGGCGCGAGCGCGCCGGCGATGTTCTGAAAACCGCGCCCGATGCCCTCGTCGTTGTAGAAGCGGCTCAACCGGACAGCCATCAGACCACCTTGTATGCGTTGTTGCCCGAGGCGAAGGACGGGATGGCGCCGAACATCATGCTCCCGAGCGACATCGGGGCGGTGGCCTGCGGCTGCGCGAAGGACGGCAGCGATGCCCCGCCGGCGGCCGGCGCAGCGCCACCCACGCCGGCCACGTTCTTCGTGAGCCCGGCCGTCATGCCGATCTGGCCGGCGCCGCCGAGCAGGTCGCCGAACAGCTTCAGACCGGAGCCCTTCGCGTTCGCGGCCTCCAGCTCGTACGGCGTGACCGCCGCCGAGCCCTGGCGGAAGTTGTTGATCTGGCCGATCTCGCCGGCGTCACGGGCTTGGCCCCGGCTGGTCTCGCCGAGAAGATCACCGAACGAGCGGAGCTCGCCGAGCGCGGCGCCCTGCTGCTGGCCGTAGGCGCGGGCCTTGCCGCCCTGCTTGGCCTGCTCCTGAACGACAAGATTGGAGCCGGAGGCCGGCAGCGCGTCGCTCGGCGCGCCGGACCCGGCACCCACAGCCGTCGGCTCCTCGCCGAGGCCCTTGTTGAAGTAGGCGCCGAGCTTGCCGGCGCGTGCGTCTTCCTTGCCGGCGAAGTCGTCGTACCGGCCGCGCGACTTCTCCTGCACGCCTTCGGCCTGCCGCTGCAACTCGCCCTGGCGCTGCCGCTCGGCGCCGAGCGCCTTGTCGCGGGCGCGCGCCTGCTGGCCGGACGCGGCCGAGTTGGCGAGCGTCGATGCGCCCATGAGGGCGGCGCTGCCGAGGGTGACGGGATCGCACATCAGCGGGAGTTCCTGACGCTGCCCGAGCTGGAGAACAGCCCGGTGTCGTAGGGTGATTTGTAGAGCGCGCCGCCCGTGGCGGCCGATGCGCGCTCGGCGGCGGCCTGCGTGCCGAGGCTCGACGTGAAGTCGCCGAAGAGCTGCCCGATCGGCGAGAACGCCGTCGGCTGGGATAGGGCCTGCGCGCGGTTGATCGCGCCGGTGGCCGCTTGGCTGGCGTCGCCGGAGGCGTTGAGCGACGAGATCAGGCCGGCCCGGGCCTCCTCGATCTGCGAGCGCGACTGGTTGCCGTACGACAGCGCCTGGTCGGCCACGCCGCGCTTGGCCGTGTCGTAGGCCTGCTGCAGCTCGCCCTCGCGCGACGCCCGGTTCGACGAATCCAGGCCGCCGTCACGGGCGAGCGCAAAGGTAAGCGCCTTCTTGGCCTTGCCGTATTGCTCCTCGAGCTGCGGCGTGGCGTAGTCGTTGAACGCCTGCGTCCGGCCGTTGAAATAGTCGTCGTTGAACTGGCCGTCGAAGGTCGAGTTGATCGCCCCGGTGCCTTCGGTGACGCGCTGCTGGCGCAGGCCCTCGTCCAACCGCGCCAGGTTCGCCTGCTTGTTGCTCGGGGGCGTGAAAAGCTGCGTCACGGCTGCCTCGTCTTTCGTAAAACGGACCCGACATCGGTGAAGCCGAACCGCCTGATGTACCGCGCTGTCGATTGCTGCCTACGGCCACTCGCGACATTAACATACATCTCGTCCGCGCCAAGTCGCTCGGCCCATTGGACAAGATGTCGGATCAGGCTGGCCGCGGCGTCGGACCCGCGGAACTCCGGCCGGACGAAGATGACGCGCTGCTCGACGACGAGCGCGGTCGAGAAGTCGCTGTTCCCCCACGCCACGACTTGGAAGCCGACGACCTGTCGGGCCGGGGTCTCGACCACGAAATAGACCGGTGCCTGATCGGCCAGCGAGCGCCGGAAGCTCTCCCGCGTGCGGGTCGGGCTGAAGTTGAGGTGCGGGAACGTTTCCGGGACGGCGACGGCCGCCATCTCGACGATCGCGGCCTCGTCACCGGCGGTTGCGGGGCGGACGTCCATCAGCGCGTCCACGCGAATTGCAGAAAGGTCTCTCCGGCCCGGCCGAAGCCTTTAAGCTCGGCCTCGCGCCGCAACCCGAGCATCTCGATCCAGCGGTGCGCGTCGCGATGCTCGACGTGGCTCACACACTCGATCCGGTGCGCGCCGGCGGCCTTCACCTCCGGGAACAGAACGCGCGTGATGAACCGGGTCAGGCCGAGCGCCGCGGCGGGAAAGCCGTCGGTGGCGAAGAACAGCAGCGTCACGACGTTCGGCCGATGCTGCATGCAACCGCCGACCGCAACGGCCTCGCCGTCGACCCGGGCGGCGATCAGCTCAACCGACTGCCCGAAACGCTTGACCAGCTGCTCGGCGAGCTCGGCCCGGTCGGCGGCGTGCGACACCGCCAGGAACTCCTGCACGTCGCGCTCGCGCATGCGGTGGGCGACCTGGACGACGTCCGTGTAGTCGGCCGCCTCAAGTCTTAGCATCTGGCGCGTCCCCGGCGTACTGGATCACGGCAGCGGCCAGCTTGTGCGGGCCGACGCCGCGGCTGCGGAAGCGCAGATTGAAGTGCGTCGACTGCCCGCTCGCCGGGATGCGGTTGCGCCGGAACGTCGTCTCGAAGACCTGCCCAATCTCGTCCTCGGCGGCCAAGTTGGTCGGCTCCATGCCGATGCTGACGTCCCATCGGCCGGAGACCGCCGCGTCGACCCCCTCCAGGGTCTTCACCGTCGTCGGCTTGCTCGCGTCGAGGTAGGGTAGCCACGCCTCGGCTACGGTCTCGTCGTACGCCGGAGCCGCCCCGAGGCCGCCATACACATAGATCGAATTTGCGGTGCGGACGTAGACGCGGCGCTGGAAGACGCCCGCATCCATGATGTCGAAGCCCGGCTGATAGGTCGACCATGCGCTGACTTTTGCCCCCGCGAAGAACGAGAAGACGAAAACGGTGTCCTTGACGATGAGCCAGAACCGGCCGTCGCGCGGCTCAATCAGGCCGATGATGCGGCTGCGCTCGCCCGGGCCGAGTGAGGCGAGCTTCGCCGTGATCAGGCTGTCGATCGGCACGCCGACATCGGAAGTCGAAGCCGCATTCGAGCTGTCACGGGCGCGCAGCGAGCGCACGCCGCTCTCGTCGAGGTAGAAAATGTCGTTGTCGCCGAACTGCGTCACGCTGCGCGGGCTGGCCGTGCCGGTGTTGCGCAGGGTCTGCGACGACTTGTTGAGCGACGGATCAGGGTCGACGTACTGGATCTTGGTGACGCGCTCGGCGAAGACCGCGACGAACTGCTGGTACTCGGCCACCGCGTAGAGCTGCTCCAGGCCCGAGGCTTGCGCCGAGAAGTCGATGAACCCGGCGCCCGTCGTGTCGGTGGACCACTTCGTCGGCGCGCCGATGCCCGAGAAGTGCAGGTTCGGCCCGGACGTCGAATAGACCTTCGTCCCGATCGTCCGGACGAAATCGCCCGGAATCAGCAGCTGGCCGCTGCTCGTCGCGCCCTGCATCGTGGTCGAGCCCGGGGTGATCGTCAGGTTACCGGACGTGAGCGAGTTGACGGGTAGCCCGTTCTGCGCGGCGTCGGCCGTGGCCGACAGGATGTTGACCGTGGCGCCGTTGGCGCTGGCGCTGTAGTCCGGCGAGGAGACGAACGTGTTGATGGCCTGCGCGATGGCGGCGGCCGTGGCTTCGTTGCTGCCGGCGTACGCCACCGGACCCGGAATGATCGCGGTGGATCCGACGGTGAGGCTCTCCAATCGCGAGACGACGCCATCGCGTCCGCCGGTGAAGGTGACGCCGTTGCCGACGGTGAAGTTGCCGGTCGTGACGACGCTGATCGGCTGCCCGTTCACCGCCGCGCCGGGCGTGACGGCTCTCACCGTGACGCGCACGCCGCTGGCCGTCGCCGTGTAGTCGGGCGTCGAGCTGAAAGCGTTGATCGCCGCTGCGACGGCCGTCGCCGTCGTGACGTTGTTGCCGGTGTGCTGGATCGGCGCTCCGATGACCGGCACGCCGGCGACGGTGATCGAACTGATCGTGTCGGTCGGCTGGTCCGCGACGGGCGGATCCGGCGCCGCGGCCCCGCCGAGAACGTCGGCGTAGGCCGTCGCTTGCGTCGCCGTCTGATCGCCGCTGCCGCCAACCGCGACCGACGCCCGGGCGCGACCGTCGAACCAATCGGCAACCCGCACGCCATCGTAGAAGTGGAATCGGCTGCCGTCCGAGAACACGCCGACGGCGTAGAGCTTGCCGGCGTACAGATCGGTCGACGGCACGCTGGCGAGCGCCAGGCCGTCGGGGTGCTGCAGGCGCTGGTAGGTGATTCCGGCCGGCAGCGCCGGCGGCGCCGCGCTACCGAACACGACCGGACCGGTCAGGCTGAAGGCAAGCCCGATCGTCCCGGCCGGAAGGTCGTGGGTCTTCACGAAGGCTGCGCGCTGCTCGAACTCGCCGCCCCGGGTGATGTGGCCGTCGCGCGCCTTGATGAGCACGCCGCCGACCGTCGTCTCCGGCAAGCGCCGGGTGTCGAGGCCGCCAGTGAACTCTTGGACCCAAATCGTGCTCATCGGCGGTTTTGTCTTTTCCTGCTGATCGCGACTATGGACGTAGCGATCCTATTCTGCGGAGTTCGTATCGAGCAGGAGACGTGCGCGGGCCATAAAGACGGGCGACTGCGAGCGCCAGTTGTCGGTCGCGGTCTGGATCGCGCCGCGCTCGGCCAACGTGAGGTCCACACGTCCGCCGGGAGAGATCTTCACGGCGAGCATGAATCGATCGAACGCGACGGTCTCGGATAGCTTCTCGTCCGGCCATGCGCGCGTCAGAGCAGTAACGCAGATCATCCGCATCGTAATCGGTGAAATCTTCACCGCCTCGACGCCGTCAATGATCTCGGTCATGGGTCGGCCGTTCGGCTTCAGCTCGGGCTCATACTGAACTCGACCAAGAGCGTCGGTGATTTCGGTGTCGAAGTCGACGAGCATGGGTGATCCTTATCCTGCGACCATGAGGGCTTTGAAACCGTTCGGGATGGGGCCGCCGCCTGGCGCCTGCACCTGAACATCGGCGTTGCCGAAGCGAAGGCGGCTCGTCGACAGGAGCCCGCCATTGACGTTCACGTCCCCGTTGAACGAGGCCGTGCTGCCGACAGTCAGCAGCTGCGTCTGCGTCAGAGCACCAACCGCGAAATTGCCCGACACACCCCCGTTCCCACCCGCGCTCATGTTGCCTGAGACATAGATACTGGGCCCGTTGAACCCGCCGGTCGGATGCATCGTGCAAGCGGCCTGCAGAGTGCTGTTCGCAACTGTGAATTGGCCCGAACCGTTGTACATGTCCGGCTGAATTATCAAGTCGCCGCCCGGCGACTGACTGATAAAGCCGTGCCGGAACTGGTTCGTAGACGGAGATGAAATGAAGTGTAGTTTCTGAGACCCGGACGCTCCGGCGCCGAGATACTTCTGCGTGTGGATCTGAGCGAACTCGTCACACGCTCCGGGATCGGTGCGGATCGCCTCTTTCCAGCCGATCTTAGGCCCGATATCAATTGCCGAGATGTGCAATCCGGTGAAGCCGCCGTCAGGCTGCGACTGCGCTACGGCAACGATGGATGCGCCGTACGCGTTTGTGCCTGCCCATCCGCCCGGCGGCGTGTTGAGGTTAAGATCGATCTCTGCCGAGATGAACTGGCCGTTCTTGCCGACGTACCCGCCAAGGCCGCGCCGGTCTCCGTTCGCAACCGTCGTGTTGATGCCCCAGGCCCGGCCCTGATCGAGCGTGCAGCCGCCACTGAAATATCCGCCGACCACGACGTTGTTCAGGCACTCGGAAAGCGCGAGGCCCATCACCCCGGACGCGATGATGATGGCCGGGCCGCCGTTGATGTTGTTGGCGCCGGCCTCGACAGGCAAGCGCAGCGCGCCCGTGATCGCCGACATGCAAGCGTAGTCGCCGCCGCCGGGCCAGATGTAGCCCTGCGCCCCGTTGGCGTTGACGAGCAAGCTGTCGTTGTTCGTTTTGAACGTCGCCCACGCCGGCAGGGGGTCGGCTTTCACTGTGATGCCGGCGAGCGAAGACGACAGCCCCGACAGCGTCGCGGTCGTCGTGGCGGTGGACAGCCCGAGGGCCGTAAGAGCCTGAGACTGAGACCCCGTAAGGACAGAGCGGCCGAGACCGCTTGCGTCGCTGATCTGCGAAGCTGTGACCGTCGAAGGCGCGCCGCCCCCGCCGCCGGTACCGAACCGGGGGTCGTCATACGCCGCCACGCCACCTGAGACGCCCACCGCCAGGTACGCCGCCGCCCCAAGACCTAAGGCCGTTCGCGCGACAGCTTGGCCTCCCGAAAGGAGCGGACGCCAAAATGAAGATAGATCTGAAATCTGAGACAGCGTGATCGGGCCGCCACCGCCGCCACCGAGACCCGGCGGCAGCTGCGTAAGCGGTACGAGACCGTCGACGAGATCGGCTTTGCGCCCGAGGACCGTGGCGAGCGGCCCGGTCGCGAGCTGTTCGACGATGTCGCGAATATCGGTGACACGCAGCGTGCCGTTGGGCTTGATCGTCAGCAGCTTGCCGTCGGCCTGCTGGATCGCGGCGCCGCCCTGCGGAATCGCGCGGTTGGGCATAGCGCCAGGTGTGTTCGAGAAGTCGAACTCCGCCCTGATGATTTGATCGACCATCAGAATTCCTGCTTGTCTATGCGAATGTTGTCAGGAAGATCGACGGGCACCTGAACGTAGACCGGCTCGAGCGGGTAGGTCAGCTGCGGCGTCGAGGGCGGCACGTAGGCACCTCCGCCGCTGCCGATCGGCAAACCGAAGCGGCCGCGGCTGCGTTGGCCGACGCCGAACATGCGGAAGCGGCGCGTGATCTGCAGCTCGCCGCGCAGCCGCGCGAAGCGCTTAAGCGCCATGTCCTGCTTGAGCTTGGCGTCCTTCGCCCCGACGGCGGCGAGGCGCTCGGCGGCCGCGAACAGGACGATGATGCGGTCGTCGAGATCCGCCCGGTCGGCGTCGTCGACGAGCTTCTTCAGATTCCGGATGCCGGTGAACTTGAGCTGCCCGTCCTGCGTGGCCGGGTCGAAGTCGCGATCGGAGATCGGCCAGACCTCGAAGTCCTCGTTCTCGGACAAGCGCCAGCGCCGCGGGGGCCACTCGCGCTCGCCGAGGTCGCTGTTGCGCATCGAGTAGTGTGCGCCCTCGATGCCGGGCTGCAGGCGGCACCAAGCGCCGTCGGCGAAATATTCCAGCTTCTCGACGCGATCGAGAGCCAAGTCTGCGGGGAAGTCGTAGAAACGCTGCCCGGCCTGGATCGGCACGTTGCGCTCGACGCGCAGGTGCGGCCAGTCGTAGTCGTCCCACAGCCATTCTTGCGTCCGCTGCAGGTGCTTGACCTGCAGCTCGCGGTCGTTGGCGTTGTGGGCCGGGTTCAACGACAGGCGCGTTTCAGCGCGCAGATCGTCGATCAGCTTCTCCAGCGTCTTTCCCCGCATGACGGGTCAGCTCAGGACGTCGGTGATGCCGTCGGCCTCGGCCTGCTCGTTCGCCGAGGCCGAACCCTTCTCGCCCTTGGCGGGCTTGCGGGTCTGGCCGACGGTCTCCCGATCGGGCTTGTCGGCAGCCGACGTCGAAGTCTCGTGCTTCGGCTTCGCACGGGTCTTCGGCTTGAACAGCTCCTCCGGCAGGTCGAGCTCACCGATGGTCTCGTGGACGCGCGCCGCGGCGCCCGGGAAGAGCGCCTCGACGACCGGCCGGGAGTTCTGCGACGAGTAGGTCTCGCGCAGGCGCACCAGCTCATCACGGTTCCGGACCTTGACGACCTTGCCGTCCTCATCCTTCGGAGGGTCGATCGGTTCGATGTCGTAGACCGAGTCCGGCCCGTGGATGGCGAGCAGCACGGCGATCTCGGCCGCGGTGACGCCATACTTCGGGACCGTGTTGTCGGCCTCGCCGGCGAGCTTCACGATGACGTTTGCGTATTCCATGACGCTCGGCCTCCCTTAGATGATGGCCTTGGGGCCGTTGTAGCGCTGGATCGGGTCGATGCGGGGCAGGCCGACGACGGCCGTGCGGCCGGCGGCGAACGTGACGCCCGAGTTGTTCGTCACGGTCACGTTCGACGCGCCGTAGGCGAAGCCGATCTGCGCGCCGACGTACTTGTCGCCGCTCGGGTCGAACACGAGCATGTTGTCCGAGGTGTTGCCGGCGTTGGCGCCCTGGTAGTCGGCCTGCACCGTCCCGGTCGGATACGGCACGGTGAAGGTGCCGGCATTGGCGACGTCGGCCGCGAGCGTCGTCCGGACGGTCGCGTAGTTCGAGGTTGTGGTCAGAGGCATGACGCCCTCCGTGATGGGGATCGGGGGAGAACGGCCGGGTCAGCGGCCGTCCATTGTGTCGGGCGTCGTGCTAGGCGATGTCGTACACCGCGGACGTGTTGAGCTGCTTGGCGATCATCACGCCCGTCATGGTGATGCCGTTGTACATCACGTAGCGGTCGTACGGCCGGGCCGGGTTGTGCTTCTTCATCCGGTTGCCGTTCATGTAGAGCATGCGGATGCCGCCCGGGCTCATGTCGATCACGTAGAGGCGCTTCGACAGGCCGAGATCGTCGAGGGTCGGATCGTACTCGATCGGCGTGCCGCGCCAGGCGGGGCCGCCCATCGCACCGTCGACCTTCTTGCCGTCGCCCCAACCGGTCTGCGTGTAGAAGCCGTTCGAGCGCATCTCGTTGAGGTAGGCGCCGAGGAAGTCGGAGCCGGCGTAGAGCATGCGGGAGGTGGTGCCCTTCCGGTAGCGCTGGAGCTGGCGATCCTCCTTCTCCAGGAAGGCGATCAGCGAGCCGCCGTTGGCCGGCGAAGACGTGATCGCGGGCTGGCCGCCGGCCGCGCCGAAGGCCGCCGTCGCGGCGCGGTTGCGCCAGTACGGGGTCGTCGCGCGGTTGATACCGCCGGTGATGCCGAGGTTCGGGTTGTCCAGGATGATCGACCGGATGCCGGCGATGGCCTTCACGTCGGCCGTGCCGTCGCCGTACATCAGCCGGTTCAGGCTGAAGGCGTAGTCCTCGCCCATGGTGTCCATCACCTCGTCGAGGCGATTGGCGAGCGCGAACTGCTCGCGGCCGGACATCTCCGTGGTCGACTGGTCGGCGCCGTCCTCGTTGATGTCGATGCCGTCGATCTTGAGCTCAGTGTGGGTCAGGGTCACGCCGAGGTGGTGCTCACGCCAGGGGAAGCGGGCACGCTTGATGGTCGCCGGGTCGTAGTAATTGACCTGGTCGTCGTAGCTGTAGCCCTGGAGCGTACCGCCACCACGGCCGTCCTTCACGGCGAAGGAGACGAACTCCTTGCCGCCGGCGAAGGCGCCGGCCTTGGCGTTGAAGTCCTTGAGCAGCGGCTTGTTCGAGACATTCTGCTTGAACACCTTTCCCTTGTCGATGTAGTTCTCGAGGGTGGTGTTGTTGATCTCGACGAGGACGTCGGGGGAGATGGGCATAGGTCCGTACCTTTACGAGGCGGCGGCCTGGTTCACCTTGGAACGCACGATGTCGAGCGTCGAGTTGAACACGGGCTTTTGCTGCGCAGACGCTGCCGGCTGGTTTCCCGCCACGATGGGTCGGATGGGCTGGCGACGCGGCTGTGCCGTCGGGGTCGGAGGCCGAAATTCCTTGTTGATCGTCTCGTAGGCGCGCTTGAGCTGGTCCTTAACCCCGTCAACGGAGTTCGGGACGCCTTCCGACCGATGTAGCCACGCGATCTCCCGATGCAGCGCCGGCAACTTCGCCGGGAAGTTCGGGTCTTTCACGTTCCGCTCATCTTCCCAATCGTCGGCGGCCTTGCTCAGGGACGATGCGTGCGACGTCCGTCGCTCCGTCTCGGCCTGCTGGTCCCGAAGCTCCTGCTGCGTGCGCAGCGATTGCGTCGATGCGTTGGCCCGGCTGATCTGCAGCGCGGCGGCGTGCGGGAGTTCCCCGGCATCGACTTGGCGCTGAAGGTCGGGCGGCAAGGCTTCGCCCGCGGCGACGAGCAGATTCTGTAGGATCGGCTGCAGCTGCTTCCACGCCTCGGCCGGGTTGTTCTTCATCAGGCCGGCGATGACGAGAGCCTCTGCGGCCTCCTCGGCACCCATGCCTTGCGAAGAAATGAACCGGTCGACGTTGCGGTAGCGGCCCGCGTCAACTTCCGCGGCCTTCATCCGGCCGAGAACCTGCTTGAACCGTGGGTGCTTGTGGAAAGGGACGTCCGAGAAATTCTCGTCGTCGGGCTCTTTTGCGACCTGCGAGCCGGTCGTCGGCTCGGCTTCCGGGTTCTCGGCTGACGAGGCCGCCTCTGCCTTGTTGACCTTGCCGCTGATGACCTCACGGGCAACAGACAGCAGATCGTCGTCGGCGTTGGTTGCGTCCTGCGCGTCGGACGACTTCGCGCTATCCGGCGGCTGACCCTCGGGCTTCGCTGCCGCGTCCGTATCGTTGCCTGGACCCGCGTCTTCGATCGGGTCGAGTTCGGTGATCCCGTCCTGCTCGGACATCGTGGCTCCAGGGTTCGAGAACTGCACCATACATTCTGTCTATCGTGTCGACAAGCGACGATAGACAGAAGCTACACCTGGTTGCTGCCGAAGGCGGCGTCGCTGCCACCCTCGCCGCCGGGCGGGGCTGGCCCGTTCGTCGCGCCCTCCGGCCCTTGCGCGGTCGGATCGGCGGCCGGGTCCGCCGTGGCGGCCTGCTTGTTCTGGTTCTGCGCCACGATCGACGGGATGCCGGCGATCACCGCATCGGTGATGTCGATCTTGTCGTCGAGGATGCGGATCATGTACTTCGCCAGCCACATCGGATCGATCTGACCGGTCTGCAGCAGGAAGGGGATGATCGTCTTCGCGTTGTTCACCTGGACGGCCTGGTTCGGCTTGCCCGTGCTGCCGGCCTCGATCTCCAGGTAGAGCTCCTCGGCGATCTCGGTCAGCGTGAGGTGCGGCCACACGGCGCCCGGGCCGACGATCTTCAGTGCCGTCTCCTGCGACACCTCCCGCAGCAGGATCTGGCCGCTCGCCCGGGCGATGACGCTCAAGAAGGCGTCGAGATCGTCCACGCTGGAGCCGTCGGAGGAGGCCGACGAGTTGGCCGCGATAGCGCTCTCGGTGGCGGTGGCTTTGCTGACGCCGCCGAACTGCGCCTCCTGCGTGCCGACGACGAGCTGCGTGTCCTGGAAGATCTCGCCGGTGTCGTACAGGTTCGGGTCGACGCCCGGGACCGGAATCGGCTGCAGGATCTCGGTCAGCTTCGTCTGCGCGTCGATGTTCAGGCCGACGGCCTCGAACGGCTCGCAGCTCTTGAGCTTCTGGATATCCTCGTCGTTGATGGCTCCGTTCGGATAGGCCCACCGCGGCCGGGCCGCCTTGCGGTGCTCGCGCTTGCCCTGGCGGGACCGGTTGTAGTCGAGCTGCATGTCGAGCAGCAGCGCCACGTCGGACGGCGGGTACAGCTCGTCCTCGTGCTCGACGTCGTTGAACGTTAGCGCGTAGACCGGCCAGAAGTCCTCGACGAAGACGTCCGGCGCCGCCGGAGTTCTTAGAAACTTCTGGTGCCCCTCGGCAAGGAAATAGACCAGCCCGGACGGCTTGTCGTAGTGCTTGAACACCTTGACCATGCCGCCGTTGCCCTTGCGGCGACCGCTCGAATCGTCGTCGAAATCCATGTCGATCTGCGGGGACGTGCCGTCGTCCTCGTCGCCGGCCAGGGTGCCGTTCTTGTCCGAGCTGTCGTCGGTGGCGTTCTTCGGCAGGTCGACGCCGAACAGCTCCTTCACCTCGTCGTGGCTGAACAGGTACTCCAGGGTGATGTGCCGGGCGCCGACGAAGCCGACGAGGCTCTTGCACAGCTTGTCCGGGATCACCTTCGTCGACATCGGGAAGTCGACGATCAGGCCCTCGCGCACGACGACCTCGGGCTCGGCTTCGAGCGCCGCGACGGCGTGCTCCAGCTCGGCCAGCTCGGAATCGCCCTCGACGTGATCGCCGTCGGCGACGCCCTGCGCCAGGTTCTTGATGTGGTCGATGCGGGCGCGGTGGTCGGCCAGCTGCTCGGCCATCCCCGGGCGCGGCCCGGTCTCGCGCTGGAACCCGAGCTCGACGTAGCCGACGGCGGTGGTGCAGGCCCGCCGGACCAGCTTCTTCATGCCCATCTTGAAGTCGAGCGGCTTCTGCTCGCGGAGCGCCTGCGCGAATAGGATCTCGAGCGTCCGACCGGTCTTCTGGATGATCGTGCGCTGCGCCGTGCCGCGCTGGAAATCGGCCAGCAGCGCCTGCGCCTGCTCGATGTCGGCCGTGACCGGGATGTCGGCCTGGACCGGCAGGCCGGTCTTCGGGTCGATCATCGGGGCCGCAGCAGCCGCGGCGGTGGCCTGTGCCTGGAGCTCCTGAAACTGCATGACCGACTGGTAGGCGAGCTGCAGCGTCTGCGGGTTCTCGTCCCACAGCTCGTAGTCGAGCGTCTCGCGCCGGCGCGCGGTGGCCTTCGGGTTCTTGGCGTAGAGCCCGGCGGTCTTCTGCTTCACGTGGCGGCCGGCGATGTTGGCCGTGTAGTTGTCGGTCGAGGCGCCGGGCAGCCGCCCGTATTTCGCGACGTGCATGTCGCGGCGCATCTGCTTGAACGCCTTTTCGTGGTGCTTGGCGTCCTCCTTGATCCGCTGGTGGATCGTACGGACGAGCGCTTGGTCTTGCGCTGACACTTCCGTGTCCGCGGCAGGCTGCGGGGTGGCCGCCGGATCGACGGTCTCGGTCTCGTCGAACATGCTAGATCCCCCCTGCGTTCGGCGGCCAGATCTGCTCGATCATGGCTTTGTAGTCGCGACCGGTGCCGTGCGCGACGCCGCGCAGGTAGTACATCGCGTCGTTCATCTTCATGTCGCCGCCGCAGACGCGGCAGTGAACGGTGCGCCCGAGAACCGGCCGCTTCGCTGTTCGCCACTCGGGGTCCGGCTCGAAATCGTGTCCGGCGCATCCGTCGAGCCGTTCACCGTTCCGCTTGATCTTCACGAACATATCGTCCTCGCCTTTGCGAGACGCGAGTTCGTCGGCGGTCATCGACGCGGCCTTCCACAGACCTTGCGCCATTTTGGAAAACCGAGCGTCGTCCATCAGAAGCCTCCTGCGTTCGCGGCGCGCCGCTGCTCGTTCTTGTACTTGTCCATCAGCTTCACCCATCCGAGCGTGCCGAAGGCCGGCTCCTCGGGCTTCTTGGCCGGCGCCGAGGCGCGGAACTGGCTCTGCAGCCCGAGACCGAACAGGCTCATCATGTCGACGAAGTCGTCGTGCGCCGCGTTCGGGAAGGCCATGAGCTGCTCGATCGCGGCGTCGGCCCACCGCGGCCCGATCGGCAGGAACACCTTGCCCTGCGCGATACGTGCGGCGATCGACTGCGCGCGCTGCGCCTTGTCGCCGACCGGCGTCACCTCGCGGATGTTGATGTACGTGCCGGTCTCCTGCATGCGCTTGCGCAGGAAGGGGCCGATCGACTGCGAGATGTGCCCGCGCTCGGCCCACCACAGCAACGGCCTGTTCGTGCCGCCGGCCATGACCAGCATGCTCTCGACGGCGGCGTCGGTCGGCATCTTCCGCCAATCGACCTGCGTCAGGTACAGGTTGCCGTCTTCATCCACCCCGGCCAGCCCGAAGCAACTCGGGTCGTTGCGCTGCTTGAGGCCGAGGGCGTGGTCGCTGGCGGCGTAATAACGGAGGTTCTTCGGGAGATCGACGGGGTGATACCGTCGGATGTTTTCGCGCCGAAAAAGCACGCCATCAGCAACGGAAGGGCGCTGCTGATAGAGGGCCGAGAAGCCAAGGGGGTCGATCGCACGCTGTTCCTCCAGGAAGGTCTCGTCGAATTGGTCCGGGCCGTCCGGCCACAGCGGCGCGCCGACGGGCCGACCGAGCGGGTCGTCCTCCTCGGCGTAGGCCGGGAAGTTGATGACCCGAATTTTCTTGGCGAGCGCCGGGTTGAAGTACGGGTTCTCCTCGGCGTTGTCGTTCGTGAGCCGGCCGATCGGATCGTCGGCATGCCAGCGCGTGAACGTCATCACCACCAGCTTCTTGCCCATGCGGCGGGTCATCGCGACCTTCGTGAACCAGGACCAGGCCTGATCGCGGATCGTCTGGCTCTGCGCTTCCTTGTCGTCCTTGATCAGGTCGTCGATGATGAGCAGATGGGCGCCGCGGCCGGTCAGGCTCGAGCCGCGGCCGACGAACACCATCAGCCCACCCTTGGTGGTCTGAATGCGGTCCTTGGCGGCGCCGCCGCGACGCAACTGGACGCCGGGAAAGGCGTAGCGGTACTGCGTGGTGCCCATGATCGCGCGCACCTCGGCGCCGATGTCCATGGCGAGCTCGTCGCCGTAGGCCGCCACTACGACGTTCTGGTCCGGGTGTCGGCCGATGAACCACGCCGGCAGATGCCGGGACACCAGCTGCGTCTTCCCGTGGCGCGGCGGCATCGTCAGGATCAGGAACTGGATCTCGCCCTTCTCGACCTCCTCGAGCACGCGCGCGATGGCGTCGTGGTGCCGGGCGTTCTTGTAGCGCGACCGGTTCACGTCGTCGGGCGCCTCCGGGTCCGGCATCGTGAACTTGACGAACGGCATGAAGCGGTCGGCCGACTTCAGGGCCGCGGCGTGCCGCTCCAGCGCGCGGATGCCGGCCAGACGATCGCGCTCGGCCTCCTGGGCGGCCTTGCGGGCCTCGTTCGGGTCGAACTTGTAGAGCGGCTTGCCGGTGTTCGGGTTGACCGGGCCGGGGCGGGGCTTCTTCATGCGGTCTTCTGCGCCTGGATCGCCGACAGGATCTTGTCCTGCATCTGGGCGATCCGCTCTTCGATCTTGTCCATGCGGTCGACGATGCGGGACTGGCCCTCGTGCAATCGGCCTTCGACCTTGTTGACCTCGTCCCGGGTGATGTAGCTGCGCGCCACCTCCTGGCGGAACTCGTGCTGCTGTTCCCGCAGGAGCGTCGAGGATGCCTGCAGCGTCGAGACCCGCATATCGACCTCCTCCTCGATTCCGCTCAGACGCTTCTCCAGCTCATCGAGCCGCTTGTGCGCCGACGAGACCTTTCCGCGCTCCGTCGCTTCCTCGCCGCTCCGGCGCCACGTCAGCGCGACGATCGAAGACACCCAACCCAAGACGACAAGGATCGTCGCGCCCGAAATCGTCCACGAGAACCCTTCCATCAACGACTCCGGGCGGTCACGAAAACGACCGCAGCAAAAAGAATGGCGTAGAGCGTCCCGAGCACCTTCGTGACGGTCCACAGATCGTCGAGCATCAGCGGCGACCCTGCGTGATGTCTCGAAACAGGGTGACGAAGTAGCGAACGCCCTCCAGCACCGCCCACAGCCCGGCCGCCACGATGAAGACCCAGCGGTACTCGACCACGAAGCCGACGACGCTGCGAAGAGCGCCGATCACGCTCTGCAGGCTGGCGAGCACGCTGCCGGCCGTGTCGGCGGTCTGTTGCACGCTGTTCAGAACGCCGCTGGTCTGCGCGGCGTCGGCCCCGCCGAGGCCGAGCAGCAGCCCGCCGATCTTCAGCAGGGTCGAGGGCGGCGCGGCGCGCTCGGGCGCATGCGCCGTCATCTCGGGAATCGTCAAGTTGCCACGCGATGTCGAGACCGGGCGCGCCGGCATCTTCGGCAGCGCGACCAGGAAGGCCTCGTCGATGCCGCCGTCGCCGAGCCCGTTGTCCTTGCGGGCGGCGGCGACCGCGTCTCGCGTCTTCTGGCCGTCGATGCCGTCGAGCAGCCCGTTCAGGTAGTAGTTGCGCTGCTGGAGCTGCGTCTGCACGTGCAGCACGGTCGCGCTGTCGGGCGCCACGACGCGCTTACGGAACAGCCACGTGAACATCCCGGGCTTCGGCGCTGGCATGACTTGCGCGTCGGAGGCGATCGGCACGGGCGAGACGGTGTTCAGGGGCTTCGCCGGCTTCGTGACGACCGGGTCGGCGGCCGGGGGCGGGGTTCCGATCTTGGCGTCGAGCACGCGCAGCGCTTCCAGCGCGAAGTCCTTGCGCTTCTGCTCGTGCGGCACGCCGGGGCGCTCGTAGCCGAGCATGAACGCGGACGTGGCGCTGTCGAGCGTCTTCGTGCGCTTCAGGCGCGCCAGGGCGGCCTTTTCCGGCCCGCGCAGCTCGAACAGCATGTAGGCGTAGAAGCCGTCCCAGTCGTCGCGCTTGAACCCGTTGGCGTCGGCCCACGCCTCGAACGCGCGCCGGCGCGGGCCGGTCCACTGCGGCCAGCCCCAGCCGCCGCGCGAACCTTTTACGGTCGGGCTCTTCTCTTGGTTGGCGGTGAACTGCGCGC
The DNA here is from genome assembly GCF_001422775.1 of Methylobacterium sp. Leaf87. Taxonomy (NCBI): domain Bacteria; kingdom Pseudomonadati; phylum Pseudomonadota; class Alphaproteobacteria; order Hyphomicrobiales; family Methylobacteriaceae; genus Methylobacterium; species Methylobacterium sp. Leaf87. Next base: position 144,001 of record NZ_LMMI01000012.1, on the reverse strand, counting down.
TCTCGACGGCCAGATTGCCGAAGACGCCGCCGACATGCAGCCGCGACAGTCCGAGATCCGCCATGAAGCGGGGGCCGTAGGTTTCGACGGCGCGTTTGAACTGCGGGGTCATGTTCCGCTCACGCCGCTTCGTAGGTGCCGGAGATCACGACGGTCTGGCCGTCGGTGGCGGGGTAGGTGTTGTCGAAGCGATGGATCTTGACGCTGTTGCCGGTCTCGCCGATCACGCCCACCAGCATGGCGCCCGCCGGCTGAACCCGGCCGGCGACGACGCACGAAATTCCGTCGCCCGTTACGGGAGGCGAAGGCAGCGTCACGGCCAGGTAGCCGGACGCCGAGCCGTTCGAGACGATCACCACTTTGACCCGGAACCAGACCTCCTTGCCGCGCTGGACATACCGGCCCTCGGCCGTGGACGACGTGACGACGCCGGCGCCGGCGCTGACGACGGGGGCGTACGCGGTCCAGCTGCCGTCGGACCACCCGAAGCGGCCGTTGGCGTCGACCGCCAGCTTCGCCACCCGCGCGATGCCGTCGGTCGAAGGGAATCGAAGCTCGATCAGGGGCGAACCCACGTCGAGCTTGCCCGCGAACGCGGTGGCGAACCCGGCGGCGGCGGCTGCTGTGAGCTGCGCCTGGATATACGCGTCGGTCGGCCCGGTCACTGAGAACGAAAGCGCGGGCGAAAGCGTGTCCCGCGTGACGATCCCGTTCGGCAGCTTGCCGTCGGAGCGCCGGACGTTCTTCAGCGCATCGACGACGCCGCCGATGGCGGCCGAGATCGTGTCGAGCTCGTCGTCGATGCGAATTCCGGGCTGCGACGAGGTCGGATTCCCGCTCTGGAACCCCTCGAAGCTGAAATCGCGCTCGTATTTGTCCGGATCGGGCATGGCTTGTCCACCGCTGTCGAGGGACAATAGACGACACAGTGGACAAACGCCATACGCCGATAGACGGGGCCTATTCGTCGGCCTGGTCGTCGGGCGGACCGAGCAGGGGCACGTCAACGACCGTGTACTCGCCGTCAATGACGTCGCCGGCCGGCGTTTCGGCGGCCTGCCGGGTGTAGAACTCCCGCATGTAGGCGTTCTGCGGGTGCTGCCGCGCGGCCCGGGCCATTTCGGCCATCTCCTCGGGCGTCCGAACGTACTGCTGCGCGTCGCGCTCCGGCTGGGCGCCGGTGCTACTGCCGAAGCGATAGTCGAGGCAAGGATACGTCATTCCGCAACCCTCCCGGCCGCCCCATAGCTGTCGAGCACCTCGGCCAGCTTCGGATGAACGGGCCGGGCGGTGTCCGGCGTGCGCAGCGTCGGCTGTTCGACGGCCCCTGCCGGCTGCTTCGACGCCCACGGGGCGTAAAACCGCAACGCCGCGACGCACAGCGCCACTTCCTCGGGCCCGATCAACAGGAAGGCGCCGCCGGTGATCTCCTTCTCGAGCCGGTCGGCCAGCTGGTCGGGGTCCGGGCGGATCATTCGCCGTCCTCCGGCCGCTGCCGGCCCCACGCCTGGATGAACGCGACTTCCTGCCAGTCCTGATCGCAGACCGTATCGTCGGCCTCCCACGAGAAGGTCGAGGCCTGCTCGATCTTGTACCCGTCCCGGTCATAGTCGTAGCTGATCCGGATGCCGTCGCTGGCTCGGACGCTCTCCTGATCGAACACGAGGTATCGGACCTGGCCGCGGTTCTCGGCATCGGATCGCGGCGGGTACGTCAGATCGACGTGAAGCTCATCGCCGCTGCGCGCGACGTGGAAGTTGTCCGGCGCGTCGCCGTAGGCGCTCTCGATTATTTTGCGGTAGCCGCTCATTCGCCGCCCCCACGCGATCCCGAGCTGTCGGACGTCGAACAGGCCGTGTCGGCGGCCTGCACCGGGGTGGAGAGCGGAATGCTTGCAATCGGGCCGTCGACGTTCGCTGGGGCCGGGCTCTGCCGGCGCTCGTAGTCCGCCAGTGCGGCGGCCCGCCGGCGCTGGGCCTCCTGGACAAGAAGCTTCTGCTGGTCGCCGATGTTCATGCTGGATCTCCCCGTTCAGCGCTTTGCGCCGCTGGCGAACTTGCGCAGGAAGTCGGCCATCGGATCGGCCGGTCCGAGCGTGAGCTTCTCGACGAGATTTTCGGCGCGGAATCGGAGGTCTGGCGGGCAGTGCTTAACGGCCACGATGGCGTTCATCATCTGAACGGTGGCTTCGCGTTGTGCGTCGGTCATGTCGGATCTCCGTGGCGGTTGGCGTGCCGATGCGTCCACCCCTTGCCCCGAACCGGGGGTGCTTGGGGTGTCGAACCCCGGCGTGGCTGCGCAGTAGCGTGGCTCTCGCCACGGGCGCGTCGGCGTCCAATCTGTACGGCGGTGCGGACGCAATGTCCAGTTTGTATGTCAGGACGGATCTGCGGACCGCAAATTTCTCCGGGCGTCTGGCGTCGGCTGACGAAGTCGGTTCGGACTGGTGCCGGGGCCCGGCCCGGGGTCGGCACCGCCCCTCCATCGAGCCGGATCGGGGCGCAATGCTCTTAGACAGAACATTGCTGTCTCTTATAGATCAATGACTTAGCGCACTGTTGGGCGCACCGGATGCGCGCAATCAGCTCATCACGTCGTGTTCAGGCGGTGCGGCCTCGATCGGCTCGAGGGTCTCGGCCTGGTGGCGCCCGTGCTCGGCCTTGAGGGCGAGAAGCATGGCTTCCGTCTCGGCCAAGCTCATTTCGGACAGACTTTTGCCCGTGGCGGTGTCCGTCGTGCCCTTAGCGGCCCCCAGCACGACCTTGCCGGCGGCAATGTGGTGCTGTGGTGCGATGTTGTCGTCCTCGAGGATCTTGCGGAGCCGGCCCAACGCCAGCGGAACGAGCTCGTTATGCAGCGCGGCTTCCTGCTCGGCCCGGATCGCGGCGTTGATGGCCGGCTTCTGCAGGTTTTGCGTAGCGCGCGGCCCGGGCGACCCATAACCGGCCTTCGCGGCCGCATAGACGCCATCACTGGTGCGAGCGTACTCCTTCACGAACACCGTCTCTTGCCGCGTCATGTCACCAGATTTAGAGGGCATTCGCGTGGCCTACACAACATGTTGTGCCGTTTGCGCATGTTAACGGCGTTCACTTCGCGCAAACATGAAAATGCGCCCTCAAAGACGTTTTGTCTATTTTGTCGATTGACAGACCATCCATGGCTGACATACAAGTGACATACACCAACGGCGAGACACCCGCCCCGCCAGCCACTTAGGAGCCCGCCATGTTCAAGTCTGCTTACCTCCACTTCGGTACCGACTCTGAGCCCCGCCAAACCGTTTCGGTCCCGTTCCGTGAAAGCGAGGCCCCGCGTTCCGGCCGCACCGTGACAGGCTATGGGCCTAAACTGCCAACCTCCTTTGAGGTGCGCTGGAACGGCCGTTGGCGCCGTGTCTACGCCGCTTGCTACGGAAACAGCTCGTCAACCTACATTGGCAAGCCTGGCGCCTGGGAAGCGACCGTTTCTATCGATTGAACTGTCCATTCCGTCCAACACCGCAACCGACACGCCAACCCCGAGAGACACCGCCATGTGCAAGACCGCCTATAAAATCTGGTTCCGTGCCTGCCGCCTCTTGGTCAACCAAGACTCAGCCAAGTATCAGCTTCACCTTAACTCGAGCATCGGTCTTGAGTTTCGCCACGGCTCTATTGCTCATGAGCTCAACGGCGTCCGTCGAATCAACTACACTCCGACGGCACACGTATACGCCATTGTGACGCTAAGCGAAGCCACTGCAATGACGGGCAAAAGCGCTAAGCGCTGCGCCATCCACACGGCTCGGCACTACCGCATCCACGGCTCCAACCGCCATTGCCCGATCCCGGCCTGACCTGTCCATTCCGTCCAACACCGCAACCGACACGCCAACCCCGAGAGACACCGCCATGACCGTTTCGCTGCAGGATCTCCGCACCACGTACCAAGCCGCCGAGGCGCAGTTTCACGCCGCCATAGCCACCGCCTTCCCCGGCTATGACGAATGGCACTACTTCCGCGCTTGCTCGCACGTGGCAGGCGATAACTGCCGCCGGAACGACGACACGTCCCGCGACGCCGAGCTCGCCGCGCACCCCATCATCGAATCCGCATGGCAGGATTTCATCGCAAAGCTTCATGCATTCTACCGCGCCCGAGACGGAGAAGGTGGCGTTCTAGGCGGCCGTTAGTTCGCCTGAACTGTCCATTCCGTCCAACCCCGCCGATAGACACCCTCTACAATCGCCCCACGCACCCCGCCAGCGCCTGTTTGGAGTTCCGCCCATGTCCGACAGCCAATTGATCGTCACCGCCGTCCTGGGGGCTCTGAGCCCACTCTGGTTCGCCTGCTTCGTTGCGTGGGCGTTCTGGCCCCACCTCAGCGCCGACGATTCGGACGCGGACGCATGATCGGCGCCATTCAGCTGTTTCTCGGCCTGGTGTTAGCGGTTGCAATCGGCCCGCTCATTATCGGACGCCTAGCTGTCCTGACATACAAGCTCATCATCCGAATCCGTGGGGCGCCCTGACCGGCGCCCCTTTCTTTTGCGTGCCGTCGGCCTGCTCCAGTCTTTTCGCTCCAGTCTAATTCAAACCTGCTCCACTCGGCCGAGCACCCTGCTCCAGTGCATCCACTCCCACTTCGTGGGGGAGTGGAGTGGAGCACTGGAGCAGAGCGGGGATGCTCCAGTGCTCCGCTCCAGTTATTTACGGACTGGAGCAACTGGAGCGGACTGGAGCGGATCAGTCAAAAACGGAGGCCTTGACCGTGACATACACACGGGGCCGACGTAGCTTATCGCCCCTCGTTTGCTTCTCCAGCACGCCCTCCGCGATCCACTTTTCCACAACCGCGGACACAGCCCTTTTATCGTCGGTTGTATAGATCGGTAGGCCGAGAACCCCCGCAATCGGGATGCCGACCCAATCGGGGGACCGCACGTCCTCCCGCCACACGTGCCCCCGAAGCACCTCCAGGGCCTCCTCCTGCCTTCCCTGATCCACCGACAAGCCGCCACGCGTCATCGGCCGAAGTGATACGGTGCAGGACGTGACGGGATCGCCTTCGCCGTCCACGCCCAACGTCACGGGCACCAAGTCGAAGCCGGTCACGTACTCCTTGTCGAGGTCGCGCTGCTTCGTGACGCCGATGCACCCGACCGTGACCTCGATTTCGGTGTCGGTGGCCGCACGCAACAGCGAATGCCCGCGGGCGCCCTTGGCGGTGTCTTTGCCCGTGTGGTGGACGACGAGCACGTGCGCGCCGGTCACGGCCCGGATTGCGTCCAGGTGCCGAACGAGCGCACCCATGTCGACCGAGCTGTTTTCGTCACCGCCCGCCATGACGCGAGACAGCGTGTCCAGCACCACAAGCCCAAGGCCGTCGACGCTCTTCAAGAGCGCGATCAGCGGCCCCAGGTCGGCCGCCGGATCCAATAGGTTCACGGGCGACAGCACGAAGTGGAAGCCGTCGCACGGGCCGTATTTCGCGATCAGAGCCGCCGCACGCTTGCGCGCACCGTTGCCGCCTTCGGCCACCACATAGACCACAGGCAAGCCCGCGGTGCGCATCCCACCCCACGGGCGCCCGGACGCCACGTGGAACGCCAGGTCCATCGCGGCGAACGTCTTACCCGTATTGCTTTCTCCATAGAGGATGGTCATCGCCCCGCAATCCAAGAGCCCCTTGACCAGCGGCCGGGCCGCGACGGTCAGTGCTGTTTCGGCGACAGCCGATAGCAACTCCAGGCGCAGCTTGGCCGGCTTCGCGCCTACTCCTTCCAAAAAGCGATTTGTGCCATCGTCCCCGCCCCCAAATTCTTTTTGAACTTCGGCCGCCGCATCACCGTCGAACCACAAATCCGATCGGCCGAAACGGCCCTCGCTGCGCTCCTCGGCCCACTCGAACAGCAGCGATGCGCCGACGGCAAACGGCGCGTTGATCGATCGGTACACCCGGGTCGCGGATTCGGCCGCGTCCGCCCCGCCCATGTCGGCGCGCTCCGAGAACTCCTCGAACAGCTCCAGCCCGAAGCCGTCGTCCTCTTGGCACGCCCCACGCACGGCCGCCGCCATCTTGATCCACCATGCGTAGCCGTCGGCCGGGTAGCGATTCGGGATGGCCTCGACGGCTTTCCGGACCAGCTCCAGATCGCCCTTGAGCCGCTCCTGGTCGACGGATGCGCGGTTCGTTATGCCGTGCTCGCCGTAGACGCGCTCCGGCTTCGGCAGCACACCCGACAAGTCGCTCAAGAGCCCGTCGATATCCGATGCGTCCTGGATCGGCAGAGCGGCCAACGCCGGCAGGCCGCCGTGCGCCGGGCGCGTGATCCGGTACGGCAGCAGCGTCACGGGGTGGATGCCGACGATCACGCACTGCTTGCCCTCGCCGAGCACCTCAATACAGCCGTGCTCGAACACCAGCGAGCGGTACGGCAGCGGGCCGCGGCACCGGATCAGGTACAGCGCCTTGGGCGAGCGGCCGATCCGGACCGGCACCAGGCCGAAGCGCGCCTGGACTTCGGCGGCGACGGTCTCAGCCGACTTGCGATCCAGTGTGTCGGCGTCGACGGCGAACAGATACGTGCCGTCGTGCTGCAGCCCGAGCCGCAAGCCGACGCCGGCGCCCATCGAAAACCATGTGGCGAGATCGGCTTCTGTGGGCGTGGCCGTCTGCCAGCCCTTCAGCCCGTACCACTCGCCATCGGATCCGCGCAGCCCCGGGGCCTTGCCGCGGACGTCGCCTTTCCTCTTCGCCAGATGGGAGCGAGGCGACAGCACGCCGTTAAAAGGCACAACCGGCACGAGGTACCGGTAGCCGAGATTCCAAAGGGTGCGGAAGCCGTCGCCGACGGTCTCTTTCGGTGCTTCGCTCATGACCGCGATCCGTCCATTGTGTCTTGCTCTGCGGTGTGCAGCGCCATACAATGGCGGCGCGCGGAAGCGACGGGTGGGAACTCTGTCATTCGAGCGATATCCTGTGGCGGGATGAGGGGAAGCCGGAGTGCTCTACAGCGCTCCGGCTTTTTCGTTTGTCGCATGTGTCCGTCGGGTTTGTCAGCCGGGATCGACGGCGACGATCATAGCGGCCCACGCACCCGCCGCCACGGCTTCGCTGTCCTCGCCCGATCCGGCTGCTCCCGCACTCAGCATCTCAGCCGTCGGCTCGCGCGGAACCAGTACGAACCCCTCCATCCCCTCCTTGAGGCGGGTGATCTCGGCTTCGGCGGCGGCCAATTTCACGCCCTGGCGAATGGCGCTCTGGTTCGACCACTCCCAGGCCGCGTACCACTCGTCGCCTAGCTTCTGCGCCGCGTCCCGCTCGGCCTCTGCCCTCGCCAGCGCCTCGCGCAGGCCGTTCTGGTCTTCGGGGGCGGTCATGCGGAGGGCTCCGAAGTGATAGCGGCGGCCTTGGCCTCATCCGGCGTACGGTACTTTGCCAAACTCTCGGCAAGGCTCGCGACGAGGTCGGCTTCGGCGAGCCGTGCCGCTTGTGCCCGTTTGCCGGAGCAGAACCGCGCCGTGTCGCGATGGAAGCCGGCCTCATCTTTCAGCCACTCGATGATGGCGTCGCGGGTTGCCGCTGGCGTCTTGGTCGGGAGGATCAGCGCCATCACGCCCGGCCTCCGTCAGCGTCCGGTGCGGCGGCGAGTTGCCCCTCGATCCACGTGCAGCATTCGCACTCGAACAGCGTGCGGGCTCTGGCGTAATCCGACCAGGAGCCGGTACCGTCCTCATACGCCCGCTTAGCTACGGCAGCGTCTGTATGCAGATCGCGGATTTCTTGCGGGATACCCACCCCGTCCCCTGGCCGTGCTGCTGGGGCGGCGGAGAGGGCGGCCCCCAAGATTGCGACGGCGAAATCCTTGTCCTTCGTCTTGTAGCCCTGCGCGAGGTCACGGGCGAAGGTATCGTGCACGAATTGCGCGGCCTCCCGCACCCCCGTCTCGTCTTCACCCACCGGGGCGGCGAACTTCAGACCATCCGGGTTGCAGTATGGGCACTTGAGCGCGTTGTGATGGTTCGCAGGATCGAAGCCCAGCGCCTCGCAAATGCGCCGACCGTCGCCGAACCCTCCCCCGGCATCCGGCGTCTTGGGGTCTTCCCCCGCCGATCCGGTCTGTGGGGCGAGGGACGAGATGTAGCGGTCAGCGGCGATAGTCCGCTGTGCCGGCATGTCGGCATGGATAGGGTTCTCGCTCGCCCAAACCGCGCCGGCTCGGTAGGCGCAGTGCGTCGCCTCCCGCATCCCCGCATCGTTCCCCGGAACGGTAGGCTTGGGGTCTGCCGGGGGCGTGGTCCTGGGAGGGGGCGGATTGCAATTGACGCAATAGCGGTCCTTCACGCGCTCGCCCAATATGGTGACGCAGAAAGAGCATCGAACCGACAGATCGACCGTGTCGAGGGTATTCACCCCCGCCGCGATCGGCCCTTCGACAGCGGGTTGCGGGCTGGCGAGGGCGGCTGCGTCCAGAGCCTGAGCGATCTGGACGGCGATGTAGGCTGTGCCGTAGCCAGAATGCTCGGCCAGCCAAGCGTTCCATTCATCGGCGTTATTGCCAGTGGGGCGTGGCGTGTTGACGTGATTGCGGCCCGACTCGCTTGAACGGACCGAAAGTGCGGCGTTGATGATCCCTTCCATCCATTCAATCTCAGACTTCGGTCCGGCAAATAGGCCTGGAGGCTTAGCTTGCCGCCAGTGGTCGTAACCGGCCATGACCATCTGCTCGCTGGCTTCCCGCAGGCCCGCTCCCTCAGCGGGCATTGGGATCTCTGCGGCGGCGTTGAGGGGGAACAGCAGCTCGGCCCCGGTGACGTTCAAGTCGTAGCTGTCCCCGTCGCCGTAGGGGTGCACGGTGATCCGGTAGAGGCCGGCCGGCTTGCCCTCCGCCCAGGCCAGATCATCCCCATCGTCCTCAGTCAGGATCTCGACGCAGACGTCCCGGTCCTTGCAGTCGGGAGACCGGTCGATGACGCGGGCGCTGTTGTTTCCGTGCTCGTCGGTCGGGGTCAGGCCGACGATCGCCCAATAGTCGCGGGGTTTCGGCGCATTCGCGAGATGCTGCCCGGATTTGGTCAGGGTGGTCATGGGTGGGAGCTCCTCAATCAAAAATGGACGGTGCGGCGGGGTCGGTTATCTCTGCCGACGGGGCCGCCGGCTCGGCTGCACCCGGGAGAGCCCGGGCGATCACGGCGGCCTCGGTCGGGCCGACGAACTGGAAGGTCTGTCCGTCGGGCGCGATGACCTCGAGCGTGACGTCGCCGCCGGGCTCGTACGCCGAGACGGCAAAACCGCAGTCGGGCATCGCGGCGCGCAGGGCGTCAAGCGTCACGCGAACACCCCCGCGCCCGGCTCGATGTCCTGCTCGGGCATGCGCAGATCGCGCCGGATCAGCTGCTCGACGTAGAGCGTCCGGCTGATTCCCTTCTGCGTGGCCTTGCGCGCGGCCGCCGCCATGACGTGACGCGACAGACGCATCGTCGTGACGGTCGTGTCCTTGGGCTTGTTGACGTTCATCGTCTCCTCCGTGGGTCAAAGTGTATGTCAGATGTATGTCACTATTGACGCTTTGTCCATGGGTGTCGACGGACAGAATGGACAGTGGTACGGTACGCCCGCGCGACTGGAGACCACGATGCCCATCAGCACGACCGCCAACTACGCTCACGTCGGCCCGGTCCGGATCACCGCCGACGTCCCGAACGGCGGCACGCTGTCGATTGCTTATCCGGCCGGCACCACGCAGACCGATTACACGGGCGCCAACGCCGGTCTCGCCAGCGAGAACATGGTCACGGTCGGGGCCGACAAGTTCGTCGGCCTGGTCGGCTTCGTGTTCAACGCCTCCGACATCACGGTCACGAACAACACCGGATTCACCTGGTCGGCGGCCCCGCGCGGCGTGCTGCTCGGGCCGTACCCGATCCACTTCGGCCTGCCCCGGGCCAACCCGCCGCTGGTGCTGAACACGCAGAAGGCGGTTCTGCCCGGTCCGGCCGCGGCCGCCGAGCTGTATCTGCCGGCCAGCGGCGGCGCCGTCACGTCTTTCCGCGGGCGCCCGGGCGTCTGACCACCGCTTCTAGGAGCTCGAGATGCCCGTCAACAAGTACCCCGTCGTCCAGCTCGCCGATTCAAACGCCAACCTCATCGACCCCGCGACCGGGACGGGAGGCGGCGGCAGCGGATCCACCGGATCGGTCACGGCGCCCGGTACGGCTGGCACGCAGGCGCAGGCGGTGCAGGGCGTCAACGGTGGCGTGCCGGTGCCGGTCACGGGTGCGGTGACAGCGACGACCGTTCAGCGCGCCACGCTCGCAGAAGGCGGCGGCACGACGAGCGCCACGGCAGGCACGGCATCACAGATCCTAGCCGCCGACGCGAACCGGAAGAAATTCGAATTCCAGAACCTCGGCGCGGCGGTGATCGTGCTGCGGATCAACGTGGCGGCCGACACCACCGCCGCGGTTACGACGACGCCCACGACGAAACGGATGATTTCGGTCCCTGCCGGCCAACTGTACGTCACGGAAGCCGACACGCTGTGCACGGGCCTGATTTCGGTTGTGTCTGGCACGGCGTCGGTTCCGTACTCGTATCTCGCGAGCTAGGCCGTGGGGTTCAAATTCAACACCCGCCGATCCCTCGGGCTGCCCATCGGTGGCGGCGGTGGAGCGATCCTGAAGCCGCAGGACGTGTTCGCGACGAGTTTATATACTCATACTGGAGCCGCCAATAACTTCCACGCGACGACATTCGATCCCGACTTTACATGGGAAAAATCCAGAAACGCTGTAGGGACGCATTACCTCTTTGACAAAATCCGAGGCGCGGGAAAAGTTTTAAGCACTGACCAAACTATCGCAGAGCAAGCATTTCCTGCGGGATACTCAGAGAATAGGACCGGCGGGTTTTATGATAGCGGCTATGCGAATGGCACCACTGCTGTTGGATACTCTTTCAAGTTCGCCCCCAAATTCGCTGTAGAAGTCACATGGACGGGTGACGGCACGAGCAACAGGCAGATCCCGCATGGGCTTGGTGTTGTGCCGGGGATGGTGATTGGTAAGGCGAGAAGCGTCGCAAATCAGAACTGGCAGGTGACGCACCGGTCCCTGTCGTCGGCAACGGCTCGACTGCTTCTAAACGACACCGCCCCGGAACAGCCCGCAAACGCCTTGTTCTACCCAAGCGCGGCAACCGATACCACGATAAGCGTCGGACAATCTCTCAACGCTGCCGGCCAAACCTACGTCGCCTACCTCTTCGCGCACGATCCGAGCGCAGACGGGATTGTGCAGTGTGGGGGCGCAGCGATTGCGTCGGACGGGTCGGTCAGCATCCCGCTTCCGTGGCTGACGCAGTGGATCATGTTTAAGCGCACAGACACTACGGGGCAATGGTACATAATTGATGCTTCGCGTGGCTTTTCTCCGACTGCGAAGTTTCTTTACGCAAATCTTAGCAACGCCGAAGTTGATCTTGGATTTGCTGTCCCCGTATCGCCTTCGGGGGTAACGGTGCCCGCCGGCCAGCTTTATGGATCAGCCGGTTCTCTGATCTTCGCCGCCATCCGAGCCCCCTACTAGGACCCCCAGCCATGCCCCTGTCCGGTGGACCGCTCACATTCGAGGAAGACGTTCGGCAGATCGTCGGGGCGATGCCCGGCATCCCGACGATCTTGGACGGCTCATTCCTCGTGGATACGCTGCCGCCGCCCGCCGACAACCTCGGCAAGTACGCCCGCGTCACGGACCTGTTCGGATCCACGACCGATCTCGTCCTGGCCGCGCGCACGGGCGCGATGATGTACTGGAAGCCCGTTCGGCCGGTGTTCGCCGCCAAGCAGACGGTGGCGGCCGACATGACGCTTCAGGCGCTCAAGACGCCCTCGATCCTGTTGCTCGACGGCAACGTGCCGCTCGGCACCACGCGCAAGCTCACGCTGTCCACGAACATGGCGTTCCCCGGCGCCTCGTTCCGCATCAAACAGCGCAACACGCTGGGGACGATCCTCGGGGCGCTCAACGTCCTCAACGTGAACCTTGGGACGCCGGTCGCGATCCTGACGGGCGGGTCGCAGGAGTTCGTCTACGACGTGGTCGACGGGTGGGTTCAGGTCACGTAGCGCTCAGCTTGTCACCAGCGCGTCGCCCCCTCCACGTTCGGAATGAACTGATCCGAGCGATTTACGAAGGCGCCTTTCTCGAACACGACGATGCTGTCGTGGACGTGGATGCCACGGGTCATCCGACCGATCTCCGTCTCTGGCAGCTCGCCCCGCGTCCAGTGGGCGTGCAGCTCGTCCAGGGTCTCCTTCACCCGCTCCATGAAGGCGCCGGGTGTCCGCAGCCCGCCCTGGAAGTCCGTCCAGTAGGAGGCGTGAACGTCCTCGACCATGTACAGGGCATCGCGCGGCATGCGCGGATAAAGGTACTCGAACGACCGGATCATGTGCGGCGAGAGATGACTGCCGTCGTCCAGCACCACGTCGGGCGCGCCGAACTCGTCGACGAGCGACTGCATGAACGCCGGGTCGCCCTGGTCGCCGATCCGGACGCTGACCTGCTCGTCCCCGAAGGATTTGCACTCCTCGCGGATGTCGACGCTGACGAGCTTCGCGGTCGGCCCGAAATAATGCTTGAACATCTGCGACGAGCCGCCGTTGCCGCAGCCGATCTCCAGGAAGACGATGCTGCGGCCGACGAACGGACGGAAGTAGCGCTCGTAGAGCGGCAGGTAGTGCGCCCACTTGCGGATGGGGCGGTCCTTGTTGGCCCAAAAATACTGGTTCAGCGACATGTGGCGGTCCTGGCGTGGCGCCGGTCCGGCGCGGAAGTGCCGGACCATAACCAGTGAGCGCACGCCTGTCAGTCCTTCCGGTAGCGTTTCCCACGCCAGCCGCTCGCCGTGAGCGGCAGGCCGGCGGCCCACGGCTTCAGCTCGCAGATCAGACGCTCGAACTCGGCGACGTCGCCGAAGCCCCGCGGCACTTCCGTGATGATCTCGTCGTGGACGTGGCCGATGACCGGGTAGCCGGCGGCCTCCGACGCCTTGATGCCCTCGGCCAGCAGATCGCGCGCGATGGCCTGCACGATGTTCTCGAAGGCGAGGCCGCCGTACAGCCCGAAGCGCTCCCACTTCTTGGTGACGCTGTTCACCCCGAGCGCGGTCGCGGCCTTCTTCGCTTCCCCGTCGATCTTGCCCTCGCCGGCCAGCTCCGCGGCCTCGGCCTCGACGCGCGCCATGACTTCGCCGGAATCCATGCCGGTCCGACGGAACCAGACCATCGAGCGCAGCCGCGGCGCCCCGTACGCCAGGCAGCGGCCGGACGGCAGCCGGCACCATAGGAAGCCCATCTTCACCACGTACGAGCACCGGCCGACGTGCTGGATCTGGCCGGGCGCCTGGATCGCGGCGCGGATGGCGTCCTCGAGACCGGACCAGCGGCCGACGATTGCCGGGTGCGTCGCGCGCCAGCCGACCTTGACCAGCTCGGCGGCCAGCCAGCCCTCGCGCGACAGCACGGTCGTCGTCGGGTCGCCGCGCTTGCAGCACGCCTCGTAGCGCTTGACCGCCTTCTCCCGGCGCTCTTCGTCGGCGGCCGCCCACACCGGGGCGTAGACCGGATCGATCTTCAGGCTGTAATTCCGAGCCATCGACCGGAAAGCGCCGACGCCGCCCTGGTACTGCAGACTGAGCTCGGACACCTTGCCGACCTGACGCCGGACGTCCTTCTTGCCGAGCTGATCGACCGGCACGTTGAAGATGCCCGCGGCCGAGCGCCGGTATAGATCGGGCAGGGTCGGGTCGGCGATCAGGTCGAACATCGCCTGGACCTTCCAAGCTTCGTCGGCCTCCCAAGCCGCTACGGCACCTTCAATGCCGCTATAATCCGCCACGAGTAGATCGTTCCCTGCTCCAGCCCAAAGGAAACCGCGTAGCGCGTCCGATATAAGCCACAAGGGTCGGCCAAGAACTTCGCCGTACAAATCCCGCAGCCAGCCCGGATCTGATGTTCGGATCGCTCCAAATAGAGCGGCGGGGTCCAGGTGTGCATCGCCAAATTCCTTTCGAGGGCGGGGGAGATTGTGCAACTGCGCGCCGACGCTCGACCATCGGCCGGTGCCCGCCGCGCAGAACAGGAAGGCCCCCCTGATCCGTCCGTCATCAGACGCGCGATCCAGGAAGGACGACAACTTCGCCACCGACGTCTTGGCGGCTTCCTGGCGGATCTCGACGGCCCGGCGCACGTTGGCCGGCAGGTCGTCGCACTCCAGCAGCTCCTCGATCTCGGCTTTCGCGGCCGACGGCAGGCCGACGCCTTGGCCCTGCACCCACTCCACCAGCTTGCCCGGCTGCGAGCACGCCGGGACGTAGCCGTCGGTCGCCAGCCGCATCTCCCGGTCGAGCTGGCGCTTGGCCTCGTCCGCCAACGCCAGCGCGGCGCGCGCCGAGACGACGTCGACTCGGATGCCCCGATCATTGATGCGTTGGTCGATGATCCACAGCTCTTGCTCCTCGTCGGACAGCGGGATCATGCGGGCATCGGCGGCGGCTTCCGTCTCCACATCGACGTCGCAATAGTCGTGGAAGCGCTCGAACTCGTCGGGGTGGGTCGTCGCGTCGTTGAAGTACAGCCCGGGCGGCTCGTCACCGCGGGGCTTGCGCGGCAGGGAGAAGCGGCGGATCAGCTTCGACCCCTCCTTGTCCTTCTGCACGTCCAGGCCGAGCGCCGCCCCGAGATCGCCGAGCGCGCGGGGCAGCGACATGGCGGCGGCCGTGGCGGCCGTGCAGCGGCATTGCTCCAGCCGCAGCGCCGGCCATCCATAGCGGGGCGTCAGCACGTTCTGCCACAGCCCGCGCTCGAACGAGACATTGTGCCCGACGACTGTCCGGCCGGCTTCGACGTGCGCGACGATATCAGCCGGACATGGCGCGGGCGGACGCCACCGCCGCACCGGGCCGTTGTCCAGCTTGTAGGAGGCCATGAGCGGCGCCGTGTGCGGCGACGCGAAGTAGCGATATGCACCGTGCTTCCGCAGATCGACGTCGCTGCGGGTCTCGAAGTCGATTTCCAGGCTCATGCGAACACGTCCGTCAGTCGAAGATTCCGCCGGTCAGCGAGAGCGGCATCGGCGGCTTGGATGAAGGCTTTCGCGGCTTCCGCGCAGATCGCGTTGCCATAGGCGCGCAGGCGTCCCATGCGGGCGGGAGCGCTTGCAACCAGCGGGAATGTGCCGGGTTCAACCGGGCGCCACTTGCCGTCTCGGCAGAAGAGCCAGTCAGGGCCGGACCAGAATGTACGACCTGATTGTTGAGCTGCTGCCCCTTCGCTCCCCCGCCCCGCTCCGAGTAGGGCTTCAAGTTCGGCGTGCGATAATCTCTGTTCGCCGGTGTCGCCCAAGTGGACAGCTGCGCCTGCAGCGCCAAGCTGGTCAAGCTGATGCCAAGCTCGGCCCCGTTCTCCCGCGCCTTCACCTTGCGCGCCAGGAACTGCTCCGGCGTGCCGCCCGCTTCCTTGGCGGCCGGCGTCGCCCACGAGGCCAAGGCCGCGATCTGGTTGAGCGGCCGGCCGGTGTCCCACGGGCGCGAATCCTTGGCGCCCCGGTTCGCGTCCATCACCGTCGGCGTCGGCCACGAACCATGTTCTGTGCCGGGGGTGCGGAGCACCGACGCCCGCAGCAGGGAGTACGATCGGCCCGAAGGCGTAGCCGTCCGCTTCCAGGTCAGTTTGAACAAGGTCGACCCACAGCCGGCCGTCCTTGCCATCAACCTGCTCGCCAAGAACTCGCGCAGGGCGGCACTCTCGGATGAGGTGGTGCCATGCGGGCCAAAGGTGCCGCTCATCAGCAAACCCGCCTCCTTTGCCTGCCGCGCTGAAAGGTTGGCAGGGGCAGGAGCCGGTCCAGACCGGGCGGTCGTCGGCCCATGTCGCGAGCCGCAGTGCGCGGCTCCATACACCGATGCCGGCGAAGAAGTGGCACTGCTCGTATCCGCGCAGCTCGGAGGGTCGAACATCCAGAATGCTCCGCTCATCGACGTCGCCGGGCGCGATGTGGCCCGCAGCGATCAGATTGCGCAGCCAAGCCGCCGCGTAGGGGTCGATCTCGTTGTAGTAGGCGGCCATCAGTCGAACACCGACACGACGGCCGGCAGCTCCGGCGCGCGCCCGCGCTGGTCCGACACGGGCTGCGCCGACAGTGCTTCCGCAGCGGCGGCCTCCGGCGAGGGCTGGATCGCGATGCGAAAGCCGTCGGACCACGTCCAGCGTGACGAGGCCTGCCACATCGCCTCCCGGCTGTGCATCCGGTTCAGCGAAAACTGCGTGAGGCCTCGGGCCGCCGCATCGGCGAGAAGCTGGTCAAGCGTCATACCTGAATGCTCCCCTCGCGCAGCCAGCGCTTCGTCACGCCGGCCTCGGCGAACATCACGCTCGCGACCTCGAACTGCTCGCTCGGCATACGGGTCTCGCCCGGGCCGACGATCACGCAGACGATGCCGGCCTGGATCAGCGACTGCGCGCACGCCGCGCAGGGATGGTGCGTCGCGTAGACGGTGCAGCCCTCGGTCCGGACGCCGTGCTTGGCTGCCTTGGCGACCAGGTTCTGCTCGGCGTGGCTCGCCCACAGATACTTCTCGGGGCGCTCGCGCCGCTCCGGCCGGTCCTCGACCCCGGCCGGCGGGCCGTTGTAGCTGGTCAGCAGGCTCGTCCGGCCGTCGGGAGCGACAAGACACGCGCCGACTTGGGTGGTGTCCTTGGATTGCGACGCCGCGAGCTCGGCGTGCTGCATGAGGAATACGGGCCAACGGCTCATGAAGCAGCTCCCGTCTTCTCGCGCTTCGTAACGTTGATGCACGAGGCCCACTGGCCGGACGCGAAGGTGGCGACCAGCTCTGTCGAGCCGCGCTCGCCGGATCGGAAGACGATCTCTCCGCCGTTGTTGAACATGAAATCGCAGTTGATCTCGTGCACGGTCCCGAACACGTCGGTGACTTCGTACCGCTTCATGACGGTCTCCTGTGGTGGCGGGTTACGGGGTGATGTCCCAAGCGGCGCAGACGTCCTCGTAGCGGCGGCCCGAATCGTAGGCCTCGCACTTGGCGTCCTTGCGCAGGCGCCAGCGCCGACGGCGCTCTCTGTTCGTTTCCAGGGCTCGCGCCCGAAACTCCGGATCGGTGGCGTACCGCTCCCGGTTGCGCTCGACCGACTTCTTCTGCTGCGCGGCCCGGTAGGCCGGGCTGGTGAATCGCGCCAATGTCGTCGTGGAGATGCCGCAGGCCGCCGACGTGACGGTGTGGGTCGCGCCGGCGGCCAGCATCTCCCGAGCTTTCGCGTGCCAGGGCTGCTCCTTCACGACGCTACCCACCACGCGAAGACCAGAACGACGACCAGCTCGACGCTGATGGCGATCATCGCGCCGCGGGCCAGGCCGAGACCGCGGCGGTTGGCTTCCTCGGGGCCGATCACGCGAACACGTCCCCCATGCCGAGGGCCTGCGCGTACATCTCCAGGATGGCTTGCTGCTCCTGGCGCTCCGCGCGGTCCTGCTTCCGGATCTGGATCAGCTTGCGGATCGCGGCCGTGTCGAATCCTGACCCTTTTGCCTCTGCGAGGATCTCGCGGCGGTCGCTCTGCCGATCGGCGATCTCCGAATCGACGCTCTCCACCCGTTCGATGAAGCTCTTGAGCTGGTCGGCGGAGACGCTGTTGTGGCCCGGTCCGGGCGTGCTGTCGGTCATCGGTCAGATCTCCTCGTTCAGGGCAGGGGTCGGCGCGTCGGTTTGCGCGGCCGCACGGCGGACCTGCTTGTCGAGCGTGTCGGCGGCCTGGACGGTTTCGGTGCTGAGAAGGCCGCCGTGGGCGTCATCGATGCGGATGAAGCGCACGATCCGGCGGGCGGCGGTCAGGAGGCTTTCTTCAGCCACGGCGCGCCTCCATCTGCCGGAGGCGACGGGTGGCTTCGCGGTTGCTGGCGTGGGGCAGCCAGCGCGAGCAGTCGCCGATGCCGAACACAGTGGTCCGGTCGCGGCCCTCGCCCCTTTTGTAGCTGATGCCGGTGTAGCCACGCTTCCCGAACCGGCCGCGGTTCGGGTTGGCGCCAGGGTGATCCGAAAGCGGCATGCCGCGGGGTGTGTCGTAGGTCATGATCTTTGCTCCTGATGGGCGGGGCTGCCGCCGGTGTCACCCGGCGACAGTAGACAAAATGGACAGTACAGATCAGCCAAACAGGCCGCCGGCGCCCTGGCCCGACTTCGTTTCGGCCGGGGCAGCGCCCTCGTCCGCGATCTTCTCGAAGTACTTGTCGACGTCGACACCGCCGCCACCGCCGAGCCGCTCACCATCGCCGGTCTTCTGGAAGTAGCCGATGCCGAACGAGACGCCGTCGCCGCTCTCACTGTTGTTCCAGGCGAAGGCGTTCAGCACCGCGAAGCCGTAGCAGCCGCTGTAGACCTCCTCCTCGGTGGCGGGGATCGTCGCGGAGCGGAAGCGCACCACGGGCGGGCGGTCCTCGTTGGCCTGCGTCCGGATGAAGAACACATCAGCCGACATGCCGGGGTGCAGTTCGCCGGTCTCCTTCGAGCGGGCCTCCTTGCCGTCACCGGCCAGAAAGGGAAGACGGATGCCGCCGGCCTTCGCCCGGGCGATGCCCTTTTCACCCCACTGCGCCGTCACGACCTCGGCGACGACCTTCTCGAGCACGGCCTTGGCCGAGAGCGGGAAGATCAGCGTGCAGCCGTACTTCTTGGTCGTGCTGTTCTTGGCCGCACGCGGCTTGAACAGCTGCTGCGCGTAGGAAACCCGGCAGGCCGGGGTCTTGAAGTCGTCGCTGCGTGCCATTGCCATGTCAGTTACTCCGTTGCTTCAAAATACCGATCCGCCATCGCGGGCGCATCGGGGCGATCCGTGGCGTCGGCCTTCACGAGCGTTCTGCCGGTGATTTGCTTTAGCCACATGGATTTCAGCTTCTCGGCCCCCGCCTTGCCGACAATCTTGTCGATCGCGGCGGGGGTCTTCAGTTTGCGATCGTAGACGTCGTCGGCGTCCAGGCCGGCGACCGCTTTCAGATCGGCGACGATCTTGGCTTCCGGAGCACCCCACTTGCGGTGCCCGTAGCTGTCGACCAGCCGATACCCGGGAGGCGGCGTGCCGGCCTCGGCGAGAGCGTGCGCGTACGCCCGCCGCGCCTTGATCCAGTCCTCCAGCATGTCGAGCGCCGCCAGATCGCGTGCGACGGCCTCGGGGCTCTGTTCGGCCGGAGCGTTGAGCTTTGGCCGGTCCATGTCGTCGAACCACAGCCCGGCGACATCGAGGGACTTCTTGCGCAGCTTCGGGCACCAGCCCTCGGCCGCGCAAAATTTACATTTCCCGGGGCGCAGCCACTTCTCGGCCCACGCCTCCAGCAGCACGGCGTTGCCGCCGCACGCTGCATGCTCGTCGGCGGCCTGCTTCGACCGCCGCATCGCGACCAACAGATCGGCCGTCCAGTCGATCAGATCGGCGACGTGGAAGGTCTCCGACCGGATCTTGCCGTCACGGTGGGGCGCCCGGGGCTGGACGATCGTCACCGTGACTTGGTCGACCGCAAGGCCCGGGTTGGCGAGCAGAGCCCCAAGGGCATAGGTCCGCAGCTGCGGGTTGCCCTTGACGTCCACGACGCCCATGCCGTGCTTCAGGTCGATCACCTGCAGACGCTTCAGGTAGCCGTCGTAGATCACCGCATCCGCCGTGCCGCCGGCCTCGAACGGGCCGCCGAGAGGGCCGAGATCGAAGCGCTGCTCGATCATCAGGAGCGGGGCCGTACCCGCGCCGGAACACCGAACCGTGTCGATGACGTAGCCGACGTACATCTCGGCCGAAGCCAGGATCTCCTCGTCGACCTCGATCTGGTGCCCTTTGGTGGCCTCGATGTCGCCGAGCTTCGGCGTGGGGCCGCCGCGCAGCATCTTCTCGGCTACCTGGTGCGTGGCGGTGCCCCGAGCCGCGTGGATGGATTCGCGCTGCTCGGGGGTGTTCATCGTGAGCGCGAGCGCTCCGGCACATTGCCAGTTCCTCGCGGTTGCCGAGGCCGACCAGACGGCGTGATCGCGGGCGCCGTGGTCAGGTGATGACGACATCGAAGTCCCCCGCCCACGTCGTGATTGTCTTCTGCAACCGACGCCACAACTCGCTTTCAGCAGTGGCGTCACCAGCGTCTCTGATGGCGGCAAATTCAGCCCCGGTGATTTCCGTGAGCAGGTCGATCTGACACTCTGCTTCTTCGCCGTTCGGTGCTCTGAAGAAGAGCTGGACGTAAGGCCGCCCGACGGGCGCCGTCATGGACATATGAACCGCGACTTCGATGTTGGCGGGACTGTCTGCCATCTCAGCCTCCCACCGCGTCACGCTTCCAGGGGTTCTTCGCGAGAGCCTCGCGCCACGCGCCTACGGCCTTCCCGAGGGCCTCCTGCGTGTCCGGCACCAGCGTCATGCGCCAGGCCGTCGCCGGGGTCGTGCCGTCCTTCTCCACGGCGCCGGCCGGGACGTCCCCCAGCGCCGCGTTGAAGATGGTAGGTCCGTCGATCTGAGCCGCCGGCATGCCGTACCGGGTGACGTAGTCGCCCATCGCCTTGCGCAGATCGTCGTGGGTCAGCATGTCCTGGATCTTGCCGCCCTCCGCTTCGGCGGCCTCGTCGGCTGCGTCTTGCGCCTGGACTTCCGGGGCATCGTCCTCGGGGCCGACGCGCTCCTCGCCAGTGCTGATCGCCGCGCCCGACTTCAGGTTCGCGAACGCCTCGGCAACCTGCTCGGGAGTGCTGTCGGCCGGCAGCGTCGTCATGCTGGCGATCGTCGGCACGCCGGCCGCGGCGTTGTCCCGGGCGTCGGCCGCCTCGTCCTCCGCGACCTCCTCGGCGGTGCGGCGCTTCCGCCCGGCCGACGGCTTGCCGCGCTCACGCGCCGGCTTGTCGGCGGTCGGCCGCGTCTCCGCTTCGGCCGCCGCGGCGCTGTACGCGGGCTGCTGGTCTGACGGTTTGTCCACCGTGTCAGTGGACAGATTGGACAACACAGGCGTGACGACGGGCGCCGTGTCCAGCGTGATATTTTCGGGGCGGCGGATGAAGCCGATGGCAGCCAGGGCCTCGGCGACCTGGTCGGCCGACGAGCCGATGTCAGGGCCGCGTTCCGTGGTGAAGATGATCTGTAGGCTCACTTGAGCACCTCTCGTATCGCGGACCATTTCCGCATCAGGGACGACTGCAGCGCCTCGTCGATGGACCCGGCGAGGGTGCAGACCTTCACGAACGCCTGTCGGCGCTGCGTGTGGTTGGTGATCCGGAGAGCGGCCTGCGCCATGTCCTTCGGTACGAAGGAGCTCTCGACGAACCATAATTCGCATGCGGCAGATAGATCGATCGCCTCGCCGGCGGCCTGGATCTGGCCGATGAAGACGCGGACGTTCGGCAGATCCCGGAACCGCTGCTCGGCTTCCTCGCGGTGCTTCGCGGAGGTCGATCCGTCGATGAACGCGACGCCGCGATCCATGAGCGCGAGGCCGAGAGCCAGGATCACGTCCGTGTGCCACGCCATAAGCACGATCTTGTCGAGCCCGTTGTCGAGCGCTTCCTTCACGGCCTCGACGACGGCCTTCGCCTTGATCTCACCGGTCAGCCGCCGCAGCGGTCCCAGGTGCATCTCCAGCGCCTTGGTGTCGCCCTCGTCGGCGGCCTTCAGCAGGGCGATGGTATCGACATTGTCGAGGGCACGCCGCTGCTTCTCCGACACCAGTAGCGGCAGCGTCTCATAGATCGGCGCCCGGATGCCGACGTCGGCCTGCGTGCGCCGGTTGACGAAACCGTCGAGCCGGGTCCGCAATTCTTCCAGGTTCTGCCCGCCGACGACCACGTCGATCGACCGGAATCGCGAGATCCGCTTCGGCCGGGTGATGACGTACCGGTCCATGAAGGCTGCGTGGCTGAGAACGTCCGGCATGTCGCCGCGCGCGGCCAAGCGCTCCGGGCAGAGCGAGCGCATCATCGGGTACAGATCAGCCGGGCTGTTGGCGCACGGGGTAGCGGAGAGGCACCAGACGACCGCCGCTCGACTTCTTAAGGCTACCGCGGCGGCGACCTCATCACCGGCACTCCGGGGGTCGCCATAGACTGAGCACGTCCGGGCGGCGTCGAAGGACTTTGCGGCGTGGCTCTCGTCCAGGATGAGCAGGTCGAACCGCTGTTTCAGCAGCGCGGCACGCTTCTCGGCCTGCGTCGCGCCGGCCCAAGACAGAATCTGAACGTCGGCCACGCTCGGGTCGATGCTGACGCTGCGGGGGAACGCCGGCCACTCCTGAAACGCCTTGCGCCAGACCGCCCGACCGGAGGCCGTCGTGACGACTAGGATGCGAACCGCCAGAATCATGTCCGCGGCGATGATAGCCGTGCCCGTCTTACCAGTCCGGCAATCGGAGGCGTTGAGCGCCGTGGCTCTATCCGCGAGCCAGCGTCCATCCGCGATTTGATGTGGATAAGGAATCACAGCGGCAATCCAGCCCGTCAGGTTCAGCGTGTATATCAGGTGTATGTCAGGACAGTGGACAGAATGGACAACGGCGTCAAGCAAAATTATCGCCGAGGGTGACAGCCAAACGAGCGATCAAAAACGCGGCGTTGCGATCGGTCATCTCGAGCACAGGCTTGCCGTCGGCCGACACGACGATCATGCCGTCAATCCGCATAGCCGTCATCAGCGTTGAGCGCCGCTCGATCACGGGGTCAGCCGAAGACGTCTTTTCCCTCGGCGACGGGCAAAGCGTCCGGCCGCAGTACGGCGGCGGTTCCGCCGAGCGATAATCGCAGCGCGTGCATGTCCACCCTTTGCTCATCGTCCGGTCCAATCTGTCGTACCCGCACCGTGAGCGACGGCGCCGCGCTGTAGAACTTCTGCACCCGGAGATCGACGACCTGGCCGTCGTCCGGCCACACGACCAGATTGAGCGCGTCGAGCATTTTCGCGACGTTGTCGGCGTCGGGCTTCTTCGTCGGCCGCTCGGTCCCGTCCAGGGCCGCCGCACGCCGTTTCTTCGGCCAGCTCTCGGCGATCGGCATGTTCGCCACGATGTCGACGGCCAGCGGCCCTTCGAGCAACGGCCGGCCGTTCATCGCTTGCTGCGCCGCCAGGGCCAGCCGGCCCTCGTAGGCAACCGTCCGCTCGGGCGTAAAAGTCCGGCCCGACGCCCGGGAAAACCGGACGCGCTCCTTGCCCATCGGAGCGCCGTCGAGCCGGATCGTGACGTACGGCGTGATATACACATTGGACACGTCGGTCGTCACGAAGCCGTTCTCCCTTCCAGAAACACCTCGTGCTCACGAATCAGCGCAGCGCAGCGGACCTTCAGCGCCGGCTGATCCGTCATGGTCTGCAGCATGCGCAGCTCGTCGACCAGCTCCCATATCGACATTTCGTTGCCGCAGAGCAGTCCTTGCGACAGCGTCCAGAACCATCGAATCTCGTTTTGGCGGCTCTCATCGCTCACAGCTTCCCCCGTTCGTCATGTACTTTGTTAGCGAAACCGGGCGGCCGTGCTCGATTTCCAGCAGGCAGAGACAGCGCGCGAGCCAACTACCCGGCACACTGCTGCGGCGCCACCACTGCTGCACTGTGGCTGCCTCCGGGCCATTGAGCCCGTAACGATCGAACAAATCAAGAACGGCGGATGCCGATCCAAACTCGCCGCGAATGAACGCCCGTCCGTCGAACACGGTTTCAACCCCTATGCGAACTTAAGGCGAATTTGTATGTCAATTGGTGGAGTACAAAATGTCCTGCGTCAACCGCCAAAATGGACAAAATGTCTTTGACACCCTCAAGAGCGTGACATACAGACCGATACGAGCTAAGAGAGGACGCGAATCATGGCTGCCAATAACCGGATACACATGCAAAACGACGGCAACGACGTTCACCCGCTCGCACCGGGTGAGATCAGCCGTGAAGCGTTCGGCCGGAAGCTCTACGACCTGATGCTGAAGAAGGGTTGGTCGCAGAGCGAGCTCGGCCGCCGCGCCGGCATCACGCGCGGCAGCATCTCGAATTATATCCTGGGCCACGCCGTGCCGACCGACATCAACGTCTCGCGGCTCGCCAAGGCTCTGAACGTCCCGATGGACACGCTGCGGCCGAGCCGCGTCGAGGACGCGATCGAAGAAGACACCCCG
Organism: Methylobacterium sp. Leaf87; assembly: GCF_001422775.1. NCBI lineage: Bacteria > Pseudomonadati > Pseudomonadota > Alphaproteobacteria > Hyphomicrobiales > Methylobacteriaceae > Methylobacterium > Methylobacterium sp. Leaf87. Next base: position 119,826 of record NZ_LMMI01000012.1, on the reverse strand, counting down.
TCTGTCGAGTTCCGTGTCTCGTCGGCCGACCAGACGAAGGCGTGGCTGCGCGTGAACCGGCTCGTCAGCGTCGACGCCGGCGCGAAGATCCTGCAGATCCTGAACGACGATGCAGCGGCTTCTAACGCAAAGTGAGGCGGCGGCGCTGCTGCGCTGCTCCGTGTGGACCATCAAGCGCCTGCGTCTCGACGGCAAGCTGGCCTACCGGCCCGGGCGACCCGTCTTGATCGACGCGGCGGATCTCGAAGAGCACGTGAGGTCGACATGTCAGATCCGACCCTCAAGCGCGCTGGCAACGGTGTCTACTATGTCCACTGGACAGTCGGCCGACGAAGCAAGCGTGAGAGCACTCGCCAGACGGAATTTTATAAGGCGCAGATTTATCTCACGGAATGGCTGAAGACAGCCGGCGCCGAACCCGAAGCAGCGGCCGCCGCGCTGACCGTCGCCGATCTGTGGCCGATCTACCGCAAAGAGCACGTCGAGACGAAAACCGTCATCGCCAAGCAGCTCGATTCCGTGTGGCGGCGGCTTTCGCTTCACTTCGGCCCGCTGACCCTGGCCCAGCTCAACCAGAACGCCTTCGACAGCTACGAGCACAAGCGCGCGACCGGGCGCATCGGCCGGCCGGCTGTGTCGGGCTCCGCGCGCCGCGAGCTCGCGATCTTGATGGCCTGCCTGAATTGGTGCGCGCACGGGCGCCGCAAGCTCATCGCGAAGGCCGATGTCCCGGACGTCGGGCTGCCCACGGCGTCGGCCCCGCGCGACCGCTGGCTCAAGATCCCCGAGATGCAGCGCCTTCTGAACTCCGCGCAGGCCCTGCGCACCGGCCCGCGTCTGTCGCGCGGCGAGCGCTTCCTGTGGTTGGCGCTCGAGACGGCGGCCCGCAAGACGGCCATCTGCCAGCTCACATGGGACCGCGTCGACTTCGAGACCGGTGTCATCCACTACGCGGTGCCGGGCCGCCGGCTGACGAAGAAGCGCCGGACATCGCCGCCGATCTCGTCGGCGCTCCTGCCGGTCCTGAAGCGCGCCTACGCCGAGCGCCGGACCGAGTTCGTGCTGGATACGACGAACGACCCCTATTCGGTGATCAAGCTGATCGCGAAGCACGCCGAGGTGGCCGACGTCAGCCCGCACGTTCTCCGGCATACGGCGGCCACGCAGATGGCGCGCCGCGGGGTGCCGATCGCGCACATCGCCGATCTGCTCGGCAACACGATCGCCATGACCGAGCGGGTCTATCGCCATCACGCGCCGGAAGCGACCAGAGAAGCGGTCGAGAAAATTTCCGCGGGCCTACTGGACGCTGCAGAATGATGCGCGCGGGCCGCGCCCACGATGGGCGCAAGTGCGCAAAATGGGCGCGCTTTGTGAAGGACAAACTGGACACCGTGTCCACTGCGCCCCGGTGTTTCAGAGCATAAGCTGTCCATCGACAACGACATACAAAGATCGTGCAGTGTTCTTCACGATGACGTTCTCGTCGCGCCGGGACAAGGTGCAGTTCATGGCCGACAAGCTGAAGGCCGTGTCGTAGGAACGCCGTGCCGCAGGAAAGCGAAGCACGCGTTCCGCCTCCTCCCGAGCGCTTTGTGCCGGGGCTTCCCCCACTCGGCGCGGCCGGATGGCTCTCCGATCAATTGAGGCCTCGCGCTTGCAGCGGGCGCTCCGTGGCACCACCTCGGCCGCAGGGTCACAATTGAGGATTGGAATGGCGCGCTTCATCGCGATCGAAAAGGCGACGGGACAGGTCTACGGCGACACGGCTCGGTTTGGTCAGGCCGGCGATGTCGATTCGCCCGTCGACGCGGTCTGTCTGTTCGACCGCCAATTCCGACGGGCTCCCCGCGGCTTCGGTCACGTCGGTCCCGCGAGCAAGTCCGCGAGCTACGACGTCTACAAGATCGAGAAGTCCGATCCGGATCGCGCCACGGCGAACGACACCGAGGCCCATACCCTCGTGCATGAACACGGGTCGTGGGTGGTCGCCCTGGTGACCTACAATTCCTGACGCCGGACCGGCATTCGCCCAGCGGCCCGCGAAGACCGCCGGGGGGCACCGGCGACGCCCGTCAGAACCCCGTGACGATGCGCCCGTAGGTGGCCTCGGCGAAGGTCGAGATCTGGCCGCCGATGAACGACGAGGTGATGAGGAGCACGAGCAGGATCACCACGATCTTCGGCACGAAGGTCAGGGTGACCTCCTGGATCTGTGTGAGCGCCTGCAGTAGCGCGATGGCGATGCCGATGAGCATCGCCGCGCCGATCGCCGGGCCGGCGCCGACGATCACCGTCCAGATCGCGGCGCGCACGAGTTCGAGGGCATCGACCTCGTTCATCCGCTGACCTTTCTCGCGTGGTGATCCCTGATGGGTCGCTGCCGCGTCCCGCCCGTTGTCGGTCCTACACGGATTTCACCCGTGGGGTGAGTGGACCTCACTGCGAGAGCGAGATGCCCTCGGCGAGCAGGACGTCCTTGCCGTTGGTGAGGCGGGCGAGCGCGCCTTCGCTCGTGATCTTCACGGACTGGACCTCGCCGGTGGTGTTGCCGTCGGCGGACGTGATGGTGCGGCCGATGATCTGGTCCGCCTGCGAGAGGAAGCTCGAGGACAGCAGGGAATCGAGCTTGGAGTTGGTCTTCGTCGCCTGCTCGACCTGCGAGAACGTGGCGAGCTCACCGACATAGGCGGTGGAATCCATCGGCTTCGTCGGATCCTGGTTCTTGAGCTGCGCCATGAGCAGGGTCAGGAACGTGTCCGCGTTCATCGAGGCAGCGACGCCGCTCGCGGATTTGGCCGCGGTGGCGGCCGTGGCCGTCTGTGTAGGGGGGGTGCTGGTGCTGCTTCCGACGGCCATGACGAGCGGGTCTCCGGGGTGAGGGCCTTCAGGCCGTGCGGGGAAGAGATGGCGCGCGGCCGGGGCCGCGCGCGGGTGGGGCGGAGAGCTCAGGCCCGGCGATGCCGGTGGCTTCGGCGAGCAGGGCCGCCTCCGCCCTGTACAGGCCGCGGATCAGCTTGAGCGCCTCGATGAGACGGTCGGCCTCGACGCAGGCGCCCGCCGCCGCGAGACCGTCGCGGATGTCCGGCTCGGTCACGGCCGCGAGGATGCCGGCCTGGAGCGTCCGGTAGAGGTCGCGTGCGCGCGCGGCGTTGGCGGGCTCCATCACCATGGTCTGGGCCGCGAAGTAGAGCTGGCGCAGGGGCGTCGTCGCCTCTTCGGGCTGGAGCACGTGGGTCTCCAGCAGGAACGTCGCATCGTTGAGAAGTTCGAGGGAGACCTTGCGGTCGACGCGCAGGACGGCGCCGTTGATGAAGACCCGCTCGCCGGCGCGCAGGGACAGGCGCATGCCGGACCTCACCGCAGGCCGTTGCGGATCGAGGCGTTGACCTCGATCAGCGCGGAGAAGCCATGGGTGGGCGTGCTGAGGACGGCATTGGACTCGCGCATGCTCCACAGGCCGAGGGACACGAGGTCGGCGCGCAGGGCCTCGGGCAGGGCGTTCTCGGGGCTGGTGAGGTCGTCGATGAGGACCGCCCAGAGTTTCTGGATGAACTCGGCCGCCGCCGTCCGGTCGGCCACGGCCGCCGCCGGATGATCGGCGATGCGCATGAGATCGAGCGCCCGGTCGAAGGCGGCGCGCTCGCGTTCGCGGCCGATCTCGGGGGCGTCTTCCAGAATCTCGGCGTAGGAAAACTGGTACATGGCAATCCGCCTCGTTGTGTCCGGGCCCGCCGCGCCGCTGTCGCGTTTCGGGGCTGTCGTGTCCCGCGCACCGGCCAGGCCGCCGCGCCGGGAAAGGGTCGCCTCAGAGGTAGGAGACCAGGCTCAGCTGACGCAGCTGGGCGGTCAGGGAGTAGGAAATCTGCATCTGGGTCGTCAGCTGGTCGATCCGCGTCTTGGTCTCGGCGGTATCGATCCCCTCCATCGCCTGCACCTGTTTGTCGAGGAGCGCCTTCTGCGCATCGAGACGGGTGTTCGCATCGGAGATCCGCGCCTGCGCGCGACCGAGATTGGCCTGGATCGACACCAGCCCCTTGCTCGCCTCGCCGAGCAGGCCCGCGACCCGATCGGTCGCGACGGCCTGCACGTCGGCCGGCAGGCGCGACAGGTCGAGGCCCGACGCGACGACGTAGGCCATGGCGAGCCGGCGGATGGCGGGCGCATTGGCCGTCGCGGACGTCTCCACGGTCTCGCTGAGGGAGATGCGGCTGTCGAGGGTGGTATCCGACGCCTTCGACCAGCTGGCCTTCCAGGCGCCGTTGCCGAACAGGGTGTCGAGGGGGCCGCCCTCCGCGAGGAAGGCCTCCATCCCTGCGGCACTCATGGACGTGCCGCCCGCAAGGGTGAAGGCCGCATCGACGGCCGACTTCGCCGCCGATCCGGCTCCGTAGGCAGTCATGGGCGACGCCCCCGTGTTGGTCCCCCCGAAGACGGATTGGCCGTCGGCGGCGGTGTTCAGCACGGCGGTCAGCGCCGCGAGCTGGCTCGCGGCCATGTCCTTCACCACGGCCGCGCGGTCCGCCACCGGTACGCCGATGAGGGTCTTGAGGGTCGAATCCGCGGCCGCCTGGATCTGCTGGAGCGCCGCCTGGGTCGTGCTCAGACGCAGGGTCGCCCCGGCATTGCCGTCCTGCAGCGCCTGAAGCTCCGATTTCTGCTGGCGCAGTCCGAGGGCCAGGCCGGTCCGGCTGCCGAGTTCGAGGCCGACATCGGCGTGACGGCCCGTGGCGAGCTCCTTGGTGCCCTGTGCGATCTCCGTCTGCATTCGCTGGGCGCCGGTGCGCGGTGCGTTCCAGAGACTCAAGGTCGAGGTGGCATTCATCCGCATGGCGATTATCGCACCGCATCCATCAGGGTCTTGAGAAGGTCGTTCACCAGGGTCAGCAGCTTGGCCGAGGCGGTGTAGGACCGTTCGAGTTCGAGCGCCCTCGCCGTCTCGTCGTCGGTGTTCACCCCCACCGCGTTGGACAGGGCGTCGCTCGTGCGCGCCAGCAGGGTCGATTCGTAATCGGCCAGGAACGCGGCCGACTTGCGCTGGCCTTCGAGCCAACCGGCCGACCCCGTGGCGAAGGACAGCAGGCTGTCGCTGGTGCGCAGGCCGGTGGCGGCATCGAAGGTGCGGTCGGCGCCGAGCGCGGACACCAAGCCGCGCAGGCGGTCGGCATAAGCGGCGGCACCGGTGTTGCTGCGGTAGTCGGCCCCGTTCATCCCGCCGTCGCGGAGGGTGTCGAGGGCGCTGCCGGCCATGCGGGGATCGACGGCGGCATTGATGCGGATCTTGGCGGCGAGCCCCGTCTCGGCGACGGGCAACCGGGCCGGGACCCCCGCGGATCCGTCCGTGAACAGGCCCATCAGGGCGGCCGGTCCCGTGCCGTTCGTGCGGGGTTCGGCGAAGGCGGTGACGAGCCCGCCCGCGAGGGCGTCGAGCTGGGTCTCGTAACGCACGGCGACGTCGTCGCGCAGGGTGGCGAGGCCGACGATCCGGCCCGAGCGGGCGGGCATCGGCGAGGCGACCCCGGTGACGGGCACGCCATCGATCATGACGGCCTTGCCCGTCGAACCGGCACTGAACGCAGCGGTCGGTTCGAAGGTCACCTTGCGTGCGCCGCGCTCGAACAGGGGCACGCCGCTGTCGGTGTAGATCGCCACGTCGTTGCCCGCGCGGACGGCCGTGGTGATGCCGATCTCCTCGGAGAGCTGGGTGAGGATGCGGTCGCGGTCGTCGAGGGCATCGGTGACGTCGGCGCCGATGGCGGTGCCGCGGGTGACGGTCTGATTCGCCGCCTCGTAGGAGACGAGCAGATCGTTGATCCGCACCACGGAGGTCGCCATGGCCGTATCGGCCTGCTGGCGCACGGTCTGGACGGCCGCGGCGGCCGTGTTGAGGCTCCCGGCGAGATCGCGGGCGGCCTCGACGGCGTTGCGTGCCAACTCGACGGAATCGGGCTTGTTGGCCGCCGCCTGCAGGGCGGCGTTGAGAGCACCGAGGCGGGCGGCCGGCGACGTTGTCGAATCGGTGTCGCCGATGGTCTGGCTCAAGGTCTGGAGACCATCGAGCACGGCCTGGCTGCCGGCGGCCTCGGAGGTCGCGAGCATCTTGCGGCCGAACAGGGCCGCGTCGGCGGCCCGCAGGACGTTGACGGCGCTTCCGCCCCCCGCCGTGACAACCGTCGCGATCCGGCGCGCATAGTACGGATCGTTCGCCCCGGCGGTGTTGCGCGCGGTGACGGCGATCTGCGCGGCGGAGGCCGCCAGGGAAGTGCGGGCGCTGTTGAGCGCCAGGGAGAGGCCCATCGTGGGGTTCCTGAGGGAGCGCGCGTGTCGGAGGCGATGCGGACGGAGAGGCCGGGACGTCCAGGGATCGGCGCGGGGCCGGCCGCCGCGATGGTGCCGGCCGACGCGTCAGCGCTTGAGGTTCATCAGGGTCTCGAGGAGCTCGTTGCCGGTCATGAACACCTTCGAGTTCGCCGTGTAGACGCTCTGGGATTCGATCATGGCCGTGAGCTCGGACGAGACGTCGACGTTGGACTGCTCCAGGGCGCTCGACTTGATGGAACCGAGCCCGGAAAGGCCGGCGAAGCCGATCTGGAGGTCGCCGGAGGTGCTGGTGGGCAGGTAGATGTTGCCGGCGCGCGGCTCGAGGTTGTCGGGGCTCGCGACGTTGGCCAGCGGCACCTTGAAGGCGAGGGCGCGGCTGCCGTCCTCGTAGAGGGCATAGACGGAGCCGTCCGAAGCGAAGTCCGAGCCCGTCACCGCCGAGGGCGCCTTGCCGTCTGCGGTGCCCGTGAGATCGTAGCTGCCGGCGAGCTGGGTGATCTTCGACATATCGAGGTTGATCGACGTGCCGTTGGCGGCGGCCAACCGGGAGACCGCCGCCGTGACGGCCGCCGGATCGGAGATCTGGCCGTTGGCATCGAAGCCCAGGGTCACGGTCGCGAGGGCCGTGTCGTTGCCCGGAATGTAGACCTGCGCCTGCCATTGGTTGGCCGTTGCGGTCTTGCCGAGGACGATGTCGAGCGTGACCTTGTTGCCGAGCTGATCGTAGGTCACCATGGAGGTCTTCTTGGTGTAGACCTTATCCGACAAGGGGGCGGCCAGGGGGGCCGCGTCGGCTGGTAGGTTGCCGCTGATCGTCGCCGCCTTGGTCGCCGTGGCCCTCATCCCGAGGGTGGAGACGTTGACCGGCACCATGTTGGCGGTGCTGTTGAGGGCCGGCGTCGCCTCGCCGTTCTCGCCCACCGCGTAACCCATGAGGGTGAAGCCGCCGGAATTGACGAGGTTTCCCGTTGGTCCGTCCTCGACGAAGTTGCCCGAGCGGGTCAGCGACGTGGCGTTGTTGCTGTCGCGAACCACGAAGAAGCCGTTGCCCTGGATGGCGAGATCGGTCTTCGAGGTGGTGAAGGAGACGGGGCCCTGCGCCGAGACCGAACGGCGGATCACCGTCTCGACGGCGCCGGAATTGTAATCGCCGGTGCTGCTGGAATCGAGGATGAGGGACGAGAACTCGGTGCCGGTGCGCTTGTAGCCCGTGGTGCCGGCGTTCTGGATGTTCTCGGCCACCGTCGAGATGCGGCTCGACTGCGCGTTCATGCCGGAGACGCCGGTGCGCAGGACGCTGATGAGACTCATGGGATGACCTCGGTGAAACGGCGGGCCGTGCTGGACGGCACTAAAGGCAGGATGGCTTGCGCGGGGCTGGTCGCGTCCTTGGGCGTCAGCTCCGTAGGGATTGGGCGAGTTCGAGGAAGGCGTCCGCGCTCGGGGCCATGCCGGGCTCCTGGCGCAGGGCCTCGTAGATGCGCGGCACGAGGAGGATGGCCTGATCGAGTTCGGCGTCCTCGCCGGCGCGGTAGCCGCCCATGAGCCTGAGGTCGCGGGTCTCCTCGAACCGCGCCATCATCGCCTTGAGGCGACGCACGAGTTCGCGTTGCTCGGGCGTCCACACGGCGGTGGCGAGGCGCGAGATCGAGCTGAGGAGATCGACGGCCGGGTAGCGGCCCTGCTCGGCGATGGCCCGGTCGAGGACCACGTGACCGTCGAGGGTGCCGCGGATCGAGTCGGCGACGGGGTCGTTGTGGTCGTCGCCGTCCACCAGCACGGAGAAGATGCCGGTGATGGAGCCGGAACCGTCGCGGCCGGGGCCGGCCCGTTCGAGGAGGCGCGGCAAATCCGAAAAGACGCTCGGCGGGTAGCCCCGGGCCACCGCCGGCTCGCCCGCCGCCAGGGCGACGTCGCGGGCCGCATGGGCGTAGCGGGTCACGGAATCGACGATGAGCAGCACGGAGTCGCCGGCATCGCGAAATGCCTCGGCGATGGCCATGGCGACCTTGGGCGCCTGGCGCCGCATCATCGGGCTCTCGTCGCCGGTGGAGACCACCACCACGGCCTTGTCGAGGTTGCCTGCCATCGGGCCTTCGAGGAACTCGCGCACCTCGCGGCCGCGCTCGCCCACCAGGGCGACGACGACGCTGTCGAAGCCGGTGGCGCCGGCGAGCATCGCGAGCAGCGTGGATTTGCCGACGCCCGAGCCCGCGAAGATGCCGATGCGCTGCCCGAGGCACAGGGGGGTGAACAGATCGAGGGCCCGCACGCCGGTGCGAAGCGGCGCCTCGACCCGACCGCGCGCCATGGCGGGCGGCGGAGCAGCGTCGATGGGCACCGCGCGCGGTCCCGGCACGAGCGTGCCACGCCCGTCGATGGGGCGCCCCAGCGCGTCGACGACCCGGCCCTTCCAGCCCGCATGGGGCCGCAGGGTCGGGTCGCCGAGGCGATAGGCCGGCGTGCCGATCCCCGCCTCGATGCGCGCCTCGAACGGCTTCAGGGTGACGCCGCCGGCATCGATGCGGACCACCTCGCCGACCTGCTCGCGGCCGCCGACCCGGAAACCCATCCGGTCGCCGAGCTTGAGGAAGGGGGCGACGCCGCCGACCCGGGCGGCGGTCGCGGTGACTTCCTGGATCGGACCCGCGACCCGGACCAGGGGCAGGGCCTCGCGCCCGGAGGCGAGGGCGGCGGCAAGCCGGTCGATGACGTCCGGGCCGGCAGCGGCTTCGGTGGGTTCGCCCTGCATCACCTCAGCCCTGCGGGCTCAGGGAACGGATGGAGCCCTGGAACGAGGATTCGGTCTCGGCGGTGAGGTTGGCCGCGCTCTCGAAGGCGCGCTGGATGGTGATGAGCTTCGTCATCTCGAGGATCGGGTTGACGTTCGAACCCTCGACGAAGCCCTGGACCATGCCGGTGCGGGTGAAATCCTGGACGGGCCGGGCCGGAAGGCTCGAAGCCACGCCGTTCGATTCCGCCCGCCGCAGGGTGCCCTTGGGGTCGAGGGTGAACAGGCCGATGGAGCCGACCTGGTTCACGCCCTGCGAGACGCTGCCGTCGCGGCCGATGGTCGGCGGTCCCTGCTGGGGATCGAGAAGGATCGGGCCGCCGCCCGCGTCGAGGACCGGCAGGCCGCTGACGTTGCGCAGGCGCCCCGTGGCGTCCATCGTCAGGCGGCCATCGCGGGTATAGACCGGCCCGCTCGCGCCGCCGACGCTGAGCCAGGCATCGCCCTGGATCGCCACGTCGAGGGGGGAATCGGTCTTGGTCACCGGGCCGGACTTGGTCTGGATGTAGGTGTCGCCCGAGGAGGCGAAGGCGATCGCGCCCTTGCTCGCCTGGGCGAGGAGGGCCGAGAACTTGGTGTCCTCGGCGCGGTAACCGGAGGTCGCGAGGTTGGCCACGTTGTTGGCCACCGCATTCATGCGCTTCTCGACAGCGATTTGGCCCGAGAGCGCGACGTAGAGGGCGTTCTGCATGGCTCAGGCGTTCCCGAACAGCGCGAGGATCGGATCGGACGCGGTGTTGTTCTGCGCATCCCAGATCGCGGTGAAGCGCTTGATGAACTGATCGAGCTTCTGTGGGTCCCGGAAGCTCGCGAGATCGACCTTGCTCTCGATGAGTTCGGCCTGCCGGGCGAGGGCCTCGGACGAGGTTCCGCCGGCGGGCAGGCCGAGCACGGTCTTGACCACCTGAGACAGGGCCGAGTCGCCGAGGATCGCGTAGCCGCTGGTGGCGCCCCCCGCCATGCGGGCGAAGTAGAGGGCGAGGCGCACGCCGGTGTCCTCGGCGCCGGCATCGCTCTCAAGGGTCTGGCGCAGGTAGGCCTCGGTGACACTCTTGGCTTTCGCGTCCATGGGCAGATCGGTGCCGAAGCCGATGTCCAGGGGGGTTTGCCCGGCCCCCGACGGGGCGACGTTGCGGATCGCGAGCGTCCGGTTGGTGCCGCCGGCCTCGTAGAGGGTGTCGGCCGCGAGGCCGGTGCCGCCCGCGACGCCATCCGCGCCCAGGTTGGCGTAGGCCGTGGTCTCGAAGAACAGGTTCCTGCGGACACCGATGCCCACCTGGACCTTGCCCGCGAGGTTGCCGTCTCCCGAGGCGGCGATCTGCCCGTTGATGGCGGCGGCGATCTCCTCGGCCGTGACCTGGGACAGGTTCTGGACGACGGACGCCAGGGTCTTGTTCGACAGGACGATGGTGGCCGACCTCGTCGTCGCGGCATCGACACGGGTGGAGAGCTGGAACGAGACCGCGTTGGTGCCGGAAAAGTCGAAGGTTCCGGACAGGTCGAGGGCACCGTTCAGCTGCGCGGTGCCGGCGGCGGTCGGGCCCGCCTCGGTGATCGTACCCGCGCGGCCGGTGGCGGAGGCCCCTTGTGCGAAGTCGAAGGCGCGCGCGAAGGCGACGTAGCGGTCGTCGGCGAGGCGGTTGGCGAAGCTCGCCCGCGTGTCCGTTCCCTCGGTGAGGACCTTGCGCATGAACGCCTTGGCGTAGGTCATGTCCTCGAGGCCGAACGCCTTCATGGCGTAGGAGTAGAGGCGGCGGTCGCCGAGGAAGGCGTCGATGGAGGTCACGCCGCCGATGTTGGCCTGGAAATACGCCGTCTCGCGCGCGACTTCGGGCGCTGCCGCCTTGCGGGCCAGGGAGGCCGTCAGGTCCTTGGTGATCAGCGTGTAGTTCGTGAAGGTGCTCAGCACGCGAAGGTCTCCCGGTCGGCGGCCCGGGGCGCGCGCACGAGGATAGGGGCGGCGCGGGCGATCATCGTTTGATCCGGCCTGGATGAGGGGCGGGGGTCAGAGCCGTGTCGGCCCGATGATGGTCTCGGAGGTGACGACGACCCAGCCGGCCCCCGTCGGCTGGATCGAGATGACCCGGCCGGCGCCGGGCAGGACAGCGCCCGGCACGATCTGTCTCAGGCCGTTCGGACCTTCGACCCAGGCCCCGTCGCCGGAGACCCGGCGCAGGACGTAGCCGCGCGCCGCGACGCCGGGCCCGGCCCGGTCCGCGGGGTCGGAACGGCCGAGTTCGGGGCCGGCGGCCCGGTCGGGCAGGGCGCCGGTGGTGGTCGGGTCGAGATCGAGGACGGCGGTCCGCACGGGGGCGACGGGCTTCTTCCAGGCGAAGGTTCCGATGGAGGCCGGGAGGAAGCGTTGCACGGCGTAGTCGTGGGTGCCGCTGGTGATGGTGTAGACGGCGAACCCGCTCGACGCCGCGGCGAGCACGAGGCAGACCCCGATGGCCGCCCGCTCGAACGCCGCGTCGCGGGCGCGCCGCAGGGCCTGGGCCCCGGCGAGCGGACGGCGATGGGCGGGCACGGGTGTGAGGCGAACGGGCATGGCGCCTGGAGCGAAGGAGTTCCTGAGCCCCGAACGTTGCGTGGATATGGTTTACGAAAGGTTAATCCGGCCGGCCTCCTCGGGCGCATGCGGCCGAGTCGTTAACGATGATGAGTGATAGCCGCAGCGAGCGGCGTGGGGGTCAGGGCGAATGACGGACGGACAGCGCGAGGCGGAGGGTCGGGCCGGGACCGTACGGCCGCGCTCGCCCCGACGCCACCGGGTGATGCAGCAGGGCCGGATCGTCCTCGGGCCGGACACGCTCCTGCCCTGCGTGGTGCGCGATCTTTCACCGGCGGGCGCCAAGATCGTGCTGTCGCGCCCCATCCCCCTGCCGGACAGTTTCGATCTCGTCATCGCCGCCCACGACCTCAGGACGGTGTCGGTCCGCCTGCGCTGGCAGCGGGGCGAGGTCGCGGGCGTGCGGTTCGCACCGGCAGGCGATCCCGCCCCCTGAGACTGTTTTCCGGATGATCCATTCGGGGACAGTCTCGGGCAGCCCGCGCGGCGCCTGAGCGAACCCCAAATCCGCATCGCGAAGCGATCGACCGGATCTGGTGTGAGACGGTGCATTCGGGCACAGGGCCGGGCCGGTGCGCTTAAGCGCTTGCTAACGCGCTCCCCGCAGAATGCATCCATCGACAAACGGTTCTCCCCACGGAACCGGCACGAGTTCGATGCGAGTGCAGTGGATGAACCGATCCGGTTCATAGACATGATGTCGCCCCACTGGTCCGGCGAAAACCCGGAATGTAATGAATCGTGACTTGAGAACGAAGACATTTATCTTCGGGCGCTTTTCACGACAGGTCGGCCGACTGCCGAATTACAGAAACTCCCGTAGAATTTCAGTCCCGGATCACACCCGCCATGACCAGCCTGCTGACCAACAACGCCGCGATGACGGCGCTGACGACCCTGAAGAGCATCAATTCGCAGCTCGACATGACGAGCAACCGGGTCTCCACCGGTCAGCGCGTGTCGAACGCCGCCGACAACGCCGCCTACTGGTCCATCGCCACCACGGTCCGCACCGACAACGCCTCCCTCGGCGCCGTGAAGGACTCCCTCGGCCTCGGCTCCTCGGCCGTCGATACGGCCTATAACGGCCTCAACAGCATCATCACCGATCTGCAGAACATGCGCGCCAAGCTGCAGACCGCCCTGCAGCCGGGCGTTGATCGCTCGAAGGTGCAGACCGAGATTACCGCCATCCAGAACAAGATGCAGGCCACTGCGAATTCTTCGAATTCCAGCGGTCAGAACTGGCTCTCGGTGGATTCCGCGAACACAGCCGTGTACAAGCCTGACCAAAGCATTGTCGCTGGATTCTCCCGTGACACTGCGGGAACTGTGACCTTCTCGAAGATCATCGTCGACGTGAAAGCCATTAAGCTTTACGACGTAAATTCGACCCCAACCGCCACTGCGGCAACTGTGGCTCAGCTCACCGGTGACAAGGCGCTTAGCGGCACCTCGCTATTCGCCACCGGAGCGACCGCCGGAACAGCCAACTTCAGCGTGGCAGCCAATGCCGTCAATCTGACGATCGTAAGCAGCAGCGGCACCGCTACGTTGGTTCTCGACGCCACCAGCATGGCCAGCGCCGCCAAGGACGTGAAGAACGTCACGACGAGCGAATTCGTGGATGCCCTCAATAATCAGATTGCCGCTTCCAGCATCGGCGTGGCAAAGGTCAGTGCTTCCCTAGATTCAGTCGGCCGACTCGTATTCACCTCCTCGGATACCGGTAGCGCCGCAAAAATAGATGTATCGAATACATCCGTCGCAACCAAAGAAGTCGGCTTTGGTCTCACGACCGCCATAACGACAGGCAAAGGTACGGCTGCCGGGTCTGCATCGTCCAAAGGAATACTTGATACGGTCGACGGACCGACCACTTTTTCCGTCAAATCGATTGATATTACGAATGTAACAGACTCAATTCTTGAGAAAATCATCACTCAGGTGGACAAGGCGCTTGCGAAGGTGACTGACGCTGGTACCAAGCTTGGCGCCAACAAGACTCAGATCGACGGCCAGAAGACCTTCGTCGATACCCTGATGAAGGCCAACGACCGCACCATCGGCATCCTGGTCGATGCCGACATCGAGGAGGAGTCCACGAAGCTCAAGGCCCTGCAGACCCAACAGCAGCTGGCCGTGCAGTCGCTCAGCATCGCCAACTCCTCCAGCCAGGGCGTGCTCGCGCTGTTCCGGTAAGACCGGTCCCCGTCCCCGGGCTCCGGTCCGGGGACGGCATCGCCCAAACGAAAACCCACGCTCCGACCGGAGCGTGAATTTTTTCGTGGCTGCCGGAGAAGACCGAGCTCAGCCGACGAAGGTGTACCCCGCCAGGCGCTTGGCCTCGATGGGATCGTACCCCAGCCGCATCCGCAGCTTCTTGCGCAGCTTGCTGATGTGGCCCTCGACGACGCTCTCCTCTACATCACTGCCGTGGTCGGCGTAGACGGCGTTGAAGATCTGGGCGCGGGTGAGCTGGCGGCCGCGGTTGCGCGCGAAATATTCGAGGATGTGGCGCTCGCGCCGGGGCAGCGTCAGGCTGGTGCCGTCGATCTCGGGATCACGGCCGTCGGTGTGGATCTTGAGGCGGCCGGCCTTGTCCTGGGCCGCGCCCTGCCCCTCGCCCCGGCCCATCCGCCGGCGAATGGCTTCGGCACGGGCGAGGATCTCGCGGACATGGACCGGGCGGCGCACCACGTCGTCGATGCCCGCGGTGAACAGGTCGAGGGTCTGCTCCAGGGAGCGGGTCTCGTTGAGGGCGATGATCGGGGCGTGCGACAGGCTGCGGATCGCCGCGGTGCTGCGGGTCCGGTTCGCGGATTCGCCGAGCACGAAACCCTGCACGGCGGCGAGGTCTCCGGCCGGGGCGGTGTCGAGCCAGGCCTGGAACGCGTCCGCCGCGAGGCTGTGGGCGGTGACGCCCTGGGCGCCGAAGCCCGCAACGGTCTCGCTCGCCACGCAGCTACGCTCATCGACCACGATGTACATGACGCCGTCTCGCTCCACGCATGCGGGCTCGCCCGGCCAAGCACAGCCGTGCGCCCAATCTGCTTCGATTTCGGTTTGATCTTGAATCGTACTTCGTACGGCGTCGACGGACACTTGGATAACCCGGACGAAACCTGGACTATCCTCGACACATCCGCCGCGACGCGGCGCTGTTTGGTGGTATCGTTTTGTTAAGAAAATGGTTAATTTTTTGTTAAGTGGGGTGGCGCCCCGTCACCGTCCGGCCGTCTGTTGCGGTCGCGCCGCACCCGGTACCGCCAAGGCGTGACGCCAAGTCGAAACCAAGTCGAAACGCCAAACCGAAACAGGGAGCATCATGGGACTGATCCAGGACCTCGTCGGACGCTTCACGCAGAACGTCGCCGCCTATGTCGGCGACCGGGTGCTGATGGAGGCGGCGGTCTCGGCCGCCGCCAACGTCATCCTGGCCGACAGCGAGATCGACGAAGAGGAGGTCGAGACGGCACTCGCGGGCATGCGGGCCAACCCGATCCTCGAGAAGGGCTACGACACCCTGAAGCTCGAAGCCGAGCTGTTCGAGGCCCTGGAGCGAGCGCGCACCCGGGCGGGCCGCGCGGAGAACCTTCAGCACGTCGCGGGGCTCGTCGGGCGCGAGGCGGGCCAGCGCGAGGCGGTGTTCCTCATTGCCGCCGATGTCGCCGATCAGGCCGGCATCAGCGCCGTCGAGCATCGAGCCCTGGCCGAGATCGCCACGGCCCTGAGCGTGGACAAGGACCGGCTTCTCGGAGGCCAATCCAACCCGTAATAATGTATAATCTTGGGACGACCAGCGACTTCGCCAGTCATGGCCAGCCGCGATACCCGTCCCGAGCCCCTCCAGGGTCTGGAAACAGGTCCCGGGGATAGTTCGGGCACAATGCATATGTGCAGCGCAACAGCGCTTAAACGCACCGCACCACGATCCGTGACACTCTTGCGAAGTCGA
This sequence comes from Methylobacterium sp. Leaf87, assembly GCF_001422775.1. NCBI lineage: Bacteria > Pseudomonadati > Pseudomonadota > Alphaproteobacteria > Hyphomicrobiales > Methylobacteriaceae > Methylobacterium > Methylobacterium sp. Leaf87. The sequence continues at coordinate 104,187 of NZ_LMMI01000012.1, read as the reverse complement.
GGGGCGGCCTCTACGCTCGGCTCAGCCAACAAGACTTCCACGACACCGAAACCGGCACAATAGATCCTGCCGCCTGAAATCGACAGTGGAGGCACGGGGAGGAGAACGGGGCAATGAAGAAAAATAAGGTCATCTCGGCGGAAGAGGCCATCGCGCTCATCCGGCAGAACGATGTCGTGACCACAACGGGCTTCGTTCAGAGCTGCATTCCGGAGGCGCTGCACGCCGCCCTGGAGAAGCGCTTCGTCGAGACCGGCGCCCCGCGCGACCTCACCCTGATCATGACCGCTGGTGCCGGCGACAGCAAAGGCCTCGGAACCGGGCGTCTCCACCACGAGGGCCTGCTCAAACGCGTCATCGCGGCGAATTTCGGCCGGATGCCGAAGGTCGCCAAGGCGGCCCAGGAGAACAAGATCACCGGCTACAACCTGCCCCAGGGCGTGATCTCGCAGCTCTACCGCGCCTGCGCCGCCGGCCAGCCGGGACTGTTCTCCAAGGTCGGCCTCCACACCTACGTCGATCCGCGGCACGGCGGCGGCCGCGTCAACACCCTGACGCAGGACGAGATCGTCAAGGTGGTGGACGTCGATGGCGAGGAGTGGCTGTTCTACACCGCCACCAAGATCGACGTCGCCTTCATCCGCGGCACCTCGGCCGATCCCGCCGGCAACATCTCCTTCGAGAAGGAGGCGCTCACCCTCGACTGCCTCGCCCAGGCCATGGCGGCGCGCAACAACGGCGGCATCGTCATCGCCCAGGTCGAGCGCATCGTCGACGACGGCTTTCTGCTGCCGAAGGACGTGCGGGTGCCCGGCATCCTCGTCGACTGCGTGGTGTTGGCCGAGCCCGAGATGCACCGGATGAACTACGGCGTGCAGCACGATGCGGCGCTCGCCGGCCAGATCCGCGTGCCGGTGACCGGCATGAAGAAGATGGCGCTCGATGCCCGCAAGATCATCGCCCGGCGCGCGGCTTTCGAGCTGCCGCCCAACGGCGTGGTCAATCTCGGCGTCGGCGCGCCGGAGGGCATCTCGGCGGTGGCCAACGAGGAAAAGGTGACGCCCTACATCACCCTCACCACGGAAGCCGGGGCGGTGGGCGGCGTGCTGGCCTCCGGGTCGAGCTTCGGCGCGGCGACGAATGCCGACTGCGTCATCGACCAGAACCAGATGTTCGACTTCTACGACGGCGGCGGCCTCGACATGACCTGCCTCGGGCTGGCCGAGTGCGACCAGCACGGCAACGTCAACACCAGCATGTTCGGCGGCCGCCTCAACGGCTGCGGCGGCTTCATCAACATCTCGCAGAACGCCCGCTGCGTCGTCTTCGCCGGCACGTTCACGGTGGGCGGCCTGGAGACGGTGATCGAGGACGGCAAGCTCCGCATCGTCACCGAGGGGCGCGCGCAGAAGTTCCTGCCCCAGGTGGAGCAGATCACCTTCAGCGGCTCCTACGCGCAGATGCGTTCGCAGCCGGTGATCTACGTGACCGAGCGCTGCGTGTTCCAGCTCACCGACGAAGGCCTGGAACTCATCGAGGTGGCGCCGGGCATCGACATCGAGCGGGACATCCTGCCCCATATGGGCTTCACGCCCATCATCAAGCAGCCGGCGCTCATGGATGCGCGCCTGTTCCGCGACGAGCCGATGGAGCTCCTCGCCGATCTCCTGAACCTCAACCTGTCGGAGCGCGTCAGCTACGATTCCGAGCGCAACATCCTGTTCGTCAACCTCGAGGGCTGGCATGCCCGCGTGAAGAGCGACATCGACGATCTGCGCAAGGTTCTGGTCGGCGCCTGCAAGAAGGCCGGCCAGCGGGTCAACTCCGTGGTCAACCACGACGGGTTCCGCATCAACGAGAACCTCTACGACGACTACGCGAGCATGATCCAATACTTGGCGGCGAATTACTACGCGACCACCACCCGCTACGCCACGAGCGCCTTCCTGCGCCTCAAGATGGAAGAAGCCCTCAACCGGCGCGGGCTTGCCCCGCACGTGTTCGAGCGCAAGGAGGACGCCCACGCCTTCGTGGACGGCCTCGACAAGAAGGTCCGCCGCGCCTCCACGGCCATCGCGTCGGCGGCGTAAAAAACCCCCTCCCGCCTGCGGGAGAGGGTTCCTGCGGAGCGGGCGGGCCGGGACGAAGTCCCGCAAGAGGGGCGGCGCGACCTTTTCGCAGAGGGCAGCGCTCCCCTCTCCCGACCCGCTCACGCGGGCCACCCTCCCCCGCAGCGGGGGGGGAGGGTTCTCGCGCTCGAACACCGAAGCATCCAAAAGAATGATCGTCCGCTCGCGTCCGGGTCTTCTGACGATCCTGTTCACCCTGCGCGGCTCGATCCTGCCGCAGGTGGCGCCGAAAGTTCTGGGCATCACCGCCGTGGCGCTCGCCGTAGTGGCGGCGGAGATGCGGTGGCCCGCAGCCTTCCCCATCACCGCCGGGGTCGGGCCGTTCACCCTCATCGGGTTGGCCCTCTCGATCTTCCTGAGCTTTCGCAACGGCGCCTGCTACGATCGCTGGTGGGAGGCGCGCCGGGCCTGGGGCTCGCTGATCGTCGAGACGCGGGGGATCGCCCGCCTGCTGGCCGCACTCCTGCCCGAGCCGGAGCATCAGGACCTGCGGCGACGGGTCCTGCGGCGGATTTCGGGGTTCGCCCATGCCCTCCATGCCCAGGTGCGGGGCGGAAACGAGGTCGCGGCCGCGAGCCCCTGGCTTCCGCCCGGCGAGGCCGACGCCCTCGTCCGGGGGCCGAGCGCGGCCGATGCTGTGCTGGCGCGCCTCACCGCCGATCTGGCCGGGGCCTACCGAACCGGCGCCCTCACGGATGTGCTGTTCGGCCTCCTCGAACAGCGGATCGCCGCCCTCTCCCAGGCGCAGGTCGTGTGCGAGCGCATCCACGGTACGCCGTTGCCGTTCGCCTACACCCTGCTCCTGTACCGCACGGCGTGGCTCTATTGCCTGCTGCTGCCGTTCGGCCTCGCGGCCTCCCTCGGCTGGGCGACGCCGCTCGCCGTGGCCCTCGTCGCCTACACGTTCTTCGGCCTCGATGCCCTCGGCGACGAACTCGAGGAGCCGTTCGGCACGGAGCCCAACGATCTGCCGTTGGACGCTCTCCTCCATACCCTCGACGGCGTCGTCCTCGACGCGCTCGGCGAGCCGGCCCCTCCGGCGCTCAAGCCGGAGCGGTATTGGCTGACGTGAGAGACCGACGTCGCCGTCGTCGGCAGAGGCAGGCTGCCCCTTCGATCGCCAGTCAGGAATAGCATTCCGCCCGTCCCCATTCGGCAGCGGCACCGCCGATGCAGGCCTGAGGCCGCAGATTTGCCGTCGTGGCGCATTGGTCGACGGGGCGACGACCACAACCAAGCGGTTCACAGTGCGGCGATCGAATGCGACGCCTCGCTCGTCCCTGCAGGTCGTCGAATGCGAGATAGTTCAGCGGGTCGTGCAGGTATACAGGGACGAACCGTACGACGAGTCCCGCTTCTTCGTATCAGCCAGACGTTTCTATCACGCTGCGGAAACCGACGCGCGATGGCGGAAAGCACGATGAGAAACTCGCGAAATGGGAGACGGCACGCAGTGCGCATGATGCTAGGCGGCAAATACCGCGGCCTCGCGCCTGGTCCGGCCATAATTCGATATCGTCAGATTCCAAGTCTCGCAACAGGTACCACAATACGATCAAGGCTCGATAAATTTCGGTTGTTATTTATTTCGAGGGCACCTGTAGCATAACCTCCGGTAGAATCGATCGCCACAAAAACAAGACATCAAATGCAATGACTTATTCTTGCGTATATTCGTATTTACTAGAGATCCGAGCGAATACAATTCGACAATAAAAACAATCCGTAACAGTTTTTTAGAACGTAGTCCCTACTAACACAGATCATATTCAATCGATCCGGTTTCGCCAGTGACACAAGTCACATCATCCAATCGCGCAGGCTTGCTCCTCCTCTGGGGCACGGCGCTCGCGATCCTGGTTCTCCCGGTCAGCGTCATGGCGGTCCCGACCTCGGACACCGTGGCTGTGATTGGTCCGCCTGGGCGCGACACAGCAGCCATCGTGGCACGGGCTGGAGGCACCATTCTGCGTCTCGGCGGCTGGGACAATGTCCTCGTGGTGCGGGCCGGGTCGACCGATTTTGTCGCTCGCCTCTACGCCTCCGGAGCTTGGCTCGTCATAGACGCCCAGTTTGCCACAGCCTGCACGCCATCCTCCCGAATCTGACCAGCGCAATGGACCCCGGCCCGCGATGACGAACCTGGATTCTCTCCGGCAAATTTTCGGCCGATATCTCATCACCCTCCTCTGGATGCATCTCCCGGTCATCGCATTCAGCGCCTGGGTCGCTGGAAATGCGCCGACGGTACCCCTCGTGGTCGCCGGCCTCCTGGCTGGACTCAGCACCTTGGTGTGGTGGAACTCGCCGACAGGCTTGGCCACCCGCCTGGTCTGCAGCCTATCGCTCGTTCAAATGGCCGCGATCCTGATCTCTGCGCTGACGGGGCATCTCTGGCAGATCGACCTGCACATGTACTTCTTCGTCTGCCTGGCAGTGCTGATCGCGTGGTGCGACTGGACCGTTCTTGTCGTTTGCGCCGCCGCCATCGCCGGTCACCATCTCGCGGTGAACATCGCGATGCCGGCGCTGATCTTTCCCGGTGGAGCCAAGAACTCGGACACGGCACGCGTGGTACTCCATGCTGTCATGCTAATCTTCGAGACGTGCGTGCTGGCCTGGATCGCGCGCACCATCGCGACGGTGTTCGCCGCACAAGCTGCCGCCGAGGGCGCGATCCGGGAGCAAATGGAGCGGATGCGGGCACTGGAATCGGAGACCGTCCTGATGCGGGCCGGAGCGGATACGCAGCGCCGGGCCGCCATGCAGCAGACCGCCCACTACTTTGAATCCACGGTGAGCGGCATCCTGGGCCGGGTCACGCAAGCGGCGGCGGCGATGCAGGACACCGCCCGGGTCATGCGGGGGACGGCGGAGGGCACGACGGACCGGGCCATGTCCGTGGTCGGCGCCGCCGAGAGGGCCGCGCACAACGTCAGCCAAGTGGCCTGTGCCGCCGAGGAACTCGGCGCTTCCGTTCAGGAGATCGGTCGCCAGGTGGCGGAATCGGCGCGGGTGGCACAGGGCGCGGTGGGTCAAGCCAACGCCACCGGTCACCTGGTTCATGCTTTGAGCACGGGCGCAGCCCGGATCGGAGACGTCGTCGGAATGATTTCCGGCATTGCCGGCCAAACAAACCTCCTGGCCCTCAACGCAACCATCGAAGCGGCGCGCGCCGGGGAAGCCGGACGGGGCTTTGCGGTCGTGGCGGCAGAGGTCAAGGAGCTCGCCAACCAGACCGCCCGGGCGACCGAGGACATCACGCAGCAGATCAACGCGATTCAAGGCACGACCGGTGAGGCGGTAACGGCCATCGAGGCGATCGTTGCGCAGATCCGCACGATGAGCCGGACGGCGGACGCCATCGCTTCGGCGGTAGACCAGCAGGGATCGGCGACCCAGGAGATCATTCGCAATGTGGCTGAGGCAGCCACCGGTACCGGGGCAATCACGGCCGTCATCGGCGGCGTCGCCCACTCGGCCGGCGAGACCGGCGAGGCGGCGGCCCGGGCCCTCGCCTCGGCCTCGGAACTGGCGCAGGAAGCCAATCAACTCGGAGGCGAGGTCAACCGGTTCCTCCAAACCGTCAAGGCGGCCTGATTGTGAAGGCTGCCTGACGCGCCAGGGCGTGAGGGCGCGACGTGGCTTCTCCCGAGCCGTCGCCTAGCAAAGGCAATCCGGGTCGACGGCCTGCTGGACGCCGATCGGAATCCACGAAAGTCCGATGCGGCTTCGGGTCGACCACTCAATCCGGCCGGTTCGTACCTGTGGAGTCGGTTCGCAGCACTGCTCGTGATGAACGAAGCGCGTGCCCTGGAACTAGCTGGAACAGGACGGAGCGCTTCGGACTTGCGAACCGAGCATTGCCCGAACCCGAGCCGAAGCATGGCAGAAGACGTCGAGTTGGTGCATTCGGAGCGCGGACGGAGCGGCCCGTGGGGCGGGTTGCAAACCGCAAGGTCGATAGCGCCAAGCCTCATCCGGTTGGCATCTTAAAACAGGCGTCGTGAGACGGAAGACCCATATCCGCCTCCGAGATCTTCCGGAATCGAGGGGACGGGTGTCGAGCGGCACGTCCGCCGCCGTCCCTCGACCGCCGGTCATCCGCCACTCAATACTCCCAGAAGATCCGCTGCAGCTCCTTCGTGTCCTGCGTTTTCGTCAGCGCCACCGCGGCCAGGATCTTGGCCTTCTGCGGGTTGAGGTCATGGGCCACCACCCAGTCGTACTTGTCGTCGGGCTGCTCGGCGTTGCGCAGGACGAAGCCGTCGCCGACGCGCGACGAGCGGATGATCTGCACGCCCTTCGCGCGGAGGTCCTTCAGGGTGTCGACGAGGTACCCGGCGACCGAGCCGTTGCCGGTGCCGGCGTGGATGATCGCCTTGGCGCCGCCCGCGACCGCCGAGGTGTAGGGCTCCGGGTGCATGTTGCCGGAGCCGTACACGATGGCGACCTCGGGCAGGCTGTCGATCCCGTCGATATTGAACTCGGAGGTGGTGCCGTGGCGCTTCACCGGGGCGCGGAACCAGTAGGTCTTGCCCTCGACCACCATGCCCAGCGGTCCCCATTGGCTGAAGAAGGCGGAGGGCTTGATGTTGACACGCTTGGTGCTGTCGCGGCCGGCCTGGATCTCGTCGTTCATGGTCAGCAGCACGCCCTTGGCGCGCGCCTCCTTGGCGCTCGCCACCACGACGGCGTCGAGGAGGTTGAGGGCCCCGTCCGCCGAGATCGCCGTGGAGGGGCGCATGGAAGCCACCATCACGATGGGCTTGTCGGTCTTCACCACGAGGTCGAGGAAGTAGGCCGTTTCCTCCACCGTGTCGGTGCCGTGGGTGACGACCACCCCGTCGACGTCGTCGCGCTTGACCAGGGCCGAGATCTGCTTGGCGAGCTGGATGAGTTGGGCGTTGGTGAAGCTCTCGGAGGCGATCTGGAACGCCTGCTCGCCGCGCACGTCGGCCACGCCCGCGATGGCCGGCACGGCGGCGATGAGCTTGTCCACCGGCACCTTGGCGGCCTGGTAGGTGGCGCTGTTGGCCGCATCCGCCCCCGCCCCCGCGATGGTCCCGCCGGTGGCGACGATGACGACGCGTGGTTTTGCCGTCACAGCCGCCGGGGCGGTGGTGCCGGGCGCGGCGGGAGCCGGGCCTTCCAGGGCGGCGACGGGCAGGCTTCCCGCCATGAGGAGCGCCAGAAGGGTGGCCGGTGCGGTGCGTCGCATGAATCGGTCCTGGGTCGGTGACGGTGTTCCCGCTATTGTGGCCCGTGCAACCACCCGCGCCCAGGTGAAAAAGACAGCGATGGGTACCATTCGAGGTGCAGCACGCCCGACTTGTCACCGGATCGACGAAAAACTCTCCCGGCCGGGACGGGCCGGGAGAGCGAAGGGCGGCAACGGCGAGACCCTTCAGTCGAGGGCCGCCGCTTCCCGGGTCGGAGCCGGGCGCGGCCGGGACACGGCGACGGTGTCGCCGGTGCGGCTGATCTCGACGGCCTCGGCGGCCGCGCCGCGTTCCTGCGGCGTCGAGAGGGTCACGCTCTGGCCGGAGGCCAGGACGGTCTCGAAGCGGACGGCGCGGGCGGCATCCGTGCGGGCCAGGGTCACGACGACCCGGTAGCCCTTGGGCTCGGCGGTGTAATAGGCCACGCCGGCGAGTTCGCCGAGGTTGATGCTGCCGCCATCGAGCGGCTTGATGGTCTCGGCCGAAGCGGTGCCCGTGAGGGCGGCGGCGAGGGCGGCGGCGGCGGTGAAGGTCCGGAACGTCATGGTGTCGGGTCTCGCGATGTGGGCAAGAAGCGGTGTGCCCTTGCGTCTGGACCCGATATGCAGTGCGGTGCACCATGGATCAAACAGAACGCATCGATAATGACTATTGACCATGTCGATCTATCACGGATCGACCTCAACCTCCTGGTGGCCCTCGACGCTCTCCTGTCCGAGCGCGGCGTCACCCGCGCGGCCGCACGCATCGGCATCGGCCAATCCGCCATGAGCTCTTCGCTGGCGCGCCTAAGGGTGCTGTTCGGCGACGAACTCCTGACCCGGGCGCCCGAGGGGATGCGCCCGACGCCGCGCGCCCTGGCGCTCGCCGAGCCCGTCCGCACCCTGCTGCGGCAGGTGCAGTCCCTGGTCCGGCGCGACGCGGTGTTCGACCCGCGCACGGTCACGCGCACCTTCACCATCGGCCTGCCCGACAGCGCGGAGGTGCTGCTCGGGCCCCGGCTGCTCGCCTACCTGAGGGCGGAGGCGCCCGGGATCAGCCTGCTGCTGCGCTCCATCGACCGCATCCGCATCCTGCACGAGCTCGACGCCGACCGGGTCGACCTCGGCATCGGCTTCTTCACGGAGGGGCAGACGCATCACAAGCGCCGCCTGCTCTACCGCGACAACTACCTCTGCATGTTCAACGCCGACCTCGTCGGCATCACGCCCCCGATCTCGCTCGCCGATTACGTCCGCTTCCCCCACGTCCTCACCAGCCTCAAGGAGACCGCCCACGGGGTGGTGGACGACGCCCTGGCGAAACTCGGGATGAGCCGGACCCTGGCGGTGACGACGCCGCGCTTCCTCGCCGTGCCGTTCCTCGTGCGCAGCGCCCCGGTGATCACCACCATGCACGCGCGCCTCGCCACCTTCTTCGCCGGGGCACTCGGGCTCAGCGTCAGCCCGGCCCCCGTGGAACTGGAGGATGTGGCGATCTCGATGCTGTGGCACGCCTCCTACGACGACGATCCGGCCCATCGCTGGCTGCGCGCCACCATCCTTCGCCTTGCCGAGGCCGAAGCGCCGGGCACCGCCTTCGGTGCGGCGCGTTAGGAGCGAACACCGAGGAGGACGCCCATGGCCGACGATCACGACGACACGTCTCAGGATGCCGCGAAAGACACCCGGAAGGGCCCTCAGGGTAAGCCCGCCAACGCGGCCCCGGACGCGGTGATGGACCCCAACGAGAAGACCGACGGCAAGCCCGGCGCGGGCCCCCAGGGCGGCGGCACGCCGGACGACGAGACCGATCCCGGCGGCGGCTGACGCGCCCTTTGCGGGGCGTCCCTTGCCGGCCGGGGCCCCTTGTCGACCGAAGGACCTTTGCCGGCCGGGGCCACTTGTCGGCCGAAGGCCGACCGGTACGGTATCCCGAAAGGGAGACACGCCATGAACACCTCCGATTCGGCCCCGGCCGCCGGACCCTCGATCTATGACCGGGATCTGGACAAGAACCCGGCCAACCATCAGCCGCTCACGCCCCTGAGCTACCTCGATCGCGCGGCGCGGGTGTTTCCCGACCACGTCGCGGTGATCCACGGACCGCTGCGCCGGACCTACGCCGACCTCTACGCGCGCAGCCGACGCCTCGCCGCGGCCCTGGCCGCACGCGGCATCGGCCGGGGCGACACCGTGGCGGTGCTGCTCGCCAACACGCCCGAGATGATCGAGTGCCATTACGGGGTGCCGATGACCGGCGCCGTGCTCAACACCCTGAACACCCGCCTCGACGCCGCCGGCCTCGCCTTCTGCCTCGATCACGGCGAAGCGAAGATCCTCGTCATCGACCGGGAATTCTCCACGGTGGTCGCGTGCGCCCTGGCGCAGGCGACGGTGAAACCCCTCGTCATCGACGTCGACGATCCGGTCTTCACCGGCGACGGCTCGGCCGTCGGCAGCCTCGGTTACGAGGCGCTTCTGGCCGAGGGCGATCCGGCGGCGGATTGGGCGATGCCGGCGGACGAGTGGGACGCGATCGCGCTGAACTACACTTCCGGCACCACGGGCGACCCCAAGGGGGTGGTCTATCACCATCGCGGCGCGGCCCTGCTGTCGCTCGGCAACGTCATCACCGGCAACCTCGGGCAGCATCCGGTCTATCTCTGGACCCTGCCGATGTTTCACTGCAACGGCTGGTGCTTCCCCTGGACCCTCTCGGTGGTGGCCGGCACCCATGTCTGCCTCAGGCAGGTGCGGGCCAGGGCGCTCTACGCGGCGATCGCCGAGCACGGCGTCACCCATCTGTGCGGCGCGCCCATCGTCATGCAGCTCCTCCTCGGAGCCTCCGACGGCGAGCGCCGCCCCCTCCCCCACCGGGTCGCCTTCCTCACCGCCGCCGCCCCGCCACCCCAGGCGGTGCTGGCCGCCATGGGGGCGGCCGGCTTCGACGTGACCCACCTCTACGGGCTGACGGAGACCTACGGACCGGCGGTGGTGAACGCCTGGCACCGGGACTGGGACGCCCTCGATGCCGATGCGCGGGCCGAGAAGATGGCGCGCCAGGGCGTGCGCTACCCCGTGCTCGAAGGGTTCGACATCCGCGATCCCGAAACCTGCGAGTCCGTACCGGCCGACGGGAGGACCATGGGCGAGGCGATGTTCCGCGGCAACGTGGTGATGCGCGGCTACCTCAAGAACCCGTCCGCCACCGAGGCCGCTTTCAAGGGCGGCTGGTTCCGCTCGGGCGACCTCGGGGTGAAGCACCCCGACGGCTACATCCAGCTCAAGGACCGCGCGAAGGACATCATCATCTCGGGCGGCGAGAACATCTCCTCCATCGAGGTCGAGGACGCCCTGTTCCGCCACCCGGCGATCGCCTCCGCCGCCGTGGTCGCCCGGCCGGACCCGAAATGGGGCGAGACCCCCATGGCCTTCGTCGAACTCAAACCCGGCGCTACCCTCGAGGCCGACGCCCTCATCGCCTGGTGCCGCGAGCGGCTGGCCGGCTACAAGCTGCCGCGCCATATCGTGTTCGGGGACTTGCCCAAGACCGCGACGGGCAAGGTGCAGAAGTATCTTTTGCGGGAGCGGGCGAAGGCGGAATGACATGGTCGCCGCCGGATGAGTTCGGTGACGTGGTGAAACGCGTGTCCCCACACCTTCCAGGCGGGGGAGCCGGTCGCGCTCGCGCGATCCGAAGTCGATCTCATCACGACCCCGCCGGACTTTTCGATCCGCAATGGCGCCCATTCAGACTGCGGCGATAACGGTGATGCGATTGCCAGAGGCCCAGCCCAGCACTCCCTAGAAGGGCTAGGATCAGAACGGGCGAAAAGATCCAGATCATGAACGCGGCCTTCTCCCCGTCGGCCGTCGCAAGCCAGCGAATGCCGAGACTGAACGCCAGGAGGCCAGCGGCGAAGGTACCGATCGCGGTCAAGGCGCCGACGAGCAGCGCCGACAGCTTGGGGTGGTTCACTTCGAAACCTCCGCTGCGGCGTTTCGATGTCGCCCGGACATCGGCACACCCGATGTGGTCCGCGCGCGAGTTTCGCAAAAAAGAAAAGGCCGGGCAAATGCCCGGCCTTTTCCCCAGTCCAATGGTGCGGCGCGTTACGCGGCGCCACCCGAGCGCTCGAAGCGCTTGCGCTCGTTGGGGTCGAGGTAGGTCTTGCGCAGGCGGATCGACTTCGGCGTGACTTCCATCAACTCGTCGTCCTGAATCCAGGCGAGCGAGCGCTCCAGGGTCATGCGGATCGGCGGGGTCAGGCGCACGGCCTCGTCCTTCGAGGTGGTGCGGATGTTGGTGAGCTTCTTGCCCTTGAGCACGTTCACCTCGAGGTCGTTCTCGCGGTTGTGCTCGCCGATGATCATGCCCTGATAGACCTTGGCGCCGGGCTCGATCATCATCGGGCCGCGATCCTCCAGGTTCCACATGGCGTAGGCCACGGCCTCGCCCTTGTCGTTGGAGATCAGCACGCCGTTGCGGCGGCCCATCATCTCGCCCTTGTAGGGCTCGTAGGCCTTGAACAGGCGGTTCATGATCGCGGTGCCGCGCGTGTCGGTCATGAGCTCGCCCTGATAGCCGATGAGGCCACGGGTGGGCGCGTGGAAAACGAGGCGCAGGCGGGAACCGCCCGACGGCCGCATCTCGATCATCTCGGCCTTGCGCTCGGACATCTTCTGCACGACGACGCCGGAATACTCCTCGTCGACGTCGATCACGACCTCCTCGACGGGCTCCAGCACGCCGCCGTCCTCGTCCTTCGACAGCACCACGCGGGGACGCGACACGGCGATCTCGAAGCCCTCGCGGCGCATGGTCTCGATGAGGATGGCGAGCTGCAATTCGCCGCGACCCGAGACGTAGAACGAATCCTTGTCCTCGGCCTCCTCGATCTTGAGCGTGACGTTGCCCTCGGCCTCCTTGAACAGGCGGTCGCGGATCATGCGGCTCGTGACCTTGTCGCCCTCGGTGCCGGCGAGGGGCGAATCGTTGACGATGAAGGACATCGTGACGGTGGGCGGATCGATCGGCTGGGCCTGGATCGGGGTCTCGACCTGCGGATCGCAGAACGTGTCGGCGACGGTGCCCTTCACGAGGCCCGCGATGGAGACGATGTCGCCCGCCTCACCGATCTCGATGGGCGAACGCTCAAGGCCGCGAAACGCCAGGATCTTCGAGACGCGGCCGGTCTCCACGAGCTTGCCCGTGCGGTCCATGACCTTGATGGCCTGGTTCGGCTTGACCGTGCCGGACGCGATGCGGCCGGTGATGATGCGGCCGAGGAACGGGTTGGCCTCGAGCAGGGTGCCGAGCATCCGGAACGCGCCTTCCTCGACCTTGGCCTGGGGCACGTGGGCGAGCACGAGGTCGAACAGGGGCGCGAGGCCGTCCTCCTGCGAACCGTCGGGCGAGGTCGCCATCCAGCCGGCGCGGCCCGAGCCGTACAGGATCGGGAAGTCGAGCTGGTCGTCGGTGGCGTCGAGGGCCGCGAAGAGGTCGAACACCTCGTTCACCACCTCGGTGATGCGGGCGTCGGGGCGGTCGACCTTGTTGATCGCCACGATGGGCTTGAGGCCGATCTTGAGGGCCTTGCCGACCACGAACTTGGTCTGCGGCATCGGGCCTTCGGCGGCATCCACCAGCACGATCACACCATCGACCATGGAGAGGATGCGCTCGACCTCACCGCCGAAATCGGCGTGGCCGGGGGTGTCGACGACGTTGACGCGGGTGTCCTTCCAGACGACCGAAGTGGCCTTGGCCAGGATCGTGATGCCGCGCTCCTTCTCGAGGTCGTTGGAATCCATGGCGCGCTCTTCGACGCGCTGGTTCTCGCGGAACGATCCCGACTGCGACAGCAGCTTGTCGACGAGCGTCGTCTTGCCGTGGTCGACGTGGGCGATGATGGCGATGTTGCGAAGCTTCATAGGGTATCCGGAAGCGAGAAGAGCCCGTCACGCGACGGGCCGCAGGAATGCGGCCGGCTGCGCCGGGTCACGGGATCGAGCTATCGCGTCGCAATAGAAGGTGTCGGGCGTTCCGGCAAGGGGGCGGAGCTCCGAGCCTGGGCATGGCGGCTTCCCGCCGGACGCGGAGCCGGACTCGGGGCAGGCTCACCGCGCCTCCGCCGGCCGCACGGACCACGTGCCCCAGTAGACCGGCCGGCCGAAGACCGAGGACGGACCCGGTTCGTCATAGCCCGGGGCGAGACGGTCGAGCCAGGTGATGAAGCCGGCCTTCGCCGGATAGCTCCCCGGGGTGTCGAGGTTGCCGTAGCGGTCGGTCATCCAGAAATGCTGCGCTCGTCCGTAGCGGCCGCTGCCGTCGCCGCCCGAACGCAGGCCGAGATAGGCCGGGGAGCGCATGATCGCCACGGGCTCGGAATACCACGTCAGGCCGGCGAGCGATCCGATGGCGAAGTCGGCCGTGTACTGGACGCAGAGATCCGCCACCGGGCCGTCCATGGTGTTGGCCGGCCGGTTGCAGCTGTAGGCCACGGCCCATCGGTCCATGCCCTTGGCCTTGGCCACGCGCACCAGGGCCTGGCCCGGCAAGGGCTCGGCGACGAGGCGGGCCGACGACCACGGCCGGTCGGCCGTCAGGTCGCGGCTCGTGCGCAGGTAGAGGCCGAGGCGGCGCCGGGCGATGGGAGCGTCGCAATCGGTGGGCAGCACGTCGGTGTAGAAGTAATGGTAGACCCGATCGACCACGCTGATGGAGCCGACGAGGTCGTTCCGGTCGAACCCTTCGCCCGGGCAATGGCCGACGACGGGCGCGCCGGTCTCGTCGAGGACGGCGCTGGGGGCGGGCGCGCCGCCGCCGCGCCGGGATCGGCGCCGCTTGCCGCCCTCCGGGGTGAACGGCACCCAGGCGACCCCGTCCTCGGCTCGCCCACGGATGTCGAAGCGCTCGAAATCCGCGGTGCGGGCCTGCATCAGGGCATGGCGATTTCCGCTCGGACTCGGGACGGTGGTGAGGAGGAAGACGTAGGAGTAGTCGTCCCCGCTCCAATCGCGTCCGGCCACCACCATGGGATGGCGCGCGGCGATCCCCTCGGGCGCCGCCTCGACGATGACCGGAGCCTGCTCGCGTCCGCGCCGGCGGCTCCGCGGCTCGCGGCGAACCACGCGGGCCAGTTCCCACAGGCGCGCCTCTGTCGGCGGCATGACCGTAGCGAGTTGCTCGGGCATCGCGCCCGACCGGACGGCTCCGCCATCGAGGGGGCTGACAACGCGGCGCGCTGGGCAGGTTTCGCCCCCGCGCCGTCCACCCATGGGCGCCTCGGCCTGGTAGATGGCTTGTAGCCGCCCGGTGCGTCCGGCGGTGCGGACGATCTGCACGTTCGAGGCCGATTCGCAGCCCCGGGGCGCGAAGAACACGCCCTCGGCCTCGCCGCCCCGGCAGATCTCCAGGGCGCCCCCGGCGGTGGGGAAGCAGGCCGGATCGGGGGCCTGGGCCGCACCCGGCGTCGCCAGGGGCAGGAGCCCGATGGCGAGAGGGAACAAGCGCGTCGCGCGGCGTACCAGACGGGGGATGAAGCGGAACTGTGTCACGGGCGAGAGTGGTAGCGTGCGCGCGGGACCGGCAAAAGGGGTCCGATCGGACGCAGACCCACCCGTCCACATGGCGTCGCGGACGGGGCCGTCACCCGGCGGCGGTCGGCCGGATCAGTCCGCCGCGATCGCCTCGACCCCGCACCATTCGGCGACGAACAGCGCGATCGCCGTGGTGACGCGCCGGACGGAGGCGAGGCTCACGCGCTCGTCGCAGCCGTGAATATCGTGGCTGATGGGGCCGTAGCACAGGGCCGGCACCCGGTCGTAGAGGGCGTGGACCCGGGTATCGAGGTAGCTCGGGGACATGAAGCTTTGGAGCGGCTGGCCCGTGGCACCCGCGTGCGCTGCGGCCAGCACCGCCTCGGCCTCCGAGCCCGGTTCGAGGAAGTAGCCCTCGGCGAAGAAACCGTCGAAGGTGACGACGGGCGGGGCGGCGGCGAGGAACGGGTCGGTGCGGGCGAACGCCGCCACCGCGTCCGCGACGGCACGGGCGGCGTCCGCCGCCGCCACGCCCGGATACAGGCCGATGCGGCAGGCGATCCGGCACCAGGCCGGCACCGAGGAAGCCCAGTCGCCGCCCTCGATCCGCCCGACATTGAGGTTGATGGCGTCCGCCGCGCCGTCGAAATGGGGCCGGCCAGCCTTGTCGGCGTTCCAGCGTGCCTCCAGGGCGCGCAGGGCTCCGACGACCCGGTAAGCGGCATCGATGGCGTTGGCGCCGGCGCCCATCGCGCGCACGTGGGTCGGGCGGCCCTGCACCGCCACGGTGAACCACAGCACGCCGACATTGGCGCGCACGAGCTTCTCGTCCTCGGGTTCGGGAATCAGCACGGCGTCGGCGCGGTATCCCGCCAAGTGGGTCATCAGGGCGCCGTTGCCGGTGGATTCCTCCTCGACCACGGATTGCAGGATGACCGGTGCGGCGGGCTGGAGGCCGATGCGGCGCAGGGCATCGAGGGCGAACAGGTTGGCGGCGTGACCGGCCTTCATGTCGGCGGCGCCGCGCCCGTACAGCCAGTCGCCGTCGATGACCGGATCGAACGGCGCGTGAGTCCACAGATCGGCGGGGCCGGTCGGCACCACGTCGACATGGGCCTGGAGGATGAGGGAGCGGCCGACGGGGTCGCGGGGCCGATGCGTCGCGATCACCAGGGGCGCGCGCGACTGCGCCTCCGTCACCCGTCCGGCGCCCGGATGGGCCGCCAGCGCCGGTCCGTCGAGGGCGAGGCGCTCCGGCGCGTAGCCGCGCGCCGCATAGGCATCGAACACGAAATCCTGGATCGCGCCCTCATGGCCCCGGACGGACCCGAACCTCACCAGGGCCTGGGTGTGGGCGACCTGCTCGGGGAATCCCGCCGCGACGGAGGCGGCGATGCGCGCGGTGAGGGCGGGGTCGAGGGGCATCGGCACTCCTGTCGGATCGGCCGACGATAGGACGCCCCGGCGCCTCGGGCGAGGCAGGACGCTTCAGGTGAGGCAGGACACTTCAGGTGAGGCAGGACACTTCAGGTAAGGAAAGCCGCGGCGGCGGCGAGCGGCAGGGCAGCCAGGGCCGCCGGGCGGATCCAGCGCGGCCGGTACGAGACCAGGCCGACGAGGATCAGCGCCGCCCCCGTGAGCGACCCGATCCACTGCACCGGTCCGAAATTCCAGTCCGCCGTGATCACGGCGGCGGCGAAGGAGGCGGCGATCCCGCACCAGCCGGTCCAGCGCAGGGCCCGCGCCCGTGCCCGCGAAGGGGCGCCGTGGAAGATCGCCCGGTGGTGGCGGTCCATGGCGAGGCAGAGGGCGGCAAGCCCCGCGAAGCTGAGGGCGAGATTGAGGGCGACGGAGGACGGGGTCATGCGCGAGCCAGGGATTCGGGGGCGGTGGCCGGGCGGGTGCGGGCCGGACCGCGATACCGCGAGACCTTGCGGGCGCCCCAGGCCAGGGCGAGGCCGATGGCGATCATCGCGGCGTCGAACCCGATGAAGTCGAAGCCTCGGTCCGTGGTGAGGGCGCTCACGAGGGGGATCGCGAGGAACAGGAGGGCGGCGGCCGTGCCCATCTCACGCCAGGTCCGGTCGTGGGGGCGCAGGAGACCGACGACGGCAGCGAGCCCCCAGGCACCGAAAAACACCCCGCCCTCCCAGGTAGCGCGCGCCTCCAGGGCCACGGGCAGGAGCCGGTTGGCGAGGAAGAACGCCGCGATTCCGATGGGCAGGCCCAGGATGGTACCGAGGTTGAGGCCGCGCACGAGGCGCAGGCCGAAGCCCGGCGCGGTGCCGGGTTTCGGCGCTCGCGCCACCGCCCACAGGACGAGGCCCGTGGCGATGGTGGCCGAGCCCATGAGGCCGCACAGGAAGAACAGCACCCGCAGGGCGGGCCCGGCGAAATGCGCCTCGTGCAGGCCGAGGAAACTCGTGAAGACGTGGGCGACGGGCTTCAAGGTCCCGAGGCGCGCGATCACCGCGCCCGAGACCGCCTCGAACACTACCTGCGGGTGGCGGTGGGCGAGGCCCTTGGGCTCTTCGAAGACAGCCGCCACCGTAGAGGCGGCGTCGCCCGGATTGTTGACGATGACCATTTCGAGGGGTTCGGACACCTCCGCCTGCGCCCGCGCCATCAGGGGTGCCAGGGGGAGGGCCTCGGCGGGGCGCCCGGCGGCGGCGCGCCAGGCCGGAGTCTGCCCGGTCTCCACAAAGAACCGCATGGCGTCGCCCTTGTAGGCGGAGGCGACGCCCCAGGGCATGAGGGTGAACGCCAGGGTGACGATGCCCGTGTAGGTGATCATGAGGTGGAACGGCAGGGCGAGCACACCCGTGACGTTGTGGGCGTCGAGCCAGCCGCGCTGGGCCGATCGGTCCCGCCGGAAGGTGAAGAAGTCCGCGAAGATCCGCCGGTGGGTGACGATGCCGGAGACCAGGGCGACGAGCAGCACCATGGCGCTGGCCCCGACGATCCAGCGCCCGATCTCGGGCATCATCTGCAGTTCGTAGTGGAAGCGGTAGAGAAAATCGCCGCCCTGCGTCGCCCGCGCCGTGGTCGGCGCGCCGGTCTCGGCGTCCAGGGTCGCCTGCTGGATCGGCGCCTCGAAGCTGTCGAGCCAGTACACCCCGATGAGGGGCCGATCCTCCTGCGGCACGGACACGAACCACGACACGGCCTTCGGCGCGTGGACCTTAAGGTAGGCTGCGCCGCGCTCGGCCGCGATTCCCGGCTCGACGGCGGCGGCCCGCAGCTCGGGGCGCATCCACAGGGAGATGTCGGTCCGGTAGTAGGTCGCCGTGCCGGTCATGAAGACGGCGAACATCACCCAGCCGGTCACGAGACCGGCCCAGGTGTGCAGCCACGCCATGGATTGGCGGAACCCCTGCTTCATGCCGGCGACGCCGTATCCACGAGGGCGAGGGCGAGCCACAGGCCGCCGCCCAGCAGGATGCCCGGAATGGCGAGGCCGAGGGCGGCCCGGACGAGGGTCCGGGCGGCGAACACCCAGACCACGGCGCCGACCATGACGGCGAAGCTGAGCAGGGTCGCCGTCGCCACGGCCTCGGAGCGGACCATGGGGAGCACGAGGGACAGGAACGCGGTGGACAGCGCCGCGATGGCGTAACCGCCGAAGGTGGCGAGCACGACGCGGCCGGCGACGGCGGCACGCACACGCCAGCCAAGGCCTCGACCGGGGTTTCGCAGGGCGGTTTCGTCCGGCATCGGCGGCACTTTCGATCGGCGGTCGCACGGACGGCAAGGCCGGGACCATCGCCCCGAGGCTACGCACCGCCGTCTCAGATTGGATGCGCTCCGCTATACCGATCTCCCACTTACGCGGGCAATCAGTATGTTATGGAACCATTCCAAAGTTGCTTTGCTGAATATCGGTGTCCTTGCCGAAACCTCCCGCAGCCCTCCTTCTGACCGAGAGCGCAGCCGTGGAATAAGCCGTTTCAAATCGTGTTGACGGTCCGAATGGAGGTCCACTCGGAGACTCGCTCCGGGTTAACATGTCGGCCGAGAACCACTTCGCCGGCCAAGAACCATTTCGGGGCTTCCGTTCACAACGGGCCGCGGCCCCTCCCCTCGGAAGAGAGATGTCGTGTCCGCAAGTTCCGCCGTCAGTCCGTCGAACCCCGCCCGCCCCCCGATCCGCTTTCGCGGCCGTTCGTTCATGGCCCTCGTCCTCGCGCCGGTGCCGCCGGTGGCCGAATGGCTGGAGGAACTCGACGCCCTCGCCCGGCGCTCGCCGGCCTTCTTCGTCGGGCGGCCGGTGATCCTCGAAATTTCGGGCGCCGGCCTCGACCGGGAGGGATTGCGGGCCCTCGTGGCGGACCTCTCCGGCCGCAACGTCACCGTGATGGGCATCGAGGGTGCGGCGCACGGTCTCCTCGGCGACGGCCTGCCGCCGCCCCTGGCCGGCGGACGCCCCGTGGAGGAGGTTGCGGCTCCGGAGGCCGAGGCGCCCGAGGCCCGGATGTCGGTGGCCTCGTCACCGGCGCCGGCCCGCTCCCTGATCCTCGACGCGCCCGTGCGCTCCGGCCAGACGGTGCTGCATCTCGACGGCGACATCACCGTGATGGGCTCCGTGGCGTCCGGCGCCGAGATCATCGCGGGCGGCTCGCTTCACGTCTACGGCGCCCTGCGGGGGCGGGCCATCGCGGGGGCGGCGGGGAACCCGGAGGCGCGCATCACCTGCCGCAAGTTCGAGCCCGAACTCATCGCCATCGACGGCCTCTACCGCACGGCCGACGACCTCGGGCCCGTCCAGCGCGGCCTGCCTGCGCAGGTGCGGCTCGAGGGCGACACCATCAAGGTGGCGGCTCTCGACTGAGCGAGCCTCGGCCCGGCGCCCCGCTTCGGCCCAGCCTGTTTCCTTCACCGGGCCCGTCCTGTGCTCCGGGGATCACGGTATCCCGGGACAGGGGCAATCTTTAATCCTTTGAACACGGCTCGTTAACGAAGCGGTAACCATACCGGGCATCAATGGTCTGGTAAGGAATCGCGAGACGCCGTGACCAGCGCCCCCACTCCCCGCCGATCCGTTGAGCTTCGTGGCCGTGCCTTCAAGGCGCTCGTCCTGGCCCCGGAGCTGCCGCTTCCCGATTGGTTCGCCGATCTGGACGAGGCCCTGAAGCGCTCGCCGACGCTGTTCGACGGGCGCGCCCTGATCCTCGACGTCGCGGCACTCGCGCCGGACGCCCCCGGCCTCGACCGGCTGCTCGCCGATCTCGGCAGCCGCCGCATCCGCATCCTCGGCATCGAGGGCTCGGAACTTCCCCTCGTCGGTCCGGGGCGCCCGCCCTGGCTCGGCGCGGGCCGCGGGGTCTCGACCGTCGAGATCCCGACCGTGCCGGAGGAGCCGCCGGCGCCTCCGGAGCCGGCCACGACTTCGCTGACCATCGAAGGGTCCGTGCGGTCGGGCCAGTCCATCGTCCACCCCACCGGTGACGTCACCGTGATGGGCTCGGTCTCCTCGGGGGCCGAGATCCTCGCCGGCGGGTCCATCCACGTCTACGGCGCCCTGCGGGGGCGCGCCATCGCCGGCGCCGCCCGCAACCCCCGCGCCCGCATCTGCTGCCGCAAGTTCGAGCCCGAACTCCTCGGCATCGACCGCCTCGTCCGCACGGCCGAGGACATGGGCACCCACCTGCGCGGCCAGGCCGTGCAGATCTGGCTCGATGGCGGCGCCATCAAATTCGCATCCTTGGATTGAGGGAGACAGCTCGTATGGCCAAGATTCTGGTCGTGACATCAGGCAAGGGCGGCGTCGGCAAGACGACGACGACGGCGGCCCTCGGTGCGGCGCTCGCGCAGGCGGGCCAGAGCGTGGCGGTGGTCGATTTCGACGTCGGCCTGCGCAACCTCGACCTCGTGATGGGCGCCGAGCGCCGCGTGGTCTACGACCTCATCAACGTGGTCAACGGCGACGCCAAGCTCAACCAGGCCCTCATCCGCGACAAGCGCCTGGAGAACCTCTCCCTGCTGCCCGCCTCGCAGACCCGCGACAAGGACGCGCTCACGGACGAGGGCGTCGCCCGCGTCATGAACGAGCTGCGCGAAAAGTTCGACTGGGTGATCTGCGATTCGCCCGCCGGCATCGAGCGCGGCGCGACGCTGGCCATGCGCCACGCCGATCTCGCCGTGGTGGTGACCAATCCGGAAGTCTCCTCGGTGCGCGATTCGGATCGGATCATCGGGCTCCTCGATTCGAAGACCCTCAAGGCCGAGCGCGGCGAGACCATGGAGAAGCACCTCATCCTCACCCGCTACGACGCCGCCCGGGCCGACCGGGGCGACATGCTCAAGATCGATGACGTGCTCGAGATCCTCTCGATCCCGCTGCTGGCCATCATCCCCGAGAGCATGGAAGTCCTGCGCGCCTCCAACGTCGGCTGCCCGGTGACCCTCAACAACCCGCTCTGCGCCCCGTCGCGGGCCTACATCGACGCGGTCCGCCGCCTCAAGGGCGATACGGTGCCGATGGCGATTCCGTCGGACAAGAAGTCCCTTCTCAACAAGCTGTTCACCCGGAGGGCGGCATGAGCCTTCGCAAGATGTTCAACCGGCGGGGGTCCGCGCCGGTGGCGCGGGACCGCCTGCAGCTCATCCTCGCGCATGAGCGCGGGAATGCCGGCGGCTCCGACCTCGTGATGATTCTTCGCGAAGAGATCCTCGCGGTGATCGCCAAGCACGTCATCGTCGAACAGGACAAGGTCCAGATCCGCCTGGACCGGGGCAAGGACGTCTCGACCCTCGGCGTCGACATCGAACTGCCCGTCCCCCTGGTGGCCCGCAAGGCGGCTTGAGCCAGGCTCGACAATTCGAAGCGCGCGCGGGGTGCAGCCCTCCGCGCGCGCTTCGCATGTCAGACGGAAATTTCGCGTTTCACCCTCCGATGAACAGGCCCGCCAGGGCCGCGCTCGTGAGGTTGGACAGGGTCCCGGCCAGGATCGCCCGCAGGCCGAACCGGGCGATCTCGGGACGACGCTCGGGCGCCAGGCTCGACAGGCTGGCGAGTTGGATCGCCACCGAGGTGAGGTTGGCGAACCCGCACAGGGCAAAGCACAGGATCGCGCCCGTGCGGGGATCGAGGCTGCCGTCCTTGAGGACGGGCGAGATCCGGGCGTAGGCCAGGAACTCGTTGAAGGCGATCTTCTGGCCGAGCGCACCTCCGACGAAGCCGGCCTCGCTCCAGGGCACCCCCAGAAGCCAGGCCAGGGGCGCGAAGGCGGCGCCGAGCACGCCTTCCAGGCTGAGGCCGGGCCATCCGAACACGCCGCCGGCCCAGCCGGCGAAGCCGTTCAGCAGGGCGATGAGGCCCGTGAACGCGATGAGCATCGCCCCCACGGACACGGCCACCCCCAGCCCCTTCTGGGTGCCGTCGGCCGCCGCCTCGATGACGTTGACGGCCCGGGTCTCGCCGAAGGTGACGTGGGTGGAGACGATGCGGGTCGGCTCCGTCGTCGGCACCAGGATCTTGGCGTAGAGCAGGCCGCCCGGAATCGCCATGACGCTCGCCGCCAAGAGGTACTCCATGGGTACGCCGAGCGCCGCGTAGCCGGCCAGGATGGTACCGGCGGTCGAGGCCGCCCCGCTCGACATCACGGCGAAGAGTTCGGCCGAGGTCAGCGCCATGAGGAAGGGTCGCAGCGCGATGGCGATCTCGCTCTGGCCGATGGCGATGGTGATGACGGCCGAGAACGTCTCGATGGGCGAGGTGCCGAGCACGCGCCGCAGCACCGACCCGACGGCACGGGCCGCCGCCTGCATCACGCCGAAATGGTACAGGACCGCGATGAGGGCGGAGACGTAGAGGATCTGCGGCAGGATGCGTAAGGCGAGGATGAAGCCGCTGCCGCCGAACAGTTCGAACATCCTGGGTTCGACGAGGCCGCCGAACAGGAACGCGGTGCCGCGGTCGCCATAGCCGAGCACGGTCTGGACGAAGCCGGCCGCCGCCGCGAGCCCGGCCCGTCCCCAGGGCACGAACAGCACGAGGGCCCCGAGCGTCACCTGAAGGGCGAGGGCCGAGAGCACCACCCGGGGGCGGATCGCCCGGCGGTCGGTCGAGAACAGGATCCCGACGACGAGGAGAAAGGCCAGGCTCGCGCCGGCGTGGAGCAGCTTGTCGGTCATCCGGCCTCGCGTGTTTCGGCCTTCGCCAGCAAGGCCGATGCCGTCACGGCGCGCGTCCCATGGGAACAGGTATCGGGACCTGCGTGTTGATGGGTCAAGCTGCGCCGTTATCGCCGGCGCTCCCCTCGACACCCGGAGCCAGCCATGAGCCTCATCGGACGCCTCGTCACCAAGATCCTCGGCAACGAGGACCGCCCCGTGGTGCGCGACGAGCGCAACTACGAGTCGAGCAGCCCGATCGGACGCCTCGTCACCAAGCTGCTGCGCAAGTAGGAATTTTAAAGCGCCGCCGTCCCTCGGGATGGCGGCGTTTCAGTGTTCCCCTCCCGCCTCCTCATTCTGAGGCGTTGGAGCGAAGCGGAGGCCTCGAAGAAGGGTTTCAGAAGGCGCCGCGTTCCCTGGAGTCCTCCTTCGAGGCCGCTTCGCGGCACCTCAGGATGAAGTTCGAGGTCGAAGAAGCGTCAGTTTCACGCCGCCCGGCGCTTGCCCTTCTTCTCCCGCCCCTGCCCCGGCGCGCGCTGACCCGCGCGGGTGCGGTCGAGAACGAACTTCGCGTAATCGTCCATATCCCCGGCGAACGGCGTCACGGTGTTGTCCGCCGCCAGCCACAGGCGGTCCGCTACGAGCTCCATCAGCGAGCGATCGTGGGTGATGAGGATCACCGCCCCGCCGTAATCGTTGAGCGCATCGAGGAGCGCCCGGCGGCTGTCGATGTCGAGGTGGTTGGTCGGCTCGTCGAGGATGAGCAGGTGCGGCGCCTGCATGGCCACGAGGTTCAGGAGCAGGCGCGCCCGCTCGCCGCCCGACAGGGCGTCCACGGTGGTCTCCTGCTTGTCGAAGGGAAGCCCGAAGCTCGCCAGCTTGGCGCGGCGGGCGGATTCACTGTCGTCGGGTCGCTCGCGGCGGATGATGGCGAGCGGCGTGTCCTTCGGATCGAGGGCCTCGATCTGGTGCTGGTGGAACCAGCCGACCTGCACGCGCCCCTCGCGCACCATCCGGCCGTCGCGGACGGACAAGGCACCGGCCGCCATCTTGGCGAAGGTGGATTTGCCCGCCCCGTTGACGCCGAGCAACCCGATGCGGTCGTCGACGTCGAGGGTTAGGTTGAGGTCGCGCAGGATCGGCGCGTCGTCGCCGTAGCCGATGCTGGCGCCGGTGAGGTGCATGAGGGGCGGCGCCAGGGGCCGCTTCGGCGACGGCAGGTGGAACGGGGCCACGTGCTCCTCGATGGTGGTGGCGATGGGCTCCATCTTGGCCAGACGCTTCATCCGCGACTGGGCCTGTGCGGCCTTGGAGGCGGAGGCCTTGAAGCGATCGACGAAGCTCTGCAGGTGGGCGCGCTCGGCCTCCTGCTTCACCTTGGTCGAGGCCTGGAGACGGGCCTTCTCCGCCCGGCGCTTCTCGAAGTCGTCGTAGCCGCCCGTGTAGAGCTCGAGCTTCTCGCCGGCCACGTGCAGGATGGCGTCGACGGAATTGTTCAAGAGTTCGCGGTCGTGGCTGATGATGAGCGCCGAGTGCGGATAGCGCTTCAGCCGCGCCTCCAGCCACAGGGCACCTTCGAGATCGAGGTAGTTGGTCGGCTCATCGAGGAGCAGCATGTCCGGCTCGGCGAACAGTGCGGCGGCGAGGGCCACCCGCATGCGCCAGCCGCCGGAGAACTCGGCCATAGGGCGTTCGAGGTCGGCCACGGAGAAGCCGAGGCCGGCCAGGATCTCGCCGGCGCGCGCGGGCGCCCGGTCGGCGTCGATCTCGATGAGGCGGCCGTAGATCTCTCCCATGCGCTCGGGCTCGGCGGTCTCGAGCTCGGCGTTCAGGGCCTCGCGCTCCGTGTCGGCGGCGAGGATCGTGTCGATGAGGCTGATGGGCGTCGCCGGGTGCTCCTGGTCGACGCTCGCCACACGGGCGGTCTTCGGCAGCAGGATCGCGCCGCCGTCGGGCTGGAACTCGCCGAGGATGATCTTGAACAGGGTCGATTTGCCGACCCCGTTGCGTCCCACCAGCCCGACCTTGGAGCCCGGTGGGATGGCGACGCTCGCGCGGTCGAAAAAGCGCCGGCCCCAGGCGCTGAAGGTGAGGTCTTCGATCTGGATCATGCAGCCACGGTTCGCCGAAGGGGCGCGGGCTCACGAGCGACCCACGGGGAACCGGCTTCCTATCGCATTGCAGCATGAGACACGAGACCCACCCCCGCAGGGGTGGCCCTCGTTCTCGGCTCCGGAGACCCGGGCCGACCCCAACAGGGGTGGCCCTCGTGATGCGTGGTGCCGCCTCAGCGGGCTTCCGCGACGGTCTTCAGCAGGGGCGCGGTCGGCACGTTCTTGCGCCAGAACGTGCCGGTGCGCCCGGCCTGGAAGCCGCTCTCGTAGAGGCTGCGCATGTAGCCCGTGTCGAAGCCCCGGGCCGCGGTGGTGTTGGGCGCCGATTCGTCGATGTAGGTGAGGTTGAAGCCGATGCCGTTGGACCGGGTGAAGGCGTAGGTCGTGGCCATGGTGGCCCGGCTGCGGGCACGGCTCGCCGTGGTGAACGAGCGCTCGACGATGGACAGGGTGTTGTTCTGCGCGAGGTCGAATTCCGGCTCCAGACGACCGTTGATGATCACGTAGATGTCGGATTTCGCGCCGGCCTTGAAGCGCCCGTCGCGCAGCAGGAACGATTGCGGCAGGGTGAACACCGGCGTCACCACCGAGCCGTCCACATGCATTTCCTGGAACGCACGGCCCTCCGCCTGCACGTCGAGGAGCTGGGGCGGGAACACCGCCGGGATGCTGGCGGAGGCCGTGAGCACGTCCGAGAACAGGTCCAGGGCGGTGGGTCCGCCATTGGTCGCGATGGCGCCCATGTTCCAGATCACGGCGCGCTGGGAATCAAGGTTGGTGGTCACCACGAGGAGGCGGCGGCCCTTGGCGTGCTGGGTGGCGATGGCGGCGAGCAGGTCCGGCGTCACGTAACGGCGGACGAGGTCGCGCAGGCGCCCATCGCCGAACAGACCAGAGCCGAACAGAACATTGGCGACGCTCGGCGACTGAACCAGGGTGGAGGCGACGCCGCTCGTGTAGATATCCTTGAGGACCGCGTCGTATTCGGGGCCGACGAAGGCGAAGGGTGCAATGAGCGCTCCGGTGGAGACACCCGAGACGAGGGAGAATTCCGGGCGCTTGCCGGATTCCGTCCAGCCGTTGAGAATTCCGGCGCCGTAGGCCCCGTCGCCACCGCCGCCCGACAGGGCGAGATAGGCGAACGGCACCTTCTTGTTCTCGGGCCGGGCGGCCATCTCCGTGAAGGTCGTCTCGGACGCGTCCGCGTAGGCGCGCACGGACAGGTCCATGCCCGGCACCGTGGCGGCGGCGGCCTCGCTCGCCGTGTAGGAAACGCGGGGCGTGGAGCCGCAGGCGCCGAGCTGACCGGCAAGGAGAAGGGCGAGGACGCCGCGCGACCACCCGAGACGACGAGACATCGATATTTCCTAACCGCCCGATCCCACCGGATCTACGTAGCACGAGAACCAGCTTGGCCGTTGGGGTGTTCCGGCCCGTCTCGCTTCTCCGTCGAGGCGTGGTATCGGGGACACATCCGGTCGCCGGCGGCCTGAGGCGTGGTCGCCGCTTCAGGTTACTGGACGGATTGAACTTTCACCCGCGTCCCGAATTTAAAGCGGTGCACGGTCACGGTTACGAACCGGATCGGACTGGCGCCTCCACGAAAACCCGTCACGAAAACCCGTTCGGCGCCATCGCCCGAGGCGCAAACCCTGCGGCTCCGCGCGCCGGGACTTTCGGCAAGCGGGGACACCAAGCGGGTGCACAGCGAGAACGAGCGGCACGAACAGGATCGCCCGGGGGTCCCGGGCCTCCAGCAGAAGGCAGGACGATGGAACGGGACGACGCCTGGCACCTCACGGACGACCTGATGGTCGAGCACGGCAAGGGCGATCCCTTCGCCGCCGCCATTCGCGCGACGCGCATGGCGATGATCGTCACCGATCCGCGCCGGGGCGACAATCCCATCGTGTTCGTCAACGACGCCTTCCTCAGGCTCTCGGGTTATCGCCGAGACGAAATCATGGGCACCAACTGCCGATTCCTGCAGGGCGCCGACACCGATCCCAACGCCGTTCGCCAGATCCGCGAGGCCGTCGATGCGCGGCGCGACATCTCCATCGACATCCTGAACTACCGCAAGGACGGCACGACGTTCTGGAACGCCCTCTACATGAGCCCAGTCATCAACGAGGCGGGCGAACTGCTCTACTTCTTCGCCTCGCAGCTCGACATCACCGAACGCGTCGATGCCCAGAAGCGCATCCAGCACGAGAAGGAACATTTCGAGCGCGAGGTCGGCAAGCGGACACAGGATCTGACCGAGGCGCTGGCGGCGAAGACCATGCTGGTCCACGAGGTCGACCACCGCGTGAAGAACAATCTTCAGATGATCGCCTCGCTCCTGACCATGCAAACCCGTGCCATCGTCGATCCGGCGGCGCGCGAGGCGATGAAGACGATGCTGACCCGGATCGAAGCCCTCGGGACGGTCCACAAGCGGCTGTACCAATCACAGGACGTGCGTCGATTCGATGTGGCCGAATTCGCCCGCGAGCTCGCCTCCGATCTCGTCCGCGGTTCGGGCCGGGCCGGCATCGGCCTGCATTTCGACCTCGAAGCGGTTGAGGTCCCGGTCGAGAAGGCGCCCCCCATCGCCCTGATCATGAACGAGCTCATCACCAACGCCCTGAAGCACGCTTTTCCGGGCGAAGCGCAGGGTTTGCTGTCCATCGTGGTGAAACCCGACGGCGATCATTTCATCGTCGGGATCTGCGACGACGGGGTCGGGATGCCGCGCGAAGTCCTGGGCAATCGTTCCTTCGGCAAACGCCTCATCGAAAGCTTGGCACGTCAGTTGAACGCGAGTATCGCTTGGCAGCCTGCCAATACCGGAGCGCGGCCCGGAACTTGGATCGACATCCGCCTGCCGCTCGAGACCGCCACCAGCAGGGAGACAGCGTGAGCGAACCCCTTCGGGTCCTGATCGCGGAAGACGAAGCCCTCGTCGCGATGCAGCTCGAATTTCTCCTCGAGGATTGCGGTCACGCGGTCGTCGGGACCGCCGACACGGCACAGGGCGCGATCCGCCTGGCGCGCGAAACCCAGCCCGACATCGTGTTCGTCGATCTGCAATTGCGCGGGGGCTCGTCCGGCCTCGATATCGTCCGGACCCTGCGGGACGAATCCGATGCCATGCTCGTGTTCGTCACCGCCAACGCCCGGCGCTTCTCCGAGGATTTCGAGGGAGCGGTCGGTGTGATCGCCAAACCCTTCAGCGAAGCGGTGATCCTCGATACCATCGCGTATCTGGAGGCCTGCGTGCGCAATCCGCCACCCACCATGGACGCGCCCCTGGGCCTGAACCTGGCCCCGGACTACCGGGCGCAGATGGACAGCCTGCGGGACTGACGCGGGCGCGGGACGGCGTCAGCGATAGCCGGCCGCCTGCAGCTCGAACAGTTCGGCGTATCGGCCGCCCGTGGCCTGCAGCTCGGCATGGGTGCCGGCTTCGAGGACCCGGCCACCATCCAGAACCAGGATGCGGTCGGCCATGCGGACCGTGGAGAAGCGGTGGGAAATGATCACCGCCGTGCGCCCGTGGCTGAGGTCGCGAAAACGCTGGAACACCTCGAACTCGGCCCGTGCGTCGAGGGCTGCCGTGGGCTCGTCGAGGATGAGGATCTCGGCCTCGCGCATGTAGGCGCGGCTGAGCGCGATCTTCTGCCACTGGCCGCCGGAGAGGTCGACGCCTTCGGCGAACAGCTTGCCGAGCGGCTGGTCGTAGGCCAGCGGCAGGCGTGCGATCACGGCGTCGGCCAGACTGCGCCGCGCCGCACGGGCGATGCGCGCCTCGTCGGCGCGGGCCTCGATCCGGCCCACCGCGACGTTCTGGCCGGCGGTGAGGTTGAAGCGCACGAAATCCTGGAAGATCACGCCGATGCGGGCGCGCAGCGCGTCGAGATCGTAGTCCGGGAGAGGGCGTCCATCGAGGAGAACCCGGCCCTCGGTCGGGTCGTAGAGCCGGGTCAACAGCTTGACGATGGTCGTCTTGCCGGCGCCGTTCTCGCCGACGAGCGCCAGGACCTCGCCGGCGCGAAGATGGAACCCGAGGTGGCGCACCGCCCAGACATCCGTGCCCGGATAGCGGAAGCCCACATCCTCGAAGACGATTCCCTCGACCATACGGTTCGGGAGTGGAATCGGCGAGGCCGGCGAGCGGACGGACGGCACGAGGGCGAAGAACGCGAACAGGTCGTCGAGGTACTGTGCCCCGGAAGCGATCTGCGAGACCCCCTGCAGCAGGCCCTCGATGAGGGAGCGCAGGCGCTGGAACGATCCGGCCAGGAACGCGAGATCCCCGATGGAGAATTGTCCGGCCGCCGTACGCCAGACCAGGGTGGCATAGGCTGCGTAATAGGCGAGACTGCCGAGGGCCGCGAAGCCGCCGCCCCAGGCGGCGCGGCGCAGGGCCAGGTCCCGGTTGTCGGCGATGAGCTTTTCCGCGAGGGCACCGTAACGCTCGGCGATGTAGCCGTTGAGGCCGAACAGCTTCACTTCCTTGGCCGACTCGACGCTGGCACCCAGCGTCCGCAGGTAATCGATCTGTCGCCGCTCCGGCGTGCGTGTCCAGGCGAGGCGGTAGCCCTGGCGGTTGAAGTACGTCTCGTTGAGGAAGGCCGGCACCAGGGCCAGGGCCACGAGGAGGATGAGCCAGGGCGCATAGGCCGCCAACCCGATGGCGAAGGCCGCGAGGGTGATGAGGTCCTGCCCCTGGCCGAAGAGCTGGAACAGCAGGTTCGAGCGGCCGGTGACCTGCCGGCGCGCCCGCTCCAGGCGGTCCTGCTGGGCCGCATCCTCGAACTGGGCGAGATCGAGGTCGGCGGCGTGGCGCATGAGCCGGAGGCTGGCGGCGTTGCCGTAGCGATCGGCGACTAGGCCGTCGACGAGGGTGCTGGCACGGCCCAGAAGATCGGACAGGATCGCCAGTCCGAATTCGAGGACGACGAGTCCGGCGAGGTGCCTCAAGGCCGGATCGGCCATCCAGGCGTCGATGCCGAGGCCGATGGGGTGCGGTCGGGCATGTTCGGCCACGATGGCGTCGAGGATGAGTTTCGCCACGTAGAGCATCGACACGGGCAGGCTCGCCCGGGCGAGCCGCAGGGCGAGGCTCGCCGGCAGCAGGCGCGGGCTCGCGGCGTAGACGAGGCGGGCGAGGGCCGGCAGATGGCGCAGGGCGCCGAAGCGCTCGGCGAGGGCACCGTCCGGCGGCGCGGTGGAGGGAGCGGGGTCGGGACGGGGTGCTGGCATCGGCGCGGACCATGGCGGGGCCGGGCCCATGCGTCGATCCCGGCCGGCGGTGCCGGGCTGTCGCAGGCCGTGGCGCCGGTGCCTTGAGAGATCGGACGATCCCCGTGCGATCGGACGGGTGGCAAAAGAGGCTTTTATCGACAGGAGATTGCCGCCCGTCGCGTCCGCGCCGGGGCATCGACCTGTAACCCATGATAAACGAGGGATCGTTTCTCGTATCCGAGGCCGCCACCGAATGCTCAGCGGTTCAGCCTTCCTGCGGGTCGTGGTTCTCCTGATCGTGGCGGCCGGGCTGGCTGGAATCGTCCAGCGCTACTGGTCGCCCGCGACCGTCGACCCCGATCCGGGGCCCGCGGCCGTGCCGGTGGATCCACCGCGCACCGTGCGCCGTGCCGACCCTGCGCCCGTTCCGGCAGCCCCCCCGGCGCCCGTCCAGCCGATACCGCAGGCCCCTGTCGCATCCGCCGCTCCGATGCCCCCTCCCCTCGCACCGACGCCCACGCCCCCGACGCCGTCCGTGCCCGCCAGATCCGCCCCATCCGCCCCCCTGACGTTCGAGCCCTCGATCGCCGCGGGCGAAGGGGAGGTCGCCAGCGCGTCCGACAATGCCGGCCCGCGCGCCATGGCCATCGCCGATCTCAACACCGCGAGCGTCGCCGAGCTCAACGGCCTCAAGGGCGGGGGCATGATCGGCCGCTCCATCGTGCAGAAGCGGCCCTACGCGTCCGTCGATCAGCTCCTGTCGAAGCGCGTCCTGAGCCGGGCGACCTACGAGCGGATCAAGGATCAGGTCACGGTGCGTTGAGGATGCGGGACGGGTAGCGTCGGGCGCGGCGGGTGCCTACACTGACACCGCGGCGACGCCAGCCGTATCGAGCCCAGGACCGACCATGTTTGCGCAAGCCGGTGGCGTGACCTTCCGCGAGGATCTCGGCGTCGAGGAGACCACCGAGACGGACAACATCGTCCGCTGGGACGGCGAGAAGCTCTACGTGGAGCACGACATCTACCACAACGGCCAGCTGGTTCACCGCAAGTACCGCAAGACCGTCACCGAGCCCGTGGCTCGCGCGCTCCAGGCGATCATCAACCGCGCCCAGCAATAAACCGGCGTTGCGGCGCCTCGCCCACATCTCGGACCTGCATTTCGGCCGAACGAACCCGGCCGTGGTCGAGGGGCTCATCACAGAACTCAACCGCGATCGTCCCGACCTCGTCATCGCGTCGGGGGATTTCACCATGCGTGCGCGCAAGGTGGAGTACGCGGCGGCCCGGGCCTTCCTGGCACGCCTCGACGCGCCGTGGATCGCCGTGCCGGGCAACCACGACATCTCGCCGTTCCACCTCGTGCAGCGCTTCCTCCGGCCGTTCGCGCGCTACCGCCGCTACATCGCGCCCAGCACGGAGCCGACCCATCTCGACGACGAGATCGGCATCGTCTGCCTCAACACAGTGCGGACCTGGGCGCCCGAGGCCGACTGGTCGCAGGGCAAGATCCGGCGGCGCCAGATCGTGCAGGCCGAGGCGCGGCTCGCCGCCATGCCGGCGCACGTGTTCCGGATTGTGGTGGGACATCACCCGTTCATGCCGCCGCCCTGGGACGAGGAAGCCCGCCTCGTCGGCCGCGCCGACTTGGCGCTCGCCGCGTTCCGGCGCCAGGGCGTCGGACTGACCCTCGCCGGCCACCTCCACCGGCACTACGCCCGGTTCGCCGAAGCCGACGCCTCGGGTGCTGCGAACGACACGGTGGACCGGGGCGTCATGCGGGGCCGACGCGGGCATCTGCTCGCGGTCCAAGCGGGTTCGGCCACCTCGACCCGCCTGCGCGGCTCCGAACCCAACGCCTACAACCGCATCGTCATCGCGGACGGCGCCGCCACCGTGACCGTGCGGCTGTGGCATGGCAGCGGTTGGCGGGACGCCGAGTAGGCTCCTCGGTGACCGGCTATTTGCCGATCCAGTCGTGGCCGGCCACCACCACCTCGACGGGACGCGTCCAGGTGCCGGGCTGGTCGGTGGCGCCGGAGCCCAGGGCGCACTGTACCATGACGCTGTCGCTCCAGCGGCCGTACTTGTAGCCCACCGCCGGCAGCAGCCCGACGCGCACGAACCCGCAGGCCTCGTGCAGGCGCAACGAGGCCTCGTTCTTCGCGTCGATGTAGCCGATCATCTGGCGGTAGCCGCCGGCCGCGCAGGCCTCGATGAGGGCCGGCAGCAGGCGCCGGCCGATGCCGGCGTGCAGGTGCTCGTGGTGGACGTAGATCGAGTGCTTGAGGGTGTAGCGGTAGGCCGGCCGCTTGCGGAACGGCACCGCGTAGGCGTAGCCGGCCACCACCCCGTCGCGGTCGGCGACGAGGTGCGGCAGGCGCTTCTTGCGCATGGCCTTGCGGCGCTTCTTGAGGTCGTCCGGATGGAGCGGATCCTCCTCGAAATCGCCGACATCGCCGACCCCGCGCCGGATGTGGTGGGCGTAGATGTCCACCATGTCCGCCACGTCGGCATCCGACGAGGGTCGGATGACGAGGTCGGGGTCGCCGGCCAGCGCCGGCATCAGCGGGTCTCGCGCATGACATACGTGTGGAACCGGATCGTGCCGTCCGGATCCACGTTGCGGAACACGCCCTGGATCTCGGCCTCGAACCCGGGGAACAGGTTCGCGGAGCGCTCGAACATCTTGAAATAATCCAGCATGGGTTTCGCCCGCTCGTCCAATCGCTCGCCCGGCAGCACCGTGCCGATGCCCGGCGGGTAGACCAGAAGCAAGGTCGTCGCCACGCGCCCTTCCGCCTCCGCGATGGGCACGTAATCGACGTTGTTGCGGGTGAGCTGCTGCACCGCTTCCTTGGGCGTCATCACCATCTCGGGCAGGTGCCCCGGCTCGAACTGCTTGCGCTGGAGGGCGCTGGTGCCGGCCTCACGGTGGAAGGCGTGGAAATCGGCGCAGAGATCGCGCAGGCGCACGCCCTTGTAGCGGTTGGGCCGGCGCCGGACGAACTCGGGCATCGCCTCTTCGAGCGGCACGTTGTCGTCGTGCAGGCGCTTGAAGGCGACCAGGCCCGAGATCAGCGTGCCGGCCTTGGAGGATTCGACGCCCGGCGTCAGCAGGAAGAGCAGCGAGTTGAGGTCGTTCTTCTCCGGCACGATGCGGTTCTCACGCAGGTACTGGGCGACGATGGGCGCGGGCACGCCGTGCTCGGCGTATTCACCTGTACGCCGGTCGAAGCCCGGGGTGAGCACCGTGAGCTTGTTCGGGTCGGTCATGGCATAATCGGGCACCACGTGCGTGAAGCCGTGCCAGGCCGCGCCCGGAGTCAATTCCCAGTACTTGGCGTTGCTGGCGAGTTCGTCCGTGGAGATGCTCTCCCACGGCACCTTGCCATCCGGGCCCTTCACGGTGTCGGGCACGAAGGGGTCGAAGAACCAGCGGCGGAGGGGATCGCCCTCCTTCTCCTCGAACTCGCGGCGGATGGCCCGGACCTTCTTGCGCCACTCGATGCCGAGCCGAATGGTGTCGTCCCAGAGGACGACGCCGGAGCGGCCCTTCATCATCTGCGCGCCCACATCGAGGGAGGCGAACAGGGGATAGAACGGCGAGGTCGAGGCGTGGACGAGGAAGGTCTCGTTGAAGCGCCGGTGCTCGATGCGGCGGGTCTGGCCGCGGATGTGGCTGTCCTTGGTGTGGATCTGCGAGGCCTGGGAGAAGCTCGCCAGCTGCTTGTGGGTCGATTGCGTGGCGATGATGCCCGGCGAGGTCTCGTCCAGCCCCTTCAGGCCCATGGCGAAGCGCCCGGCGAAGAGCGGGTGGAACTTCATGAAGCCCGCCCAGGCCTCGTCGAACAGGATGTAGTCGCAGAGGTGCCCGATCTTATCGAGGATCATCTGCGCATTGTAGATCGTGCCGTCGTAGGTGCATTGCTCGACCACCGCCACGCGGAACGGGCGCTCGCGCTTCCACGCGTCGGGGTCCTTCACCAGGGGATTGGTGCGGATCTTTTCGCGGATCGCCGTCTCGTCCAGGGCCTCGGCGTACATGGGGCCGATCAACCCGAAGCAGTTGCGATCGGTCTCGAGGAACACCGGTACGGCGCCGCCGAGGAACAGGGCGCCGTGATGCGCGGCCTTGTGGTTGTTGCGGTCGAACAGCACGAGGTCGCCCTCCGCCACCAGGGCCGACAGCACGATCTTGTTCGAGGCCGAGGTGCCATTGAGGACGAAGTAGGTCTTCTCCGCCCCGAAGATGACGGCGGCTTCCTTCTGCGCCTTCAGGGCGGGCCCCTCGTGGACGAGGAGGTCGCCGAGATCGAGGACGGAATTGTCGAGGTCGTCGCGAAAGATCGCCTCGCCGAGGTGCTCGACGAAGATGCGGCCGATGGGCGAGCGGTTGTAGAAGATGCCGCCGTTGTGGCCGGGACAGGTCCAGAGCTGATTGCCCTGCTCGGCGTAGTCGACCAGGGCGCCGAAGAACGGCGTCTTCAGGGTCTCGGCGTATTGCTTCACCCGGCTGACGAGGCCGCGGGCGATGTATTCGGGGGTTTCTTCGGCAAGGAAGATGTAGCCGTCGATGAAGTCCAGCACCTCGACGGGGATGTCTTCCAGGCGCTTGCGGCGGACCATGATCACGATGGGCATTTCCAGCCCGCGTTTCCGCATGAGGTTGATGAGCGCCGCCGCCTTGCCGTCCAGCCCGCGCTTGCCCCAATCCACCACCATGCAGCCGATGGCGGCGTCGGTCTGGACCGCGATGGCCGCATCTTCGACGCGCCGCGCCCGCACCACCTCGAAGCCGAGCTTCTCGATGGAGGTGAGGATTTGCTGGACGCGCACGCCCTCGAGATCGTCCGGATCGAAGTTCGGCGCGCACATCAGCACGGTGAAGCGGCGGAAGAAGTCCATGCGGGAAAAGGCTCCGTGGTGTTTGGCGCGCACCGTTCGCGACGGGACGTGACGCTTCGATGACAGTTGCGGAGGGGCGGCGGCTTTTCGAGGGCGACACGGCCGGGTTCGGCGCCGGCGGCCGGCGGCATCACCCATAGACCGATGGCGCACCGATCGCCCGTAGCAGCACTGTCACACGCGCCTGCTCTAACGCCAGCGATCGGGATTCGAGCGACGGGCGGGACGGCGGCAATGGATCAGGGGCAACGGGCAGGCACCTTCGACATCGAGGCGATCCGCCGCGAAGTCGCCGACGATTTCGACGAAGAACTCGAAATGGAGATGGAGGAGGAGCGTCTCGAACGCCTCGCCGATGCCGTCGGGGACGGTCCACGCGCGCCGCAGATGGACCGCCGACGCTATTTCCGCGAGCTGTTCCGGCTCCAGCACGAGCTGGTGCGCCTGCAGGATTGGGTGCAGGCTCAGAAGCTGCGCGTCGTCGTGATCTTCGAGGGCCGGGATTCCGCCGGCAAGGGCGGGGCGATCAAGCGCATCACCCAGCGTCTCAACCCCCGCGTCTGCCGCGTCGCCGCCCTGCCGGCCCCGAGCGAGCGCGAGCGCACGCAATGGTACTTCCAGCGCTACGTGACCCACTTGCCCGCCGGCGGCGAGATCGTGCTGTTCGACCGCTCCTGGTACAATCGCGCCGGCGTCGAGCGCGTGATGGGCTTCTGCACGCCCGACGAGGTGGAGGAGTTCTTCCGCTCCGTGCCGGAATTCGAGCGCATGCTGGTGCGCTCAGGGATCATCGTGCTGAAATACTGGTTCTCGATCACCGACGAGGAGCAGGAGCTGCGCTTCACCATGCGGATCCACGATCCGCTGAAGCAGTGGAAGCTCTCGCCGATGGATGTGCAGTCGCGCCGCCTGTGGGAGGATTACACCAAGGCCAAGGAAGTGATGCTCGCCCGCACCCACATCCCCGAGGCGCCGTGGTGGGTGGTCGAGGCCGTGGACAAGAAGAAGGCCCGGCTCAACTGCATCGCCCACCTCCTGTCGCAGATCCCCTACGGCGCGGTGGCGCACCCGACCGTCCAGCTGCCCGAGCGCGAGCGCCACGACGACTACGCCCGCCAGCCGGTCCCGCCGGAGATGTTCGTGCCGAGCCTGTTCTGAGACGGCCGCTCCCCGGGTTGATCCGGGCCGCCGGGATGGGCAGACCCGGGGCTGGAATTCCACGCGACCCCGGACCCGCCATGACCAGCCCTGCGCGCGACACCGACGAGCTCCTGTTCACGCAGGACGGGGCCGGCATCGCCCGCATCGTCCTCAACCGGCCCCAGGCCCGCAACGCCCTCACCTTCGCGATGTATCAGGGGATCATCGACCGCTGCGCGCGGATCGAGGCCGACCCGTCCGTGCGGGTGCTGGTGATCACGGGCGCGGGCGAGAAGGCGTTCGCGGCCGGTACCGACATCGCCCAGTTCCGCGGCTTCGCCTCGGCCCAGGACGCCCTGGACTACGAGCGGTTCATGGATCGGGTGATGGGTGCCCTCGAGCGCCTGCGGGTGCCCGTCATCGCGGCCATCGCGGGGGCCTGCACGGGCGGCGGGGCGGCCATCGCGGCGGCCTGCGACCTGCGGGTCGCCACCCGCGACGCGCGCTTCGGCTTTCCCATCGCGCGGACGCTGGGCAACTGCCTGTCGCTCGCCAACCTGAAGCGCCTCTCCAGGCTCGTCGGCCCGGCCCGGGTCAAGGACATGATCTTCACCGCCCGCCTCGTCGGGGCCGAGGAGGCGCTGGCCATCGGCCTCGTCGGCGAGGTGGTGGCGGATGCAGATGCCCTCGCGGTCCGCGCCACCGAACTCGCCACCCTCGTCGCCGGCCACGCGCCCCTCACCCTCCACGCCACCAAGGAGGGCCTGCGCCGGCTTCAGGACGCCGACGACACGGCCGGCGAGCGCCCCGGCGACGACCTCATCCGCCTCTGCTACACGAGCGCCGATTTTCGCGAGGGAATGGAAGCGTTCCTGGGCAAGCGGGCGCCGGATTGGCGGGGGCGGTGAGAACCGGTCACTTCGGCGGAGCGTCCTGGAGCATGGCACGCCGAAGAATCGCGTTCAGCTTCGTCTGGTAGCCGCGCCCGCCCGTCTTGAGCCAAGCGAGCACGTCCGCGTCGAGGCGAACGGTGACCTGAGCCTTGATCGGACGGTAGAACGGATTGCGCTGGGCGTTGGCGAAGAACGCCTCCGTCAGCGGCGGGATATCGCTGTAGTCGATCTCAGAATCCGGCGTCGCGGCGAGCGCCTCCAACTCCGCGCGTTGTTCCGGCGTGAGGGCGGCGGGCCGGTGCAGGTCGAGTTCAAAGATGACGGGATCGGTCTCGTTCATAGCGCTTGCGCTCCTGCCGGTCGGCATGTCTAGCCGAAATGATGCGAACGATCTCCGTTCCATCGTCAGCGTCGAAGATCGTGTGAGCGACCAGCACCATCATGACGCCATCCACGAGGCCGATCGTCTGCCAGCGATACTCACCGTCCTCGATCCGATCCTGCGAACTCTATGCGTAAGGATCGGCAAAGACGCGGGACGCAACCTCGAAGCTGATGCGATGCTTACGCAGATTGCTTTCGGCCTTGGCCGCGTCCCATGCGAAGCGAATCGACATGCAAAAATGTAACGACAAATTTGTCGTGTTACAATGGGATCGATCTGTGATCAGACGCAAGCGAACGGCCCGAACCAGAGGTCCGGGCCGCCCAGCCGTTTCGAGGCTGGTTCGCTCTATCGCGTGGAGGGCAGCAGCCAGTTCGGCAGCCACAGGGCGATGCCAGGGACGAGGCAGAGGATCAGGATCGCCACCGCCATCAGCATCACGAAGGGCAGCGTGCCCCAGATGATGTCCTTCAGCGGGATGTCGGGGGCGATGTTCTTGATGACGAAGATGTTGAGGCCGACCGGCGGGTGGATCAGGCCCATCTCCATGGTGATGGTCATGACGACGCCGAACCAGACGAGGTCGAACCCGGCGGCCTTCAGGGGCGGCAGGATGATCGGCGCCGTCATCAGGATGATCGAGACCGGCGGCAGGAAGAAGCCGAGCAGGATCACGAGGCCCAGGATCGTCACCAGCAGCACCCAGGGCGAGAGCTGCAGCGCCACGATGGCGTTGGCCGCCGATTGCGAGATGTGGAGGTAGCTCATCACGTAGGCGTAAAGGAGCGACATGCCGATGATGAGCATCAGCATGGTCGATTCCCGCAAGGTGGCGGCGAGGATCGGGTTCACGTCCTTCGGGCGCCAGACGCCGTAGATGACCGCGATGAGGCCGAGCGCCAGGAGACCGCCGAGGCCCGCCGTCTCGGAGGGCGTGGAGTAGCCGCCGTAGAGGGCGACCATGACGCCGGTGAGGAGCACCACGAAGGGCAGCACCCGCGGCAGCGTCGAGAAGCGCTCGCGCATGCTGTAGGTGTCCTCGGCGAGGATCGGCGAGGCGGTGCCGTTGCGCTCGAAGGCGTCCTTCGCGGCCGCGTATTCGGCCCGGAAGCGATAGACCGACCAGGCGGCGAACAGGCCGACCAGCAGCAGGCCCGGCCCGATGCCGGCGAGGAAAAGGCGCCCGAGCGACTGTTCGGCCGCCACCGCATAGAGGATCATGGTGATGGAGGGCGGCAGCAGGATGCCGAGGGTGCCGCCGGCGGCGATGATGCCGGCGGCGAAGCCCGGCGAGTAGCCGCGCTTCCTCATCTCCGGGATGCCCGCCGAGCCGATGGCCGAGCAGGTGGCGGGCGAGGACCCCGCCATGGCGGCGAACAGCGCGCAGGCGAAGACGTTGGCGATGCCCAGCCCCCCGGGGATGCGGTGCATCCAGGCGTGCATGGCCGAGTAGAGGTCCTGGCCGGCTCGTGAACGGCCGATGGCCGCGCCCTTTAGGATGAAGAGCGGGATCGACAAGAGGGTGATGGAGGCCATCTCCTCGTAGACGTTCTGCGCCACCGTATCGAGGGAGGCGCCCGGCATGAAGAAGTACATGAACGCGAGCGCCACGAAGCCCAGCGCGAAGGCGATGGGGATGCCGGCCAGCATCGCGCTGAGGGTGGCACCCGCGTAGAGGAAGCCGATGGCCGCGACGCTCATGGGTGGGGGCTCGTCTTGAGGGGATCGGCGTTCAGGTCGGCCCCGAGGCCGACCTTCGGGTTCGCCCAGCCGGCGGAACGGGGGCCGTAGTTCAGGGCCTCGGCGATCTGCAGGAGGAACTGCAGGGACAGGAAGCTCATGCCCAAAGCCATGAGGGCGTAGGGAATCCAGAGCGGCGGCCCCCAGGTCGATTGGGAGACCTGCCCGTCGACCCAGGCTTCGTGGAACAGGCTCCAGCTCTTCCAGGCGAAGAACGTCACGAACACGATGCTGACGAGATCGGCCATGAGCAGGCGGGCGCGGTTGACCCGCGGCGAGAGCAGGCCGCTCAGCGCCTCGATGGCGACGTGGCCGCGCTTGGCCTGGACGGCGGCCGCCGAGAAGAAGGTCGCGCCGACGATGAGGAACACCGCCATCTCGTCCTGCCAGTCGGTGGGCTCCTTCAGCCAGTAGCGCACGAACACGCTGTAGCTGAGGACGAGACAGGCCCCGACGAGGGCGAGCCCGCCGAAGATCATCACCACGCCGTTGATCGCTTTCATCCCGCGGTCGATGGCCCCGAGCAGCCCGGGGACGCGAGGTTCGGGCGCGGCCCGTACGGATTCGGAGGCGGCGGAGGCCGCGTCGAAGGCGTGGCTCACGACACCTGCTCCGCCAGCTTGAGGAGCTCGGCGCAGCTCGCGGATTTGCCCGCGAAGTCCTTCCACGCGGTGTCCTTGGCGATGTCGCGCCACTGGCCGAGGGTCTTCTCGTCGAGCTGCTGCACCTTGGCGCCGGCCTTGGCGAACACCTGCTCGACTCGGGTGTCGTCGTCCTTGGCGCCCTTCTGGCCGAAGGCCTCCAGCTCGGCGCCGATGGTCATGATGAGGTCCTGCTGGTCCTTCGGCAGGCGGTCGAACACGATCTTGGACATCATGATCGGCTCCCACATGAGCCAATAGGTGTGCTGAGCCCCCGAGGTGAGGGATTTCGAGAGTTCCTCCAGGCGGAACGAGATCAAGCTGGTGGAGGAGGTGATGACGGCATCGCACGCGCCGGTCTGCATGGCGGCGTAGGATTCGTTCGACGGGATCGAGAGTGTGGCGGCGCCCGCCGCCTTCATCATCAGGTCCATCTCGCGCGAGCCGCCCCGGACCTTGAGGCCCTTGGCGTCGCTGGGCGTGAAGAGCGGCCGGTCGCGGCTGGCGACGCCGCCGGCCTGCCACACCCAGGAGACCACCACGACGCCCTTGGATTCGAGGATCTCGGTCAGCTTGCGGCCGACGGGGGCGGTCTTCCAGGCCGTGGCCTGCGCGTAGGAGGTGACGAGGCCCGGCATCAGGCCGATGTTCATCTCCGGCACCTCGCCGCCGGCGTAGGGGCTCGGGTAAAGGGTCATGTCGAGGGCGCCCTTGCGGATGGCGCCGAACTGGGCGTTCGTCTTCATCAGGGACGAGCCCGGATAGACCTGGAGCTCCAGGGCGCCCTTCGAGCGCTCGGCCAGGGCCGCGGCGAACTTGCGGCACGCGCGGTCGCGAAAGTCGCCCTCGTCGATGGTGCCGCCGGGGAACTGATGCGAGATCTTCAGGGTGGTCGCCGCCCGGGCCCGCGAGCCGAGGGACAGGATGGCGGGCGCGGCGAGACCGGCGGCGACGAGGGTGCGGCGTGTCAACGTCATGGCGTCTTCCTCCTTCGGCAAGCTGGCCGCCCGCCCATTTTGCGGTGCAGCATTTATACTGCGCTGCCCGCTCTTTATACCAGAGAACGACGCCTTGTATATTTTGTCAACCGGGTTGCATAAGGTAGACAGCAGTAACCGTCCCGGCGAAGGGCAGGCCCACGGCGAAGGAACCGGACCGATGGAACCCGAGCGCATGAACCAGTCCCTTCGCCTGCGCCAGACCATCGAGACGGAGATCGTCGACGGCCGCCTCGCCATCGGCGCCCGCCTCGACGAGACGGAACTGGCGGAACGCTTCGGCGTGTCGCGCACGCCGATCCGCGAGGCCCTGCTGCAGCTGGCGATGACGGGACTCGTGGAGATCAAGCCGCGCCGCGGCGCGCTGGTCAGCGCCCCCGACCCGCAGCTTCTCATCGCCATGTTCGAGACCATGGCGGAGATCGAAGCCGCGTGCGGACGCCTCGCCGCGCGCCGCCTGATCCCGGCCGACGAGGCGGCCCTCAAAGCGGCCCTCGCGGCCTGCGCGGCGGCGGCCGAGGCCCAGGATCCGGAGCGCTATTACGACGAGAACTACGTGTTCCACACGGTGGTCTATCAGGCCTGCCGCAACGGGTTCCTCGCCGAGCAGGCCCGGCTGCTGCATCGGCGCCTCGCGCCGTTCCGTCGGATGCAGCTTCGGGCGCGTCACCGCCTCGGGCAGTCGCTCGCCGAACACGAAGCCATCGTGGCCGCCATCGTGGCGGGCGACGAGACGGGCGCGGCGGAGCGGCTGCGCGCCCACGTGATCGTGCAGGGCGACCGATTCTCGGATCTCGTCGCGAGTCTGCGGGCGATCAACGACGCCGCGTGATCGGCGCAGCGGGGCTCAGGTCGCGCCGAAATTCTCGGCGATGACTGGGGTCTTGGCGCGGATATGAGCCCGCACGAGCCGGGCCAGGGCCTCGCCGTCGCGGGCATGCAGGAGTTCGATCATCCGCTCGTGCTCGGACACCGCCCGCGCCCATTGCTCCGCCGTCTGGTGCACGGCGTAGCGCGAGCGCTGGATACGCCCCGACAGGCTGGCGTAGAGGCCACCCAGGATCGCGTTGCGGCTCGCCGCCATGATCGCCTCGTGGATCGCGCGGTTGAGACCGAAATACGCCCCCTCCTCCCCGGCCTTCCAGGCGGCCACCATGGCGCGGTGATCGCCCTCAATGCCGGCGATCTCCTCGTCGGTGATGGTGCGGCAGGCGAGATCGGCGGCCGTGGCCTCCAGGCCGGCGATGACCTCGATCATCTCCTCGATCTCGGACTGCGACAGGCTCGCCACCCGCGCACCGCGATTGGGGAGGAGTTCGAGCAGACCTTCCGTCGCCAGGATCTTGATGGCCTCGCGCAAGGGGGTGCGCGAGATGCCGAAGCGCTCGGTCAATTCGCTCTCGTTGATACGAGCGCGCGGCTCGAGTTCACCGGAGCGGATGAGATCCCGCATCCGATCGACGACCTCGTCGTGCAGATAACGCCGGTTGATGCCGATGCCCGGCTCGATCTTGTTCATCAGTCAGCAATTCTAAAAGTCGAAAGGCCTATAC
Source organism: Methylobacterium sp. Leaf87 (assembly GCF_001422775.1). Classification (NCBI taxonomy): domain Bacteria; kingdom Pseudomonadati; phylum Pseudomonadota; class Alphaproteobacteria; order Hyphomicrobiales; family Methylobacteriaceae; genus Methylobacterium; species Methylobacterium sp. Leaf87. Next base: position 61,591 of record NZ_LMMI01000012.1, on the reverse strand, counting down.
TTCCCATTTTAGGAGCCGCCTGTCCAAGTGTCGAGGGACAGGCGGTTCAAATAGGGGTGCTCTCCTATCTCTTCATCGCACTTCTTCGTGCCACGTGCGCCCGTCTCGCTCGATCAGGGCGATGGCGGCCGTCGGCCCCCAGCTTCCGGCCGGATAGGGACGGGGCGGCTCGGGCCGGTCGGCCCAGGCCTTGAGCAGGGAATCGGCCCAGGCCCAGGCGACCTCGACCTCGTCGCGGCGCATGAACAGGGTGGCGTTGCCGCGCACCACGTCCATGAGCAGGCGCTCGTAGGCATCCGGGTAGCGCTGCTTGAAGGTTTCTTCGAAGGAGATGTCGAGGTTGGTGGGCCTGAGGCGCATGCCGCCGGGACCGGGATCCTTCGTCATCACCTCGAGCTTGATCCCCTCCTCCGGCTGGAGCCGGATGACGAGGCGGTTGGGCTCGCGCCCGAACGCCTCCGTGGGGAAGATCGAGAACGGCGAGGCGCGGAACTGCACCACGATCTCGGACAGCTTCTGGGGCAGCCGCTTGCCGGTGCGGAGGTAGAACGGCACCCCGGCCCAGCGCCAGGACTGCACCTCGAGCTTCAGGGCGACGAAGGTCTCCGTCCGGCTCTGGGCGTCGCCGCCGAGATCCGTGCGGTAGCTCTCCACCGGCTGGCCCGCGACGGCGCCGGCCCCGTACTGCCCGCGCACGGTCACGGTCTGCACGTCGTGGGGGGTGATGGGTTTGAGGGCGCGCAGCACCTTGAGCTTCTCGTCGCGCACGGAGTTGGCGTCGAGCGACAGCGGGCTCTCCATCGCCATGAGGCAGAGGAGCTGGAGCATGTGGTTCTGCACCATGTCGCGCAGGGCGCCCGAGGTGTCGTAGTACCCGGCCCGCCCCTCGACGCCGACGGTCTCGCCCACCGTGATCTGGACGTGATCGATGACGTCGGCCGTCCACAGGCGCTCGAAGATGGTGTTGGCGAAGCGCAGGGCCAGCAGGTTCTGGACCGTCTCCTTGCCGAGGTAGTGGTCGATGCGGAAGATCTGCTCCTCGGGAAACACCTCGCCGACGGCGTCGTTGATGGCGCGGGCCGATTTGAGGTCCTTGCCGATGGGCTTTTCCAGCACCACCCGCGACTTCTCGCCGATGAGCCCATGGGCGGCGAGGTTCCGGCAGATGGAGCCGTAGAGGTCGGGCGAGGTGGCGAGGTAGTAGGGCCGCACCTGATCGGGCCGCTCGGCGAGCTTGGCGGCGAGATCCTCCCAGCCGTCGTCGCCGGCCCCGTCCACGGCGACGTAGTCGAGGTGGTCGAGGAAGGCGGACAGCCTGTCCTCGGCCACATCGGCGGCCGGCACGAAGCGCTTGATGGCGTCGCGCGCCCGCTCGCGGAACGCCTCGGCGCTCATCTCCGAGCGCGAGGCGCCGATGATCCGGCTGGTGCCGGGGATCTGCCCGTCCTTGAACCGATAGTAGAGCGCCGGCAGGAGCTTGCGCGTGGTCAGGTCGCCGGTGGCGCCGAACACGACGCAATCGAAGGAGGCGACGGGGATGATGGTGGCCAAGGGCGGCTCCCGGGTTCGGTTCGCACGGGGTCCGCGGGGCCGGGCCTGCCCGGCCACCCACGGAGCGTGGCGCAAGGCTTAGACCGCAAGCAAGAGCTTCGCCAGCGGGCGCTCCCCGATGTCCGGGGGCTTACGTCTTCATGAATGCCGCGAACGCCTCCGAGAAATCCGGGTGCCAGCGCGACAAAGCCGGGCGGTTCTCGATGAGGTCGCCGGCGGCCCAGGCGATGCGCTTCTCGTCCTGCGCGCGGGTGGTCTCGTTGTCCGGACACAGGATGTAGAAGTCGCCGCGCGCCATCCCGGCGAGGAGGAAATCCACGGTCTCCTCCGGCGTCCAGGCGCCCGCCGGCTTCTCGGCCACGCCGCGGGCCCGGGTCAGGCCCGTATAGACGAAGCCCGGGATGAGCAGATGGGCGCTGACCTGCGCGCCCGTGCGGTTCCGCAGGTCGTGCGCGAGGGCCTCCGTCACCGCCTTCACGCCCGCCTTCGACACGTTGTAGGGCGTGTTGCCGGGCGGCGTGGTGATGCCCTGCTTCGAGCCGGTGACCACGATGGCACCGGGCTCGGGCCCGTCGATCATCGCCGGCGCGAAGGCGTGGAGGCCGTTGATCACGCCCCACAGGTTGGTGTCGAGGATGCGCCGCCAGGTGTCGGCGTCCGAGAACAGGGTGCCGCCCGCCTCGATGCCCGCGTTGAGCAGGACGAGGGCCGGCGGTCCCTCGGCCGAGGCCACGTCCCGCAGGGCCTCCACGGCGTGCCGGTCGCCCACATCCGTCGCGAGCGCCCGGATCGGGGCGCTCCCCGGGGCGGCCGCCGCCACCGTGGCGCGCGCGCCCTCGAGGGCGTCACCGGGCAGATCCGCGAGCCACACGGCCATGCCGGCGGCGGCGAAGCGCGTGGCGGCGGCGAGGCCGATCCCGCTCGCCGCTCCGGTGACGACGGCGGTGCCGCCCGCGCGAAGGGCCGGATGCTCCCCTGAACCCCGGCCGACCCGAGCGTCGCTCGCCTGCATGCCCGTCTCCCCATGTGCGGTTTCGCCCATGAGGTAGGGCGGGTGGGTGGAGGCGTCACGGGCGCGGCCGGCACGGCAGGGGATTGGTAACCCTCGCGCCGCATGGTCGTGGACGATAGTCGCTTCGGGGATCCGCGATGCTTTCGCGCCACGTTCTCTTCGTTACCGCCCTGTGCGCGAGCCTGTCGGCCCTCGCCGTCGCCACGGGTGCGATGGCGCAGGACGCGCCCGTGCCGCCGAAACCCGTTCCGTCGAAGCCGCTCGCGAAGCCCAGGATCAAGGCCGAGCCGGCCAGAAGCGAGACTCCCAAGAGCGAAGCCTCGACGAACGAGGCCCCGCGCCTCGATCCCCTGGCGGCTTCGGCCCCGGCCACGCCGGCCGTGCAGGCCATCGTACCGGTGGGCACGCCGGATGCCGGGACTCTGGCCAAGGAGGCGGCTTCGAAGGAGGCGGCGCCCAAGAAGTCGCGCGAGTTGCCGCCCCTCGTGGTCGCCCGCGTCTCGGCCGATCCGGCGCCCACGCTCAGCCCCGCCACCTTCCTCGACACCCTGAAGATGGCCGATCGCTATCAGGCCATGGCGGATGCCGGCGGGTGGGCGAGCCTGCCGCCGGGCCTCGTGGTCAAGGCCGGGGCCCGCGATCCGGCGATTCTCGCCCTCCGGAAGCACCTCGCGCTGGTCGGCGATCTGCCCGCCGACGCGCCGGCCTCGGACCTCCTCGATGCGCCCCTGGTGGCGGCGGTGAAGAGCTTCCAGGCCCGGCACGGCCTGCCCGAGACCGGCCTCATCGGCCGCCAGACCGTGGCGGCGCTCAACGTGCCGGCGGCCACCCGCCAGCGCCAGCTCGCCGCGTCGGCCGCCCGGCAGATCGGGTCGACCTTCGCCTTCGGCGACCGCTACGTGGTGGTGAACATCCCCTCCGCCACCGTCGAGGCGGTGGAGCGCGGCGTCGTGGTGCGCCGGTACGTCGCCGTGGTCGGCAAGCCCGACAAGGCGACGCCGCGCATCGAGGCCCGCATCACCGACGTGAACCTCAACCCGACCTGGACCCTCCCGGTCTCGATCATCAAGAAGGAGATCATCCCGAAGATGCGGAAAGACCCGGGCTACCTCGCCCGCGAGCGCATCCGCATCCTCGGCCCCGGCGGCGTGGAGGTCGATCCGACCACCCTCGACTGGGCCAGCGAGAAGGCGGCGAACTACACCCTGCGGCAGGATTCCGGCCTCGACAATTCCCTCGGCCAGGTCCGCATCGACATGCCGAACAAACAGGCGGTCTACATGCACGACACGCCCTCGAAATCCCTGTTCGCCCGCGAGGTGCGGTTCCACTCCCACGGCTGCGTGCGGGTGGCGCAGGTGAAGGAACTGGCCGGCTGGCTGCTCGAGGGCACCCCCGGCCCGAACGGCGGCGCCTCGACCTGGGGCCCCATGGAGATCGAGAGCCACATCGCCACCAACGAGCGCCTCGACATCAAGCTGCCGAAACAGATCCCCGTGACCTTCGTGTACCTCACGGGCTACGCGACGCCGGACGGCCGCGCGCATTTCCGCGACGACATCTACGGCATCGACAGCCCGGCGGTACCGATGCCTGAGGTGGCGACCACGGGCTCGATCACGCCGCGCCCGACGGGCCGAACCATCAAGCCGGCCGCCGCCGGAATCGTGTCGCCCCAGGCGGGACCGGTGAGGACGGCGACGCCCAAGGTTGCGCCGCCGAAGGTCGCGCCCGCTCTGCCCACCGGTCCCGTTCCACCGGGCCCGATCCCGCCCGGATCGATCCCCTTCGCCGCTTCACCCGCCCGATAGGATTCCCGGCGCACGGGCGAACGTCACCGGTGGGCGCAGGGGTGACCGCACTCACCGCGCGCCGGTCCGGATCTCCTCCGCGAACCGCACGCTGCCGAGACGCACCAGGGCGATGAAGTTCTCGATCAGGGGCGCCCGTGCCTTCGTCCACAGAGCGTGCACGTCGGCCCGGATCGGCCGTCCGGCGACCGGTCGATAGACGACGTCCCGGTGCGCCAGCCGCGCGACGAATTCCGGAATGATGGCGAGGCCCAGCCCCGCCGCCACGAGACTGGTCAGGGACGCGGCCTCGACCACCTGATGCGAGATCCGGGGCGTGAAGCCCGCCTCAACGCAGCAGGTCCAGAGGTACTTGGCGAACAGCGAATCGTGGAGCCGCAGGAAGACGAAGTTCTCCGCCGCGAGGTCCGTTAGGGCGATCGTCTCCGTCGCGAGCCGATGCCCCCTCGGCAGGACGAGGCGGACGGTCTCCTCCCAGGCCAGTTCGCTGACGAGATCCAGGTCCCGCGGCGGGCAGCGCAGGAAGCTGACATCGGTCCGCCCGGTCCTCAGGGCCGCGATCTGCCGGTCGGGCGACATCTCGTGGATCCGCAGATCGACGTCGGGATAGCGTTCCGCGAACACGCGGATCGAGGCGCCCAGGGGCCCGGCCAGCATCGAGCCCGTCAGCCCCACATTGATGATGCCGGCCGTGCCGGCGCCGATGGCCCGCGCCCGGCCCATGGCCTCGCCGGCCTTCGCCAGAATGGCGAGGGCTTCGATTCGGAAGTCCTGGCCGGCGGGCGTCAAGGAGACGCGGCGCGTCGTGCGCTCGAACAGCTCGGTCCCGATCTCGGCCTCGAGATCCTTGATCTGCTGGCTCAACGGCGGCTGCGCGACGCCAAGACTCTCGGCAGCCGCCGTGAAGCTGAGATGTTCGGCCACGGCCACGAAGTAGCGCAGATGACGCAGTTCCATAGGGAAAATTCACGATCCGTGCGTTTCGATGGGCTACGACCAAACGCCTCTTCCGCATCCCTGCACCGAAGTGAGCTTCCCGGAAACGGCAACGAGGCTTTCCCGCATCGTCCGGTCTCCGTCTCGGACCGACCGGCATTCCCTCCACCAAGACCTTCAACCCCTTGCTCCGGCGTCGCAAACCCGTGCCGTTCACCGAACCGTCATATCCGCCTCAGTGCCGCCAAGCTGGCCCTGCACACCGGCTGCCATGACGAACCTCGCCCGGCCCCTCGCATGGCTTCTCCTGGCCGCTCTGATCTTCGCGACCCTGGCCCCCATCGGGCTGCGGCCGGTGAGCGGCGCGCCCGTCGGCCTGGAGCGGTTCGGCGCGTTCGCCGCCCTCGGCTTCCTGTTCGCCTACGGATACCCGCAGCGACGCTGGGAGGTCCTGGCTCTGGTCACCCTGGCGGGAGCCGGGCTGGAGGCTCTCCAGATGATCGAGGCGACACGGCATGGCCGGATGGGCGACTTCCTCGTGAAGGGCGCCGGAGGGGGGTTCGGCGTGGCGATGGCGATGGCGCTGACCCGGGTCTCGGCGCGCGCCGGGAGTCTCGGCGGGCGGCCCTAACGATTCCGCCCCTCGGCTTCCCGCGGGCGTGTTTGTCGGCTTCCCGGGCAAAGCGCCCGGTGACGGCGGCGGCGAATCTCGGCACGTGGCGCCGGCCATGCGACGGCGCCTCGTCCCAGCGAGGAAGTATGCCGACGCGGCGAACGAGCCCTGTTCCTCGCGCGCATCCCTTACGGAGAATCGCCGGGGGCCTTCGGCGCGTGGTGCGAGTTCCCCTGGATCAGGTCGCGTCCGGCGTAGAGGCCGCCCGCCGTTTCCAGGTCGAGGCGCTCCACGTCCCGGCGGCGGACTTCGGCCATGACCGCGTGCGCGGCGTCCGGATCGTCGCCGATGGTGAGCAGGGCCTGCTCGCCGAAAGCCAGGGCCGATTCGAACGTCTCCCGGAGCTGATACGCGACGCCCGCCCGGATGAGCGCGATGGCGTGCTCGCGATCCCGGGCCCGGGCGAGGACCGGAACCAGGGGGAATTCGGCCCGCGCGATCGCGGCGATCCGCTTGGCGGCGTCGCGGTCGTCGATGCAGATCAGGATCGTCCGCGCGGTCGCGGCGCCCGCCGCATGCAGGATGTCGAGGCGTGTCCCATCGCCGTAATAGACCTTGAACCCGAACGCCTCGGCCACGCGGATCTGCGCGGGATCGGTGTCGATGATGGAGACGGAGCACCCCCGCGAGATCAACGGCTGGCTGACGACCTGCCCGAAGCGCCCGAACCCGATGATCAGGGCGCTGCCGACGAGGTTCTCCGGAACCTCGACGCCGTCCGTCGATACGGACGCTTTCGGTCCGAGGCGGTCGTAGGCGATCACCATCAGGGGGGTGAGCGCCATGGAGAGGATGACGGTCGCGGTCAGGATCGCGTTGGTGGTGCCGTCGATGATCCCGACGCCCGCGGCGGCGGCGTACAGCACGAAGGCGAACTCGCCGCCCTGCGCCATCAGGGCCGCCCGCTCGACGCCCTCGGCGTGGGACGCCCGCAGGAGACGCGCGATCCCGTAGATGACGACGCTCTTCACCACCATGTAGGCGGCGACGCCCGTCAGGATGAGCGCCCAGTTTGCCCCGATCACGGTGAGATCGAGGGACATGCCGACGCCGAGGAAGAACAGGCCGAGCAGGATGCCGCGGAACGGCTCGACATCGGCCTCCAGCTGATGCCGGAAACTCGATTCCGAGAGCAGCACCCCGGCCAGGAACGCGCCCATGGCCATGGACAGTCCGCCGAACTGCATGGCCAGCGCCGAGCCGAGCACGACGAGCAGCGCGGCCGCGGTCATCACCTCCCGCGCCTTCGACGCCGCCAGCAGGCGGAACATCGGATTGAGCAGCCAGCGTCCCGCCGCGACCAGGGCGGCCACGGACAGGAGCGCGAGGCCGATGGCGTAGGCCCGGTCGGCCGTACTCGCCGCTGCACCGCCCGGCGCGAGGAACGCGACGATGGCGAGGAGGGGCACGATGGCGAGATCCTCCAGCAGCAGGATCGCGACGATGCGCTGTCCCTTCGGGGTCGAGAGGGACCCGCGCTCTTCGAGGAGCTGCATGACGATGGCCGTCGAGGTCAGCACGAAGCCGGTCCCGGCCACGAACGCCACGGCCGGGGACAAGCCCATGGCGAGGCCGACGAGGGTCAGGGCTGCGATGCAGGCTCCGACCTGCGCCAACCCGAGGCCGAAGATCTCGCGCCGCATGCCCCAGAGCCGCGACGGCTCCATCTCCAGGCCGATGAGGAACAGGAACATCACCACGCCGAGTTCGGCCACGTGCAGGATCGCGTGCGCGTCCGTGAACAGGCCGAGGCCGAACGGGCCGATGCACAACCCCGCCACGAGGTAACCGAGGACGGAGCCGAGACCGATGCGCTTGAACAGCGGGACGGCGATCACGCCCGCCGCCAGGAGCGCGACGACCTGGACGAGTTCGCCGGCAGCGCCGGATGCTTCAGCAGCCATGAAGTCTCGATCTCGGTGACGGGGGATTCGGACCGGGCATGACCGGCCGCGCAGGCACGCTCAAGGGTAGCGGACGGGCGCGGGGGTTTCAGGCAGGGGGATGAACTCGGATTCACCCGGAACCGTGTCGAAGCGGGCCTGGCGCCAATCCTCCTTGGCCTGCTCGATTCGCTCGGGACGCGACGAGACGAAGTTCCACCAGAGGTGGCGCGGCCCATCCATGGGTTCGCCGCCCAGCACCATGAAACGGGCGGCCTCGGTCGCCCGCACGCTGATGCGGTCGCCGGGTCGAAAGACGAGAAGCTGGCCCGGCCCGAAGCCGTCGCCGGCGATCTCGATGGCGCCCGAGACCGTGTAGATCGCCCGCTCGTCGTAGGTCGGGTCGAGGGGCAGGACCGCGCCGGCCTCCAGGGCCACGTCTGCGTAGACCATGGGGCTCGAGGTCCGTACCGGGGATCTCGCACCGAAGGCCTCGCCGGCGATGAGCCGGACGGTCTTGCCCTCTCCGGTCAGGACCGGCAGCGCCCCGGCCTCGTAATGCTCGAACGCGGGGGCGGTCTCCTCGTCCCGGCCGCTGAGGGCGACCCAGCTCTGGAGCCCGAACAGCGTCGAACCGGTCTTCCGGAGGTCACGTCCCGTCCGCTCCGAATGGGTGATGCCCCGGCCCGCCGTCATCCAGTTCAATTCGCCCGGGCGGATGGGCAGTTCGGTCCCGAGGCTGTCCCGGTGCATGATCTCGCCCTCGAACAGGTAGCTCACGGTGGACAGGCCGATATGGGGATGGGGCCGCACGTCCATGCCCTGGCCGAGCAGGAACTCGGACGGCCCCATCTGGTCGAAGAAGATGAACGGCCCGACCATCCGACACTCGGTGGACGGCAGGGCCCTGCGCACGGCGAACGAACCGAGGTCGCGCGAGCGCGGGACGATCAGGGTCTTGATCGCGTCGCAGGTGAAATGATCGCCCGGGATCGGATCGTCGGCACCGTGCCAGCTCATGGGGTGATCTCCTGTCTGTGATGTTCGGTCAAGACCGGCTCGCTTGCTCCGGCGTCCCGACGAGGATGCGGACCGGCGCGCTCGCGCCGAGGACGGTTCAGGGGCGCGTGAGACGACCCCCGCGACGATCGCGCTCAGCCCTTCACGAAGGCCAGGAGATCGGGATTGACGACGTCGTGGTTCACCGTGAGCATCCCGTGCGAGAACCCCGGGTAGGTCTTCAGGGTGCCGTGCTTCAGCAGCCCGATCGACTTCAGCGCCGCGTCGGCGATCGGGACGATCTGATCGTCCTCGCCGTGCAGCACCAGGGTCGGGACGGAGATCGCCTGAAGGTCCGCGGTCTGGTCGGTCTCGGAGAACGCCTTGATGCCCTCGTAATGGGCCTTGGCGCTGCCCATCATGCCCTGGCGCCACCAATTCTGGATCACGCCCGGCTGTGCGGTCGCGCCCGCGCGGTTGAAGCCGTAGAAAGGTCCGGTCGGAACGTCGAGGAAGAACTGCGCGCGGTTCGCGGCGGTGGCCTCGCGAAAACCGTCGAACACCGAGATCGGCAGGCCTTCGGGGTTGGCGTCCGTCTTCAGCATGAGCGGCGGTACGGCGGAGACCAGCACCGCCTTGGCGACGCGGCCGGCGGGCTCTCCGTGCCGTGCCACGTAGCGGGCCACCTCGCCGCCGCCGGTGGAATGGCCGATATGCACGGCGTTTCGCAGATCCAGTGCCTCGACCACCGCGAAGGCATCGGCGGCGTAGTGATCCATGTCGTGGCCGCCATCGACCTGCGCCGAGCGGCCATGGCCGCGCCGGTCATGGGCGACGACGCGGTAGCCCTGGTGAAGGAAGAACAGCATCTGCGTGTCCCAGTCGTCCGACGAGAGCGGCCAGCCGTGGTGGAACACGATCGGCTGGGCGCTCTTGGGGCCCCAATCCTTGTAGAAGATCTCGACACCGTCGGCGGTGGTGACATAGGCCATGGAGAGTGTCCTGTCCTAAAGGAAGCGAACGTCGTGGCCGTTACGGGCACGCGTGATGCAGTTGAGACCATCTCGGTGATCTTCGGAAGCCCCGAACATCGTTTCGGCGTCGTCGATTCCCAGGCTAGACGCGTCGCCGTAATCCTCGGCGATCTCGATGGTCGTCACGCGGGTCCCGGTGTGCATCCGTTCGAGCCGGAATGCAGGCGGGTGCCGAAGCGCGGCCGTCATCGCGACGACGTTGCAGACAAAGGCATGGCTCGACACCCGGTCGAGGCTCGCGGGGACCTGCGCGACGATAGGCCTGAAGGTACGGAGCCGGGCGGCGGCGAGGCGTTTTCCGGGGATGGGTGTGCCTCCGATCGGCATGGCTCGGTGTCCCTCCGTTCGGCTCCGCCGGGCGACGGCGAAACCGACGCGATCCCTCGCGACCGCCGACCGGAGCTATGGGGGCTCGGGGGTAAAACGGCTTGCCGAATCGGCGCGCGACTTGAAGGAATGCGGCATCGCGCGTGCCCCTGCCAGGCTCATCATCTCGGCTGTCGCATGCAACCGGCCCGGAGGACATGGCCGAGCAGGATGCCGAGAGACAAGGTACGCTTTCCCCACGCAGAACGAGTTCGACCAGAGGCTCGTGAGGAGATTCCGGCAGCATGCGGAGTGCGACCATCGCCCCGACGGACCCAACCCCCGGCCGACGCTCGCGCGGCACTCCGATTGTCCTGGACACACCGCCCCGGAGCGGGGACCGGTCCCGGATCCGGCAGGGCGGACGGCCGGACAGGGGGACCGACGGCATCGCCTTCGTCGATTGGCGAACGAAGGCGCCGACGGGAGCGCACCGTCGTCCAACCCTACCGCGCGACGGGCTGGTGCTCCAGGTGCCGCTGGCGGACCATCCGGGCAGCCCGTACGGGGGCGGCGGCGATCAAGGGGCACCCGAGCGGATCTGTCCGAGCGCCGTGATCCTCCTCGACATCCGCGCCCGGTCCGTCTGCCGGGATCGCGCCGGAACCGTCCAGGTCTGGCTGTCGAGCAGGGTTCTGGCGGACGTGGCCGACAGCATGGGCCTCCGCGATCTCGACCCCATGGAGGCCCTGAAACCGGTGCATGGCCGGACCCTGGTGGACCCCACCATTCACGACCTCGCGGCGAGCGCCGTGGCGACCCTCGATCGCCCGGACCGCGGCGCCGCCATCTTCCGCATCCAGCTCGCCCGCGCCCTGGCGGCTCACCTGCTCGGTGTCCATGCGGAGGCCGGACACACCCCCACACGCACCCGAGGCGGCCTGGCGCCCTGGCAGGTTCGGCTCGCGCAGGAGCGCATTCGCGCCGAACTCGGCGCTGCTCCGTGCCTGCGAGCAGTGGCGGCGGCGTGCGGCCTGTCGGTAAGTCACTTCACGCGCGCCTTCCGGCAGTCCGTAGGGACATCTCCGCATGCATGGCTGGTGCGCCAGCGCGTCGCCCGCGCCAAGGTGATGATGCGCGCGCAGGACCGGTCCCTGGCGGAGATCGCCCTCGCCTGCGGCTTTGCCGATCAGAGCCATTTCACCCGGGTCTTCGCCCGTGAGGAGGCCATGAGCCCGGGCCGCTGGCGGCGGACGACCGAGCGGCAGCCCTGAGCGCCTGCGCGGATCGCGGTGAAGGGCCGATGCGGAAAGCCCCGATCCCGCCGGCGCTCGCCCGTGTCCGGGGGTCTGCTCGCGGCCCCGGGTCCCTCGCCCCGATCTCAGGCGGCGCGCACCCGTGCGACGAACCGGCCGACCTCCGCGGCCAGGTGTTCCGACTGCCGCGACAGCTCGGACGCCGATGCGAGCACCTGGCTCGCGGCGGCCCCGGTATCCTCCGATGCGCGCGCCACACTGGCGAAGTTGTCCGTCACCTCGCTCGTACCCCTGGCGACCTGCACGACGTTGTGGGCGATCTCCTGCGTCGCCGCCTCCTGCTCCTCGACCGCCGACGCGATGGATGTCGCCAGGCCGTCGATCTCACGGATGCGCGTGCCGATGCCGTCGATCGCCGAGGCGGCCTGACCGGTCGAGCTCTGGATACGCCGAATGTGGCCCGTGATCTCCCCGGTCGCCCGGGCGGTTTGGTCGGCCAGGGCCTTCACCTCGGCGGCGACCACGGAGAATCCTTTGCCCGCGGCGCCCGCCCGCGCCGCTTCGATGGTGGCGTTGAGGGCGAGAAGGTTGGTCTGGCCTGCGATCGTCGAGATCAACCCGACCACGGCATCGATCTGCGACACCGCCTCGTGCAGTTCCTGGACCAGATGCGCGCTCTGTTCGGCTTCGAGAACCGCCGTCTGGGCGAGATTCGCCGAACCCGCCACCTGCCGCGCGATCTCCTGCACCGATGCGCCGAGTTCCTCGGCCGCAACCGCGACCGTGTTGACGTTGGTGGCGGTCTCCTCGGCGGCGGCCGCGACGCCCGTCGATCTCACGGCCGTCTCGGACGCCGTCGCCGTCATGCTCTGTGCCGTCGCCTGGAGTTCGGTGGCCGAGGAGGACACCAGACCGACGATCCCGCCAACCGCCGCCTCGAAGCCATCCGCCAGGGCGATCATCGTGCGCTTGCGCTCGGCCGCGGCGACCTCCTCGGTGAGCCGCTTCCGCTCGGCCTCTTCGAGTGCCTTGCGCGCCACCATCCCGCGGATCCCCTCGACCGCGCGCCCGACGGCACCGATCTCGTCATGCCGGCCGGCTTCGGCGATCTTGGCGTCCACGGCTCCCTGGGCCATCTGCTCCAGGGCGGTCACCAGGCGCTTCAGCGGACGTGCGACGGTGACGGCCATCATCCGGCTGACGACGATGGCGAGGACGAGCAGCACGGCCAGGGTCGCGACGACCATGATCTCGAACAGGTGCATCACCGGCGCGAAGGCCTTGGCGCTGTCCACGGACAGGGCCACGTACCAATCGAGGGCGGCGGGAAGGTTCGGCACGCGCGCGAACACCGTGAGCGTCGCCCGCTCGCCCTCGCGCGTCTCGACGGGCGACCCGCCGATCTTCGGCGGGGAACCGCCGAGCAGCTCGGACAGCGGCTTGCCGATCAGATCGGCGCGCGGGTGGATCAGGATCTTGCCGGCGCCGGAGACGAGGTAGGCGTAGCCATGCCCGTCGGTCTCGACCTCGTTGATCATCTTGGAGAGGGCCCCGAGGTCGAAATCGCTGCCGGCCACGCCGATGAGGCCGCCCGTTCCACTGGCGGCCGGCGCCGAAGCCGTGATCGTGAGCTGCTTCGAGGTCGAAGAGACGTAAGGCTCCGTCAGCGCGGGACCGTTGGCCTCGACCACGCCCTTGTACCAGGGGCGCTGGCGGGGATCGTAGCCGGCTGCGATCTCACTCTTCGGCATCTTCGTGTAGTAGCCGTCGGCGCGCCCGAAGAAGTTCAGCACGAAAGCTTCGCGGGCGATTGGCGCATTCAGGATATCGTCCGTATTCGAACCGGTGCCCGCGATGGTCACCTGCTGGGCCATCAGCCGGGTCAGGTCGAGCTTGCCGCTAAGCCAGTTGCCGACAGCACGTGCAGCGGTCGTGCTCAAGGCGGACATGTTGGTCTGCACATCGGCGCGCAAAGCCGCGGATTGCGAGCGGTAGATGTACGCGGAACAGGCGGCGAAACCGGCAAAGACGAGCACAAGGATCAAAGCGGTCGCGCGTCCCGATACGCCAAGACGCATTCCTGAAAAACTCGAGCGCTACATTTGAATTGCCGTCCTTAAAATCACGGACCTTCGCTTATCTCTCAAGATCCAGCCTATGAACCTCCCACTCAAAAGATCATCAAATCACTAAATTTATATTATTATTACTATATTTCCCTCCCCCGGGATCCGGTGCCACCGATTGCCGGTACGATGCATCATCCGAACGATGAGCGATCGTCGCCGAGCGCACCCCACCCAGACGCAGGCTCGGCCGCATGCGGTGGGGTTCGCCCTGAAACGAGGGGAGATTTCTGTGTCGGTGGCAGCGATCGGTGCACTGTACGCCGCGACCGACATGACCCGAGAAAAGGCGGCACCCGATTACGGCACGGGCCGCCCGCAGGCGGATCGTCAGCTCGCGAGGCGCTGGTTCTGACGTTTCGCGGCGTCGAAGGCCTGGAGATCGAGGGCCAGCCCGATGATCGTCGCACTCTTCAGGCGGGTCGGATCAATGGCACTGCCGATGCCGTGCCCGAGATAGACTTCTTCCACTTCGGGCGTCCGCATGGCGCCGCCCATGGTCCAGTTCGGGAAGGACCGGCCCTGAACATTGCGGGCATCCATGATCGTGGCCGTCATATGCCGCGGGTCGCGGGCAATGCGGGTGTAGGTCGCACTCACCTGCGCCTGTTCCCCTTCGAGGACCTGGATGAACCATGTCTTGTCGAAAATCAGGAATCCGGTGATCCCATCGCGGCTGTTGTTTCGCTGGGAGGCCGACACGATCTCTCGCAGGTTCGTCAGCATGGCACGATCGTTACCAAGAACGGCGTTACGGCTGTAATAGACAAGCTGATGGATCATCGCGGAATTTCACTCATGAGCCGCTGCGCAACCGGCATCGATTTCGGGACAGCGCAGACGAACAACGCGGCGAAGAACCGTTCGTTTGAATCGAAACCCGACAGCCTGGCCGCGGGGTTAACCGAATCCCGCGTTCGGCGTCCCGGTCCGAAGTCTCGCACCTGGTCCGAAACCCATCGATCGCCGCGATCCCGCGGACCGGGTCGCGAGGATCCCGGCGAACGCAGCCGAGGGGCTCGCCTTCCCGTTCGATGCTGATCCATGTTAAGATTGTCGCCACCGGACGGGTTCGCATTGCCCGCAGTCGCCGATGCGAACACACGATCGGGTGTGCCGTCCCGGGAGCGAAGCGCCATTCCGATCGGGGAGGGCATGACAGTCCTCGGCGGGTTCCCCGCACGCGTGCAGCAGGATCATGAATTTGGAGAGGATATTCTCGACAAACGACGTGAAGTCTCAGGACCGCTTCGGCCTCTGGCGGGAGATCTGCGAAGATCGTCTCGTTCCCATGGATCAGAGCCGTCTGAACGACCAGGCGTTCGATGCGGTGATCGAAGGTACCAGCGTCGGCGGAATGTCCTTCACGCAGTTCGGCTTGAGCAACCTCAAGTGCGCGACGAACTCACGAACGATCCGGCACCAGAACAACAGGACCGACAAGCTATTCCTGAGCCTGGTGCTGTCCGGCACCGTCAGTTCGGAACAGAATGGGCATTCCACGACCGACAGACCCGGCGATCTCTCCATACGCGACACGAACTCGCCCTGGAGGATCGAGCACGGAAATCGTTCGGACGTGCTGGCCATCGAGATCCCCCGGGACCGCCTGGAGAACCAGCTGGGCGCGGCGCGCCATTTCGCGGGTCTGACGATGGATGGCAGCCGGCCGGTCACGATTCTCGCCCGGTCCTACTTTCGCAATCTCATGAGCGTGGGGCATCGGCTGACGCCGCATGCGGCCGAACGCATGACGTCCATCGGCATCGACCTCGTGGCCGCGAGCCTCGCCGAGCGCATGGCGCTGGAGACGCCCAAGGCCCTGCACGGGACGCTGACGGTCCAACGGGCCAAGGCCTATGTGGCGACCCATCTCGGCGACCCGGGCCTCGACGTGTCGCAGGTCGCCTTGGCGGTGGGTATTTCGTTGCGTCAACTCCAGGCGCTGTTCCGCGAGCACGGGCACAACGTCACGGCCTGGATCTGGCACCAGCGGCTGGAGCGGGCGGCGCAGCGCCTGTCCGATCCGGCCTGCCTTCACGTGCAACTGGGCGAGTTGGCCCATGGATGCGGCTTCGCGAGCCAAGCCCATTTCTCGCGCCGCTTTCGCGATCGATACGGTTTGAGCCCGCGCGACTATCGCCACTCCGCGCTGAGCCAAACCGCCGCCCGGATGTCCTGAACCGCGGTACGATGCGTCGTTCCGGGCATTCGGCGAAGGTGCGGCTCCGAGGACCATGCGGCCGCGCCCCCGACGGCCATGCGGCACGCGGCGTTCAGCGCAGCGACAGCAGGAGGCCGGCCGCCTTCTGGACCGCCGGCGATTTCGCGTGGATCCAGAGCGGATCGTGCTGCACGACCGTCGCCCCGAGACCGCGCTTGAAGTCGAAGACGGCCCGGTTCGAAGCCGGATCGATCCCGCCGAAATCGAACACGTGGCACGTCTCCGCCTTGGCCCGCTCGACGAGGCGCCAGACCGCGAGACTGGCAGCGCTCGTGGCGCGGGCACGATCGTTCGAGGCCGCGTAGAAGTCGGTGCAGCGCTCGGCCGAGAGGTGGGCGATCCGTACGAGGACGCGCTCCCCCTTCTCACGCACATCGAGAATGAGGACGCGCGGGTCGCTGGCTGCGACTTCGCGATAGGCGTCGGGCTGGAGGGTGGTCGCGAACCCCTTGCGCTGCCGCAGGCGCGCGTACATCGCCGTGAAGTCGTCGAACGCCGCCAGCCGTTCCGTGCGCTCCTCGAGGAAGTGCGTCGTCAGGTCGGCGTTCCGCTCGGCCTTGCGCAGATGCCCCCGCCAGCGCGGGTCCATCGCCGCCCGGATCGTTTCGAGGTCCTGGTCCAAGTCGAGTTCGAACGTGTGGTCGCGCGCTTGGACGACGGGGGCGAAACCGAGCATCAGGAGCGCGAGCGTCGCATCCTGGCTCTCGAACCCCTCGTAGTCGATGGCGAGGAGATCGAGCCGCCCGAGATCGAGATGCGCGACGAAGCTCCGAAACACCGCTTCCGCACGGCGTTCGCCCGCACCGGTCAGCAACGGTCCACCCTGGACATGGACGAAACGGACCGGTCCCTTGCGACGCTCCTGCCATTGCACGAACGCGAGTTCCTCGCCATCGGCGGTCACGACCGCGCGCCGGACCGTCAGGCCGCGCCGCGCCTTGTAGGATCCCCAAGGTGTGGCGCAGTAGATGTTTGCCCTCGGCCGAGCCCAGACCCGCCGATCCCAATCCGCATCGTCCGCAATCTCCGCGATCGCGAGTTCGGCCGCCATGTCGTTCCTCGTCTGAGCCGAGCACGGCGCGTCGGCGCGCTCGCCCCTCTCCATAAGCCGTGCATGACTGAAGGATTCGTAACGCGGCGCCCGCCGCCACGTGTGTGCAGTCGTACGTCGGGACCGGCCCGGTCCCGACGTCCCTCCCGGGGGTTGCAGCTGCCCTGGGGTCTGTCGTCGCTGGAGCCGGTCGGGTTCGAGGACCCGCGGCATCCAGCCCCTCGCCGCGCCGGCCTCGACCGCCTTCCGCCCGCCTCTCCGGGAGACGGGCGGTTCCTCGCTTTCGGGATCGCCGTGGCTTACCGCAGGAGCTGAAGGATGCCCTGCTGCGCCTGATTGGCGAGCGACAGGGCCGAGACCGCCAGGGAGTTGCGGGTCGAGAGCGCCTGCGAGTTGGCCGCCTCCTCGTCGAGATCGGCGTTGGTGAGATTGGCCGCCCCCGTGTCGAGGCTGTTGGTCAGGTTCTTGGTGAAATCCTGCCGGTTCTGCACCACCGAGAGGTTGGCGCCGAACGTGGAGGACTGGGTCCGCAGGGTGGTGGTGGCGCTCGTGAGCTTTTCGATGACAGCGTTGATCTCCTCGTCCGTCTGGAAGTTGCCCGTCGTCGCCGTGAGGCCGAGGCCCTCCGCGTCGAACTTCACGCCCTGGATGTCGAGGGCCGAGGTGTTCTTCTCGTTGAAGCTGACGTGAAGGGTATTCTCGGAGGCGTTGCTACCGTTGCGGAACAGCAGGTTGACGTCGTTGTAGCTCGAATCCTTGGCCTGCTGGGTGATTTGGGTCAGCAGGTTGTTGAACTGCGTCGCGAGGGTCGAGCGCACCGAGCTGGCGCCCAGGCTTCCGCCCTTGTCGGTGCCGCTGCCCTTGAGGGCGCCGGCCGTGTTGAGCCCCAGGCAGGTATCGGCGGTCCCGGCGGCCTTGATCGTCAGCTTCTGGTCCGCACCGGAGGCCACCGTCGAGAAGGCGAGCTTGTTGTCGCTCCCCAGGCTGACCTTCACCTTTCCGTTGAGGCCGGTGTCGTTGTCGATGGCCTTCTGGATCTCGCCGACGAGACCGGCGGCGGTGGCCGTCTTGGCACTGCCGATGAGGTTGATCGTCGTGGTGCTGCCGAGGCCGAGCTTGGCCGTGTCGCTCACGCCCGTCAGGCTGACCGTCGCGCTGCCGCCGATGGCGTTCGACGACGCCTTGAGGGCGCCGGTGTTGTCGAATGCGCGATCCACATCCTGATGAAGTTCGTCGAGCTCGGCGCCACGGGGCCGGACAGGCCGGTGCGCGAACTCTCGTTCTCCGACCTCGAGGCGCGGTTCGGCATGTCCCGTTCCCATGTCCGCAACGTCCTGCGCGATGCCGAGGGCGCGGGCCTGGTGGAGCGCTCGGGGACAGCCGGCGTGTTCCATCACCTGACGCCGCGCTGCGTGGCCTCGTTCGACCGGTTCGTGGCCGAGGCCCTGTCGTCGAGCGACCTCTCCTGCTCCATGGCGGCCGACGCGGGCGTTCCAGGATCGGGATAGGACCGTCCCGCGGCGCCGGGTGATCGCACGGGCCCTGAACGATGTGGCTTGGATCGTCTGCCCAGGCTCGGCAGGTTGTCGGCCAGGATGGTGTACCGGCGGAAGGCAAAGGTGATCGCCTCCTCTCCGGTCGTGAGCACGGTCGAGCGCGGCGTCTTCGGTCCCATCGCAGCGTCATGCACGAAGGTACGTTTGCACCACTTCGCGACCGACTTGGAGTTCAGTCCACGCTGTGCGGCAGGATCTTCAAGCGAATATTTCGATCGCCGTAGCGCTGTTCTGACCGCGTGCGTGGTCGTGGTGCAGCCATGAAGAACCCGTCCCCTAACGCCTCCCCGTATGCAGCCAGATCAGCTAAACTGGGGCCGTCGCACCGCGGGACTGAACACCTAGAATCTTTAAGGCTGCCACTGTTCCCGGGCCGCACCGCCATTTTGTTGCTGCCTATTCTGCCGCGATCCGGTCGGAGCCGGGCCGGACCGCCCCGGCTGCGAGGGGCAGTTCGAGGCGGGCGGTGAGACCGCGCGGGCTGCGGTTGATCAGGGTCAGGCGCCCGTCATGGGCCTCCGCGATGGCGACCACGATGGACAGGCCGAGGCCGAACCCGCTCGCCGTGTCGAGGTTGCGTGCCCGGTCCCCGCGCACGAAGGGCTGCAGCATCGCCTCGCGCTCGGCATCGGGGATGCCGGGACCGTCGTCGCTGACGTCCACCCGCACCCGATGCTCGGTCTGGACGATGCCCAGACGCGCGCCGCCGCCGTACTTCACCGCGTTGTCGACGAGGTTCGTCACCGCGCGCTGCAGTTCCTCCGGCCGGCCCCGCACGAGAACGTGGCGGCTGGCCGCGACGCGGACATCGGCGCCGATATCGGCGAATGCGTCGCTGACGGTTTGGACCAGGGAGGCGACGTCGATGAGCGTCACGGCGCGCCCCTCGCCGGTCTGGCCGTCACGCACGAAGGACAGGGCCGCCTCGACCAGGCCGTTCATCTGGTCGAGGTCGCGCAGGGTCATGGTCCGGGCGTGGTCGTCCTCGATGAATTCGGCGCGCAGGCGCAGGCGCGTGATCGGCGTGCGCAGATCGTGGCTGATGGCCGCCAGCATCTGGGTGCGGTCGTCGACGAGGCGGCGCACCCGGGCGCGCATACGGTCGAGGGCCTGGGCGACGGCGATGACCTCCTGGGGCCCGTTCTCCGGCAAGGCCACCACGTTCATGCGCGTGCCGAACGCCTCCGCGGCCTGGGCGAGGCGGGCGAGCGGCCGGGTCAGCGCGCGCGCCGCCCATATGGTGATCAGCGACAGCACCACGGCGAGGAACAGGAAAGTGACCACGAGGGCCCCCTGCCGGATCGGCGGTCGGTCGTCGTCGGGCACGAGGGCCGAGAAGCGCGCCCCCTCCGGCGTCGTGATCCCGACCCGGATGCCGGGCGGGGTGTCGGCGGCGTCGAGATCGGCGATGGCCAGCGGCCGTCCGAATCCGTCGCGCACCCGCTGCACCACCGTGTGCGACGCCAGGGCCTCGCTCGCCGTCCCCTCGGGCGCCGAAGCCGGCCACGGGGCGATGCGCAGGGTCGGCAGGGTCCTGGCGGCACCGCGCAGGAGGGCGTCGCGCGCGTTCGGCGCCGTGGCGTCGAGGAGGCGCGCCAGGGTCGCGATCCGGGTGGCGGCGACGCCGGGGTGATCGTCGGGCCGCCACGGCTCGCGCAGGGTGAAGAACGCGAGGGTCGCCACCGCGTGGGTCACCACCATGGCGGCGACGATGAGGAGCGCGATCTGACCGGCGACGCTGCCGGGCCACAGGGCGGCGAGGTGGCGTCTGGCGAAAGCCCTCATGTGCGCGTGACCTCCGGCGTGAACAGGTAGCCCCCCGAGCGGATGGTGCGGATGATCTCGGGGCTGCGCGGATCGCGCTCGATCTTCTGGCGGATGCGGCTGATGAGGACGTCGATGCTGCGCTCGAACGGGCCGGCGGCGCGTCCCTGCGTCAGGTCGAGGAGCTGGTCGCGCGAGAGCACGCGGCCCGGCCGCAGGCACAGGGCGTGGAGAAGATCGAATTCCGCACCCGTGACGGCGATGCGGGCGCCCTCGGGACTGTGCAACTGGCGCAACGACACGTCGAGGGTCCAGTCGAGGAAGTGCAGGCGGCGCACACCGCCCTCGTCCTCGCCCTCCCCCGCCGAGCCCCGCCGCAGGATGGCACGGATGCGGGCCAGGAGTTCGCGGGGGTTGAACGGCTTGCCGAGGTAGTCGTCGGCACCGATCTCGAGGCCGACGATCCTGTCGATCTCCTCGGCCTTGGCGGTGAGCATCAGGATCGGGACGTTCGAGGTGGTGCGCAGGCGGCGGCACAGGCTCAGACCGTCCTCGCCCGGCAGCATCAGGTCGAGGACCACGAGATCGACGCGGGCCTCCGCCAGCGCCCGGTCCATGGCGGGACCGTCTCCCGCGATCGTGACACGGCACGCGTTGGCCCGGAGATAGCGCGCCACCAGGGCGCTGATCTCGCGGTCGTCCTCGACCACGAGGATGTGAGGGGTCGCCGGCTGGGTCATGACGCGGGTCGTTGAGCCTCGGAGTGTACTGCATCGATTATGGCGGCTCGCACCCGCATGGCGAAGGGCCGGGCGCCCACGGATTTGTAACCGGCTGTTTCGCGGCCAGCGCATCGCGGTGACGGATTGCCGGCGACGGATTGCCGGACACGGTGCCGATTCTTATGTCGTTGCGATAGGACGCCGGTTTCGTGACGCTCGTGGATGCGGAGCGCGGCCCCCTTTGGGAGACGACCGATGCAAAGCTCCGACCGGCCCGGCACCAACCGCCTGTTCGACGATTTCGCCCGCCTGATGACCGACGCCGCCGGTGCCGCCCAAGGGGTGCGCCGCGAAGCCGAGACGGTGGTCAAGGCGCAGTTCGAACGCCTGATCCGCGACATGGACATCGCCTCCCGGGAGGAACTCGACGTCCTGCGCGACATGGTCGCCGCCCTGCGCAGCCAGAACGATGCCCTCGCCCATCGCGTCGCCGCCCTGGAAGCCGAACGCGGCTCCGAGCCGGCGGCGGGCGCGACCGAGATCCTCTGAGGTCGACCCGGAAAACCCGGCGTCCCCTCCTGCGGAGGGCGCGGCGCTTGTGCACAGGAAGGAACGGTGGACAGTCGCTTTCCTGTTCACCGGCTTCCGGGCGCGCTTTGAAAGCCGAGTCCGGCACGGTCTATAGTGACCTATGACCTGATTCGCCCCTGCTTCGAACCACCCTGTTCCGTTCTCGACTGACGCCGAACGCATCCGCCGCGGGATGAGCTTGGCCGATCGCGGAAGACGGCGACGCGGGGGCGTCAGACCGCTTCACAACACGCCGACGATCCGTGCCGGATCGCCAAACTGGACCGCCATGACCCAACTCCACATCGAAGATCACGACCGGCACGAGCACCCCCTCGACATCGTCGAGCGCCTCGCGTCGCTGCGCGACTGGATCTTCGACCGGGCCGAGACCGACGAGATGTCGGTGTCGGTCGCCGGGCGCTGGGCCGACTATCACGTCGCCTTCACCTGGATCGAGGACGTGGAGGCCCTGCACGTGGCCTGCGCCTTCGACCTCAAGGTGCCCGAGCGCCGCCGCACGGAGGTGCTCCGGCTGGTGTCGCTCATCAACGAGCAGCTCTGGGTCGGGCATTTCGACCTGTGGTCCACGGACAGCGTGGTGATGTTCCGCCACTCGCTCCTGCTCACCGGCGGCTCCACCCCGACCCAGAACCAATGCACCATGATGCTGAAATCGGCCGTGGATGCGTGCGAGCGCTACTATCAGGCGTTCCAGTTCGTGATCTGGGCCGGCAAGTCCGCGCGGGAATCACTCGACGCCGTGCTGTTCGAGACTGAAGGCGAGGCGTGAACCGGCTTCCCGCCTCCCTCACCCTGGTCGGCGCCGGCAAGATGGGTGGCGCGATGCTCGCCGGCTGGCTCGCCGGCGGACTCGATGCGGCGCGCACCACGGTTCTCGATCCCCATCCCTCCCCCGAGGTCGAGGCCCTGTGCGCGACGCGGGGGCTCGCCCTCAACCCCGCCACCGTGCCGGCCTCGGACGCCCTGGTACTGGCGATGAAACCGCAGGGCCTGGACACCGCCGCACCGATGCTGGCGGGGCTCGCCGATGCGCGCACCCTCGTGGTCTCGATCCTCGCGGGCAAGACCATCGCCGACCTGCAGGCACGCTTGCCGCGGGTGCGGGCCATCGTGCGGGCCATGCCGAACCTGCCGGCCAGCATCGGCCGGGGGGCCACCGGCGCCGTGGCGAGTGCCGGCACGGAGCCGTCCCGGCGCGTCGAGGCCGAGGCCCTGCTGGCCAGCGTCGGTTCGGTGGAATGGCTCGACGACGAGGGCCTCCTCGACGCGCTCACCGCCGTTTCGGGCTCGGGCCCGGCCTACGTGTTCCTGCTGGCCGAGGCGATGGCGCAGGCGGGCGTCGCCGCCGGTTTGCCAGCCGACATGGCGGCGCGCCTTGCCCGCGCCACGGTCGCGGGGGCCGGCGCGCTGCTCGACGCCACGGACCGCGACGCCGGGCTCCTGCGCCAGGACGTGACCTCGCCGGGCGGCACCACGGCCGCCGCCCTGGCGGTGCTCATGCGGGACGGCGGCGTGTCCGACCTCCTGCGCGAGGCGGTGGCGGCGGGGCGGCACCGTGCGGGCGAATTGTCCGGGTAGGGTCTTTGCCCTAACGAGGCCGCTGCCGTCACCCTACATGGGCGGGGACACGAACGAGGATCGCACTCCCCGAGGACCATCCATGCCCAAATCTTCCCCGCGTCATGCCGCCGAGAGCGACGCCACCGACACGGCACCGGCCGCGCCGAAATCTTCGCCCCGCGAGGCGGCCGTCGAAGCCCTGATGCGGCTCGCCGCCGAGCAGCCCTGGAACGACATCGAGGTCGGCGACATCGCCCGCGAGGCGGGCTTGAGTCTCGCCGAGTTCCGCGACCTGTTTCCGTCGAAGGGGGCGGTCCTGGGTGGACTCGCCAGGATCATCGACCGCAAGGTTCTGGAGGGCGACAGCACCGATCTCGCCGAGGAGCCGACCCGCGAGCGGCTGTTCGACGTGCTCATGCGCCGCCTCGATGCGATGACGCCCTACAAGGACGCCCTTCGGCGCATCTCCCAGTCCCTGCGCGGCGATCCGCTCTCGATGCTGGCCCTCAATGGGGTCGCGCTGAACTCGCACCGCTTCATGCTGGCGGCGGCCGGCATCAACACCGAGGGGCCGCTCGGGCGCCTCAAGCTTCAGGGCGTGGTCATCGCCTTCGCCCGGACGGTGGACGTCTGGCTCGACGACGACGACCCGGCGCTGGCCCGCACCATGGCGAAGCTCGACAAGGAGATCCGCAACGGCGAGCGCTTCATGGAGCGCGCCGACGATGCGCGGCGGCTGACCGCGCCGTTCCGGGCGCTCGGCCGCTCGCTCCTCGATCGCGGGTCCCGCCGCAGGGCCGACCCTCGCAACGAGGACGAGGGCAATCCCCTCGGCGGAGACCCGGCCGCCGCCATCTGAAACGAGAAAGGGCCGCCCCATCGGGGCGGCCCTTTCGTTAGGAGACGCGGTGCGGATCAGCCGCCGATGCGATCGGCCAAGACCGCCGAGTGGCCGTGCTGGTTGGCGATGTAGGGAAGCGCCTGATTGGCGAACTCGCGGCCCTGGGCGTTGTCGCCGTTGCGCGAATAGGCCTCGTACAGGCCCAACGTCCGGGCGTCCGAACGGGCCTGCTGACGGGCGTAGGTGCGGTCGAACTCGCGGGCGCTGCGGGCGTTCTTCAGGCTGTCGATGCGGGCCTGACCCTCGGGGCCGATGGCGACGCGGCGGCCGGGCTCACCGGGGCTGTTGTCGACGAGGCCGACGCCGCCGAGCACGCCGCCGACGATCTTCTGGGCGATGGAGGCCGAGATGGTCACCGGGGCGAGCACGACGCCGACGGGGTTGTCGAAGCGGGTCTCGAAGGGCTGGCTGTCGGAGACGACGGTGCCGCCGGCGGTCAGCGAGGTACCCTCGGGCAGCAGCGCCTTGGTGGTGGCCTCGCGCTCGACCAGCACGTTCTTGGCGTAGTTGCGTACGTTCGGGTTGCGCGAGCGCTCCAGGGCGATGCGGCTCGACTCGATGCTGACCGCATCCGACTTCAGGGCGGCGGAGCGGAAGGCCGAGGTGTCGCGGGCCTCGACGGAGTTGGCGTCGTATTGCGGCGCCACGCGGAACGACAGGGGCTCCTGGGCCAGCGCCGGAGTGGCGAGGGCGGCAAAGGAGACGCCGAGGGCAGCGAGAAGCTTGGTGTTGATCATGGCGGAAAATGTCCTCACGCGCCTTGATGGCGCTTGTGGTGATGGAACGTGTCGTCCGCCGGCAACGCTTTCTTAAGGGGGGTGTTCCCGCTTGGAGTGCATGGCTGTGCTGCAGCGCACCAAGCTTCACGTTATGCGTGCATGCCCCAGAGCGAGAGGGCTGCGAGATCCGGGCGTCGAAGCGGACATGTCCGGGCCTTTCCTCGTATCCTCGGCCGATGGACAGGTCGGATGGCCGTTCTGAAACTCGGGAGTCGCCGATGATCGTTGCGTCGAGAACGCTGAGACTGATCAAGGATAACATCACGACCGATGTCGTGATTGAACTCGGCGGCCCCGAACCCGACGAAGGCGCCTGGACCTGCCATTACGACTTCCACTGGCCCGACGGCCGAGTGAGCAGCTTCGCCACCGGGGTCGACGAAGTTCAGGCCCTGCACTTGGCCCTGCAACGGATCGGCTTCGATCCCTATCGGAGCCCTCATCATCGCGCCGGCCATCTCGTATGGGAGCAGGCCGGCGATGGCTACGGTTTCCCGGTTCCGAAGAATGCCCGCCACCTGCTGATCGGTTCGGACATAACCTTCGAAGGCTGAGGACCTTTTGCGGTAGCTCAGTGCGCCTCCTCCCAATTCAACGCCGCCCGCGCCTCCACCACCAGCGGCACCCGCAGCGTTAAAGCGGGCGCCGGTGCCTCGACCATGATCCGAGAGATCACCGGCAGGGCCTTCTCGACCTCGTCCTCCGGCGCCTCGAACACGAGTTCGTCGTGCACCTGCAGCAGCATGCGCACGTTGAGCTTCTCCGCCTTGAGCGCGTCCTCCATGCGGATCATCGCCCGGCGGATGATGTCGGCGGCGGAGCCCTGGATCGGGGCGTTGATGGCCTGGCGCTCGACGCTCGCCCGCTCGTTGGGGTTGTTGGAACGGATCTGCGGATAGTGGCACACCCGGCCGAACAGGGTGGTGACGTAGCCGAGATCGCGGCACAGGCGCTTGGTGGTGTCGATGTAGTCGCGGATGCCGGGGAAGCGCTCGAAATACTGCTTGATGAAGGCGCCGGCCTCCTCGCGGCCGATGCCGAGGCGGTCGGCGAGCCCGAAGGCCGAGATGCCGTAGATGATGCCGAAGTTGATGGTCTTGGCGCGGCGTCGCAGGTCCGGCGTCATCTCGGACAGCGGCACGCCGAACATGGCGCTGGCGGTGGCCGCGTGGATGTCGATGCCGTCCGCGAACGCCTGGCGCAGTTGCGGGATATCGGCGATGTGCGCGAGGAGGCGCAGTTCGATCTGGCTGTAATCGGCCGAGATCAGCCGATTGCCCTCCGCCGCCACGAAGGCGCGGCGGATGCGACGGCCCTCCTCCGTGCGGATCGGGATGTTCTGCAGGTTCGGGTCCGACGACGACAGCCGGCCCGTGGTGGTGGCGGCGAGCGAGAACGAGGTGTGGACCCGGTCGGTCTCGCGGTCCGCATGCTGCTGCAGCGAATCCGTGTAGGTGGATTTCAGCTTGGCGAGCTGGCGCCATTCCAGGATCTTCTTCGGCAACTCGTGGCCGGCCTGGGCCAGTTCCTCGAGCAGGGTCGCGGGCGTCGCCCATTGGCCGTTCGGCGTCTTCTTGGCTCCGGGCAGGCCCATCTTGCCGAACAGGATGTCGCCGATCTGCTTCGGCGACGACACCTGGATTTTCTCGCCCGCATCCTCCTGAATCTCCTCCTCGAGGCGCACGAGGATCTGAGAGAAGTCGCCCGACAGGCGGCTCAGCATGTTGCGGTCGACCCGGATGCCCTGCGCTTCCATGCGGGCGACCACCGACACCAGGGGGCGCTCCAGGGTCTCGTAGACGGTGACGCGCTTCTCGGCGACGAGGCGCGGCTTCATCATCCGCCATAGGCGCAAGGTCACGTCGGCGTCCTCGGCCGCATAGGCGGTGGCCTTGTCGAGGGGCACCCGGTCGAAGGTGATCTTCGCCTTGCCGGTCCCGGCCACGTCCGTGAAGGTGATCGGCTGGTGGCCGAGATGCCGGCGGGCGAGCTCGTCCATGCCGTGGCCGCCCTTGCCGGCATCGAGCACGTAGGAGATCAGCATGGTGTCGTCGAACGGCGCCACGTCGATGCCGTAGCGGGTGAGCACGGACAGATCGTATTTGAGGTTCTGGCCGACCTTGAGCACGCCCGGATTCTCGAGGAGCGGCTTCAGGCGGGCGATCACCACCTTGAGATCGATCTGCCCGGCGGCGGGCTGGAACACGTCGGTGGCGGCCTTGGCGTCGCCGAACAGGTCGCCCTCGCTCGCCATGACGGGATCGAGGTGGCGCAGGGGGATGTAGGCCGCGCGCCCCGGCGCGACGCAGAGCGAGATGCCGACGAGATTGGAATTGATGGCGTCGAGGGCGTCGGTCTCCGTGTCCACGGCGACGATTCCCGCCTCCTCGGCCTCGGCGATCCAGGCGTCGAGCTGCTCGACGAGGCCGATGGTCTCGTAGGCTGCGGTGTCGAACGGCTTGACGGATTCCGCCGCGCGCGCCGCCACGAGGTCGGCGGGCGTCGCCTCGGAGGATCGGCGGGCTTTCGGCGCGACATCGGGCAGACCGAGATCGGCGAAGGGATCGATCTCAGGCCTCTCCCCGGGGGCCAGGGGCACCGGGTCGCCGAGGGCCTGCGCCGCGAAGGGCGCGTCCTCGGCCTCGGCCCGCTGGGGCAGCAGGGCCGGATCGGGCTGCACCGCTTCGGGGTCGACATGGAGCATCTGGGCGATGCGCCGCGTCAGGGTGTTGAACTCCATGGCCTTCAGGAAGCCGACGAGCTTCTGCGGATCGGGCTTCGGCAGGCGCAGGTCGTCCAACGGGATCGGAACCGGCACGTTCTCTTCGAGGGCCACGAGCCTTCGCGAGAGCCGGGCCTGATCGATGCTGGCCAGCAGGGTCTCGCGGCGCTTGGGCTGCTTGATCTCGCCCGCCCGCTCCAGCAGCGCGTCGAGGCTCCCGTATTCCTTGATCAGCGCGGCGGCCGTCTTCAGGCCGATGCCAGGCACGCCCGGCACGTTGTCCGAGGTGTCGCCGATGAGCGCCAGGGCGTCGCTGATCTGCTCGGGGGTCAGCCCCTCCCACTTGGCGATGATGGCGTCGCGGTCGAGGTTGCGCTCGGGGCGGTGCCCGGCCTTGCCCTTGGTGCCCGACTCGAAATCGTAGAACCGCACCAGGGGGCCCACGAGCTGCATCAGGTCCTTGTCGGACGAGACGATGATGACGCCGGCCCCCCGCGCCTCGGCCTGACGCGAATAGGTGGCGATGAGGTCGTCGGCCTCGTAGCGGATGAGCTCGATGGGCTGGAGGCCGAAGGCCCGCACGGCATCGCGCATGAGCGGCATCTGGCGCTTGAGGTCGTCGGGCGCGTCCGGCCGGTGGCCCTTGTAGTCGGGATAGAGTTCCTTGCGGAACGAGCCTTCCGACTTGTCGAACACGATGGCGAGGTGGGTCGGCATCACGCCCGCCGCCCCTTCCTGCACGAACTGGGCGATCTTGGTGCAGAACAATCGCACCGCGCCCGTGGGCAGGCCGTCGGAGGGGCGGGTGTTGTACTTCTGGTCCTGGTTGATCGACTGGAAGTAGGCGCGGAAGATGAACGACGAGCCATCGACGAGGATGATCTGATCGCCGGGGCCGACGGGCTTTTCGGAGGAGACAGCGGTCATCGGCCAAGCAGGTTCGAGAGAGGGATTCGTGAGTTTGCCGACCCTAAGGAGGTGTCGACGCGACTTCGATACGGCAGACTGCGACGAGTTCGTCCAGGCGCTCCGTGAGCGTGAACCACATCATGTCGAGTTCGACGCGATGGTAGCCGTGTCGATAGGCGTTTCCCGCATTGGCGACCACACGCCAAGGAACATGCGGGTGCCGCTCTTTGGTTTCCGCCGTGAGGCGCCGGCTCGCTTCAGAGTTGATTTCGAGACAACGCACCCCTGCGTAGACCGTGCGCTCATCGGCAGCGAACGTCTCGTATGTCATCCCACGAGTGAAGCGGCGACCTTTCTCGACATTCGCGATAATATCGCTGCACGCAGAATGCTCGCGCTCAGAAAGCATCGATTGCGTCGCGTTCAGCGTTTTGGCGCACACGCTCCTTGAAAGTCTCGCGATTGGCGACATCGACGGTGACGGGGAACATGTCTTCGATGAAATGGACGACGCCGACATAGTCGTACACATCACGCACGGTCTCACGGTCGAGCACGATCACGACATCGACGTCGCTCGTTGCCGTGGCATCGCCCCGTGCGACTGAGCCAAACAAAGCAGCGTGCCGAACACCGCGTTTCCGCAGCTTGCCCTCGTGGCTTCGTAGAATATTAATGGCGGCTGCACGGTCCATGAAAAGGACCTTAGCTGAAATCCAGGATCGGCTGAAGCACCTCGAAGCCCCTCAGCGCGCTGCGCCCACCGTATCGGCCATCCGCGCGTCGCGGGTGCCGAGCGGCTGCTCCGCCCCCACCGTGGTGTCCACTTCCGTCTGGTGCTCCATCTCGGCGTTGATCTCGGCGCCCACGAGCACGATGGTGGTGGAGATCCAGATCCAGGTCATGAAGCCGATGGCGGCCCCGAGCGAGCCGTAGGTCTCGTTGTACTTGCCGAAGTTGGCGACGTACCAGGAGAAACCGAGGGACGTGACGAGCCACGCGACCCCCGCGAGGGCGCTGCCCCAGGTCACCCAGCGCCAGCGCGGCGCATCCCGGCTCGGGCCGTAGCGATAGAGCAGCGCCAGGCCACCCAGCACGGCGAGCAGCAGCACCGGCCAGCGCAGGAGGGCGATGTACCAGGCCTCGGTGCTGAGGCCGACGATGCCGATCACCGCCGGCACCACGACGATGCCCACCAGCGCCAGGACCACGAACAGCAGGGCGCCGGCGGTGAAGGCGAGGGAGCGCAGGTTGAGCCAGACGAAGTTGCGGGTCTCACGCTCCTCGTAGACGACGTTGAGGGCGGCGAAGACCGCCTTCATCCCGCCATTGGCGCTCCACAGCGAGAGGGCGATGCCGGTGAAGAACGTGATTCCGAGGGTGGTGTCGCCCTTCTCGGCGATGCGCTTGACCTGGTCGCCGATGATGTCGAGGGCGCCGGACGGCACGATGCCCTGCAGGTTCTGGAGATGATCGTTGATGGTCGCGACATCGGCGACGAGGCCGTAGCAGGACACGAGGGCCGCCACCGCCGGGAAGATCGCCAAGAGGACGTAGAACGTCACGCCCGCCGCCACCGACACGATGGCGTTCTCGGAGATGTCGTGGAAGACCCGCAGGGCGATGTCCTTCCAGCCCTTGGCGGGAATCTCGGACGGTTTCGAGGCTCCGCGTCCCCGCTCCGGCTCGGCCCGGGCGACGGATTTGGCGTCGGCCCCCGCATGGGACGGCGAAGGCTCGCGGGTGGGCTCCGGACGCTCCGTTCGGGCCTCCCGTCCGGTCCGACGCGGAAGCGCCACCAAGCCGAGAAGCGCCGTCGCCAGGGCCAGGGTCCAGACCATCGTCGGACCGTTCGGGGCCGTACCGTCGGAAATCTCGGCGTCGTTGCGCTCTGCCATACCTTCGTCCTTCCAGGCGCTGGCCCGCGACGCGGCACGCTACCCCCTCGACAACCGGCCAGGAGTCACCGAAGTTTCACGCGAACGTGAATTCAATATCCATCGGCGCATCCAGGATGCCCGATCCTCCTTCCAGGGTGACTCACGGCACGGATTTTAACGATCCGCGTCGTTAGGAGGCTGGAACGATGCTTGCCCCTGCCCGCGACACGGGCGAAGGGGCGACCGGTAGCCCGATCCCGCGCAACCTCGACTGGAGACCGACGCCCCGTGCCGCATGCGACCGAGCTGATCGCCATCATTGCCCTAGGCCTCGTGCTCGCCTTCGTGTGCGGGATGCTGGCGCAGCGCCTTCGGCTGCCGCCCCTCGTCGGCTACCTGCTGGCCGGTGTCCTCGTCGGCCCCTACACGCCGGGTTTCGTCGGCAACAGCGCGCTTGCCGGCCAACTCGCCGAGATCGGCGTGATCCTGCTGATGTTCGGCGTCGGCCTGCATTTCTCGATCAAGGACCTGATGGCGGTCCGCACCATCGCCCTGCCGGGCGCCATCGTGCAGATCGCGGCGGCGACCGCCATGGGCGGAGGCTTGGCTTGGGCCTGGGGATGGGGCGTCGGGGCCGGCCTCGTCTTCGGCCTCGCCCTGTCGGTCGCCAGCACCGTGGTGCTCCTGCGTGCCCTGGAGGAACGACGCCTCCTCGACAGCGACAAGGGCCGCATCGCCGTGGGCTGGCTCATCGTCGAAGATCTGGCGATGGTGCTGGCCCTCGTGCTGCTGCCGGCGCTGGCGCCGTCCCTTGGCGGCGAGGGTGCGGGCGGCGCGCACCACGTCGGCGACGGCAACATCTGGCTCACCCTGGGTCTGACCCTCGCCAAGGTCGCGGTGTTCGCGGTGGTGATGCTGGTGGGCGGCCGCCGGGTGGTGCCCTGGCTCCTCGATCAGGCGGCGCGCACGGGCTCGCGCGAACTGTTCACCCTCGCGGTCCTGGCGCTGGCGCTCGGCATCGCCTTCGGTTCGGCGGAGCTGTTCGGCGTCTCGTTCGCGCTGGGCGCCTTCTTCGCCGGCATGGTGCTCGCCGAATCCGATCTCAGCCATCAGGCGGCGGCCGATTCCCTGCCCCTGCAGGATGCCTTCGCGGTGCTGTTCTTCGTGTCCGTCGGAATGCTGTTCGATCCCGGCATCCTCATCCGCGAGCCCCTGTCGGTGCTGGCGGTGCTCGGCGTGATCCTGGTCGGCAAGTCCGCGGCGGCGGTGGCCATCGTACTGGCCTTCAAGCATCCCCTCGGTACGGCGCTCACCATCGCGGCGAGTCTCGCCCAGATCGGCGAGTTCTCGTTCATCCTCGTCAGCCTCGGCCTGTCGCTGAAACTCCTGCCGACGGAGGGACGCGATCTCATTCTCGGCGGCGCGATCCTGTCCATCACCCTGAACCCGCTGTTCTTCGCCCTGACGGACTGGGTCGGACGGTCCGTCGCCGCCCGGCCGAAGCTGGCCGCGCGCTTCGAGCGGCGCGGCGTGGACGCGTTGGCCGTCTCCCTCGAGACCGCTTCCCGGCGCGGTCACGCCATCGTCGTCGGCTACGGCCGCGTCGGCAGCACCATCGGCAAGGCGCTCAAGGCCTGGGACTTGCCCTACATCGTCGTCGACCGCGACCGCCGCCGGGTCCTCGACCTGCGCAAGGACGGCATCGAGGCGGTGTTCGGCGACGCCACGGCGCCCGGGATCCTGCACGCGGCCGATATCGAGGCGGCGCGGATCATCGTCATCGCGACGCCCGAGCCGCACACGACGCGGCGCCTCGTGGAACTCGCCCGCGAGATGAGCCCGGGGATCGATACCCTGGTGCGCACCCACAGCGACACGGAGCGGCGCCATTTCGAGGAGCGGGGGGTGGGCCTCGTGCTCATGGCCGAACGCGAACTCGCCTTCGGCATGACCCTCTACGCCCTGCGCAGCCTCGGCCTGAAGGAGGGCGAAGCCCGCATCTTCGTGGACAGCACCCGCGTCGAGAGCCGTTCGGCCCCCGTCGAGGCCGGGATCGACCACGGCGTGCCGGAACTGCGGCCGCACAAGGAGGATGCGACGGAGGGATGACGCCTTCCATCGCAGGGAGCCCGCCCGTCACACCACGGGATCGCGGATCATCGCCTGGATGCGGGTCATCAGGGTGTCCACCGAGAACGGCTTGGTGATCATCGCCATGCCGGGTTCGAGGAAGCCCGCCGAGACGGCCGCGCTCTCGGCGTAGCCGGTGATGAACAGGACCTTGAGATCGGGACGGGCCAGGCGGGCCTGATCGGCGAGCTGGCGCCCGTTGAGGCCCGGCAGGCCGACATCGGTGACGAGGAGGTCGACGCGGCCCGCCACGGACAGGGCGCGCAGGCCCGAGGGTCCGTCCACGGCCTGGATCGCCCGGTAGCCGAGGTCGTGGAGCACCTCCATGATGACGTCGCGCACCACGGGCTCGTCCTCGACCACCATCACGGTCTGTCCGTCGCCGCGCGGGCGCGTCGTCACCGTCGCGTCCGGGACGGTCTCGTCGAGTTCGCCCCGGTGGCGCGGCAGATAGAGGGTGATGGCCGTCCCCTGCCCGACCACGCTCTCGATGCGGGTATGGCCATCGGACTGGCGGGCGAAGCCGTAGATCATCGACAGGCCGAGGCCCGTGCCCTGCCCGAGGGGCTTCGTCGTGAAGAATGGGTCGAAGGCCCGGGCGATCACCTCCGGCGTCATGCCGGTCCCGGTATCGGCGACGCGGATGCGGACATACTCGGAGCGATCGCCGGGCTTGCCGGATTCGGCCTCGTCCCAACGCGCATTGCTCGTGCGGATCGACAGGGTGCCGCCATTCGGCATGGCGTCGCGGGCATTGATGGCGAGGTTGAGGATCGCGTTCTCGAGCTGGTTCGGATCGCACAGGGTCGGCCAGAGACCGGGATCGGTCTCGATCCGCAGGTCGATGGACTCGCTGATGGTCCGGCGCAGCAGGTCGGACATGCCGACGATGAGGGCGTTCGCGTCGGTCGCGCGCGGGTCGAGGGGCTGGCGCCGGGCAAAGGCGAGGAGGCGGTGGGTGAGGGCCGCCGCCCGGTTGGCCGAGGACATGGCGGCTTCGATGTAGCGCTGTAGGTTCTCGTGGCGTCCCTGGGCCATCCGGCTCTGCATCAGGTCGAGGGAGCCGACGATGCCGGTGAGCAGGTTGTTGAAATCGTGGGCGATGCCGCCCGTGAGTTGGCCGACCGCCTCCATCTTCTGCGACTGGCGAAGATCCTCCTCCATCCGCTCGCGCTCGGCGGCTTCCGCGCGCAGGCGTGCATTGGCCTCGGCCAGTTCCGCCGTGCGGGCGGCGACCTGCGCCTCCAGGGTGGCGCCCGCCTCGCGCAGCTGACCGGCCTGGGTTTCGAGTTCGGCGTAGAGGGCGACAACGCCGCGGTTGGTCTCGGCGAGTTCGGCGTTGAGGCGCTGGGCCTCCTCCTCGCGCTCGGCGATCTCGGCGAGGCTGCGCAGGAGGGCCTGATTCTGCTCGCGGATGGCCGCATGGGGATCGTCGGGCTGGGCCCGGGCGACGGCGTCGACCATGGCCGCCGCCTGCGGTGCGGTCAGGGCGGGCAGGCCCGCCGGCAGGCGTTTGCCCAGGGTGACGCGGGTGCCCCGGCCCGGTTCGGTTTCGAGGTCGAACAGGTCCATGAGCCGGCGCGCGCCCATCAGGCCGAGGCCGAGCCCGGTACGCGACCGATAGCGCCCCTCCAGGATGGCGGCGGGATCGGCGATTCCCGGCCCCTGGTCGGCGATGCGGATGACGAAGGCCTGGCTTCCCCCGATGAGGTCCAGGCGGAACTCGACCCGGCCACCCTTCGCGTAGCCGTAGGCGTTGCGGGCGATCTCCGACACAGCCGTGGCGATGCGGGTCTGATCCTGCACGCCGAAGCCGAGATGCTCCGCGAGGTGGCGGGCCCGTTGACGTACGGCCGTCACATCGTCCTCGCCCTCGATCCGCATCGAGACGAGGGCGAGCGTCATGGCGTGATGCCCCGGACCACCACGACGGTGGCGTCGTCCCGCCCCCTCGCGAAATCGCGATAGAGGATGCCGGCGATGAGGCTCGGATGGGCGCCGTTGAGCCCCGGATAGCCGTCGAGGGACCAGCCCGTCACGAGGCCGTCCGAGCACAGCACGAAGAGGTCGTCGGCCTGGAACGGATACTCGAATTCCTGGATGCGGCGGGCGACGTGCCCGGCGGTGCCGGCGAGCGACACCGTGCGCCGGACGGTTGCGCCGCTCACCACCGCGCCGGTGACGTTGCCGATGCCGGCGACCGTCACCACACCCCGGTTGGGCTCGTAGCGGGCGATCGTCACCGCCCCGCCGCGCGTGTGGCGCAGGCCCGCATGGACGATGGTCAGGATTTCGCCCGGCGCGGCCTCGGGATTCTTGCGGAACAGGCGTACCGCCTCCGTGGAGGCCTGTGCCGCCTGCGGCCCGTGCCCGAGGCCATCGGCGACGAGGAGGGTCCAGCCCACCTCCTCGCCCACCCCCGCGCCGAGGAAGCAATGGGCGTCGCCGTTCACCTCCTCGCCGCGCAGGGGCACGGCCACGGCGCCGTGGGACGGCTGGGCAGGGGCCGCACGGGCATCCGCCTGGATTCGCGCGACGAGGCCGGTGCCCCGCCCCGGCCAAGCGGCGATGTCGAAGGATTGCGACTGGCGGCGTACGGCACCGAGACCCGTGCCGGGGCTGCCACCGGTGGAATGCCCGTCGCGCAGGGCCTCGTCGAGGTTGGCGAAGCCCGGCCCCTTGTCGAGGGCGATGACTTCGACACCGGTCCCGCTCTCGTCCTGGAACGGGCCGAGCAGCATCTCGCCGGCGCTGCCGTACTTGACGAGGTTGGTGGCGAGTTCGGTGACGACGATGGCCACGCGTCCGCTCGCCGTCTCGTCGAAGCCGAGGTCGTGCGCGCAGGCCACGGCACGGCGGCGCGCGTCGGCCACCTGGCTCGACTCGGTGACTGCAACGGAGATCATGCTCATTTCCAGCGCGCGATCACCACGCGGGTGCCGACGCCGGGCGTCGATTCGATATGGAACTCGTTGGACAGGCGTTTGGCTCCCCCGAGGCCGAGGCCGAGGCCGCCGCCGGTGGTGTAGTGGTCGGTGAGCGCCCGGGCGATGTCGGGAATGCCCGGCCCCCTGTCCTCGAAGGTCAGGCGCACGCCCCGGCGCCCGCCCGCCTGCACCACTTCGACGGTAACCTCGCCGCCGCCGCCGTAATCGAGGGTGTTGCGGGCGAGTTCGCTCGCGGCGGTAATGATCTTGGTCTGATCGACGAGGCTGAGGCCGATCTCGATGGCGCGGGCGCGCGTCGCCTGACGGACCCGGACCACGTCGTCGCCGGAGCGGATGGGGAGGAGTTCAATCTTCGCGGGAAGCACGCGCGTTCCCCAGGTCGCCGTCCTCGTCGAGGCGGGCCTGGATCAGGGCCATGCCGCGCTCGACGTTCAGGGCCGTCTTGATCCCCGTCAGGGTCAATCCGAGCTCGACCAGGGTGATGGCGACGGCCGGACGCATGCCCACCACCACGGTCTCGGCATCGAGCACCCGGGAGATGGCGGCGATGTTGTCGAGCATGCGCCCGATGAACGAATCGACGATCTCGAGGGCCGAGATCTCGATGAGCACGCCGCGCGCGCCCGTGGCCGCGATCCGGCTCGTCAGGTCCTCCTCGAGGGCCATGGCGAGACGGTCGTGCATGTCGACCTGGATGGTGACGATGAGGGCGCCACCGAGCTTGAGGATCGGAATCCGGTCCATGGACCGTCAGCGCCGGTCGTCGGCCGCGACGGGCGCGGGCGCGGCGCGGCGCACCACGGTGCGGCCGGTGCGCCGGAGTGCGAGGGCGAAGGCGTCGGCGAGGGTCGCCTTCGAGACGACGTTCAGCTCGACGCCGAGATGCACCATGGTCTGGGCGATCTGCGGGCGGATGCCCGAGATGATGCAGTCGGCACCCATGAGGCGGGCGGCGGCGATGGCCTTGAGGAGGTGCTGGGCCACCAGGGTGTCGACGGTGGGCACGCCGGTGATGTCGATGATGGCGATCTCCGCCTCCTCGTCGACGATGGCCTGCAGCAGGTTCTCCATGACGACGCCCGTGCGGGCGCTGTCGAGGGTGCCGATGAGCGGCAGGGCGAGGATGCCGTCCCAGAGCTGGACCACGGGCGTCGAGAGCTCGGCGATCTCCTGGCTCTGTCGGCCGATGACCTCCTCGCGGCCGGTCTGGAACACCTCCATGGTGTAGAGGCCGAGGCCGTCGAGGAGCCGGTTGGCCGCCCGCGTGCCGGCGACGAGGGATGCCAAGTCGCCGGCGTTGGCCGCATCCAGGGCGATGAGGATCGGCTCCTTCAGGGAGAGCACGAAATTGGCCGTGTCGGTGGGCGTGAAGCCCTGGATCGCCCGGGAGCGCGAGATATCCGCGAGGGTCTCCCGAAGGGTCTCGTAGGGGGCCGCGTGCCCATCGCCCTCTCCGGACGCCAGGGCGTCGCGCAACTGCCCGAACACGGTACGGGCCTGGGCCTGGAGTTCGACCTCGCGGATGCGCCCGGTCTGGAGGGAGCCGCCCGATTTCAGGAGACCGAGCCAGGATTCGAGGATCGCGGCCTCATGGCCGGTCACGGTCCGGACCAGAACCTGGATCCCGTCGATCGCCATTCAAGCCGCCTCCCCTGTGCGGGGAGACCCGTCCCCGACCCCGCGCACATGGTCATAGAATGACAGGGCTGCCAAGCGGCCTCCCATCCGGGCTGGGGTCCCCTCCCCGGTCCCCGGATGACGGCCGCGAGGGTGCCGCGATCGGCGCCTCCGCCATTCGCCTCCGGTTCGAAGGCATCGCGAGCGCCGACGAACCGTTGCGCAGGGCCACCCTGGGCGGGGCCCCCGATCTTCCGGGGTTCGACGGTCAGCCGAAAGCGGTCACGCCTCCGCCGGCGCCCCGACGAGACCCTGCAGGCGTTCTGCCAGGACCGCCGGGTCGTAATCCGGCAGGGGGCAGGGCAGGGCAGCGATTTCGCAGAACGGCCGGACACGGCCGATCTCCGCCTCGGCTTCCCGCGTCAGGGCGGTGAGCGCTTGCGCCAGGGTGTCGGGCGTGAGCGAATCGAGGGACGTGAGATTGGGACTGCGCTCACTCAGATTCTTGCACTCGTACGCGTTGGTGATCGTGCGCAGGCCCGCATGGGCCATCTCCAGGGGCGGATAGCTCGGATGCGGCGACACCATCAGGGACACGCCGACGGAGGCGCGGCTGAGGATGTCGGCGTAATCCTCCAGGGAGAGCTTGCCGCAGACCTCGAGGTTGTAGACGCCGCCGGCCCGTGCGGGATCGTAATCCTCGCCCGCCGAGACGATCCGCCATTTCGCCGCCACCGTCGGTTCGGCCTGCTGCCAGAGCGAGAGGCCGGCGCACAGGGTCTCGAAGCAGTTGCGCGGGGTCGAGGGACGCCCGTAGACGAGGATGATGCGCTCGCGCTTCTTCACGCTCAAGGCGCCGCGGATCTTCGCATTGGCGGCGTAGCGCACGATGCTGGCATCGGTCAGTGCGTAGTGCCGCAGCATGTAGTTCGCCAGCTCTTCCGAATTGATGAGCGCGATGGTCTTGTCGGGGTTGGCGTAGGTGGCCCGCGACATCGAGTAGTTCGACGACCAGCCGTAGAAGCCCGGCTCGTGGTCCTGGATCAGGTACAGCACCGGCAGTTCGCGGCCGTGGTAGCGGCCCTGTGCTTCCTGGAACAGATAACTGCTGGTGGCGGTCCACCAGGCGGTGGGCATGAAGATGTCGCCGGCCCGGATCGGCAATTCGCCGCTGTCGACATCGTTGACGTCGACGACGGTGCGCGGGAACGCGTCGTAGGGCGAGCCGAGGGAGACGAGGCGGTAATCGGGCATGCCCGCCATGGTTTCGAGGTCGATGGGGACGTAGCCGCAGATGATCCGGCGGTCGAAGCCGTCGCCGAGTGCGGCCGCCAGCCCCTCGAAGGTGCGCAGGGCCGTGGTGATGCCTCCGAAGATGTGCTTCGGGTGCAGGGTCGGCAGCACGAGGTTGAGGCGCGGGCGAGAGCTCGGATCGGACCGGGTCGCCACGGGCGTCACGTCGGGAAACAGGTGCCGCTGCTGGCTCGGCCGCAGGGGATTGCCGAGCAGGGGACGATAGACCCGGGTCAGGCCCGTCGCCACGTCGGCCTCCGTGGGCACGGGAACCAGGGTCTCGTCCGTGCCGGTGCCGGCGCGTGCCACCTTGGTCCAGCGGAAGCCGGCGGCCTCGGCGAAGTACAGCAG
The DNA here is from genome assembly GCF_001422775.1 of Methylobacterium sp. Leaf87. NCBI lineage: Bacteria > Pseudomonadati > Pseudomonadota > Alphaproteobacteria > Hyphomicrobiales > Methylobacteriaceae > Methylobacterium > Methylobacterium sp. Leaf87. Next base: position 23,003 of record NZ_LMMI01000012.1, on the reverse strand, counting down.
CGAGCGCTCGATGGCATGCGCCAGGGTTCCGTCGATCTGCCCGGCTTCCGCCGGGAAGTCCGACCAGTCGAGCCCGATTTCGAGGAGGGGCTTCAGGGCGGCGGTGCGGCCCCAGAAGAACGAGCTCGACGGGAAATCGAGGACGTAGTCCTTGCGCAGGGTCACGCCGGCCCTGGCCAGGAGGTCCTTTGCCAAGTCGAAATCGTAACCCCAGTTCAGGAGGGGGCGCACCTCGCCGAAATGCTGCGAGAACACTACGCCGACATCACCCTCGGCCAGCAGGCGCAGGACCGAGGCGACGACTTCGGGCGAGCCGAGCAGGTTGTCGAGGAGGTAGTCCCGCCACTCGGCAAAGCGCGGATCGTGGGGCGACTTCTTCGAATGGATGTGGAGGAAGGTGTCGTAGCGCGTGAAGACGTCGCGAAATCCGATGAGCGTCGGGGCGATGTCGCGGCCGATGTTGGGGAACACTCGGACCTCGACGGACCCATTCGCGTAGGCGGCGGACGATGCCTCGATGGCGGCCTGCTTCTCGGGGGTGTCCGTCGAGACGTAGAGGTCGGCCCGCACGGGAATGTTGGCGATCCGCCCGAGCAGCTCGGGCATCATCTCCGGATAGAAGACGTGGAGGATCACCGCCACGGGGCCGCCCGCCGCCGCGGGGCCGTAGGCGAAGGGGACTTCGAGGGCGAGATCCGTGGCCTCGCGCGGCCGCATGCTCTGCGTGGCACCGTAGAACGTCTGCCCCGCGACGTTGCGCTTGAAGCGCCGACGCGGCGCCGGCACCGGGCGCAGGGTCGGCCCGGGCTTCGCCTCGGGCGCGGCCACCGCTTCGGGCTCGTCCTCGAGGATGCTGCCGGCGTCGACATCCGGTCCGGGGACAGCGACACCCTTCGGGGGGATCATGGCCGTCGGGGCGACGACGGCGAGGTGCCGCTCGATGGCTCCGCGCAGGGTCGGGTTGCCGTCGAGGGTGGTTTCCCAACCCGTGGGGTCGGCCTGTTCGAGGGTGTCCCGCAGGAGCTGGACCTTCAGGAACGGAAAGCCGCGCGCGAGGAGTTCGCGCCAGCGCACGAGGGTCGGGTTGACGGGAAGGTCCTCGTCGTCGTCCGTCGGGAACAGGATTTCGACGGCGACCTCTTCCTCGTCCCAATGGGCCAGCGGCGTCATCTCGTAGGCCTTGATGACCTCGAGCTTGTCGCGGATGCTCTTCACGTTCGCCCAGTGGCGCCGGATGCCGGGTGCGGCGAGACCGGTGCGGGTGAGCCCGATGAAGTAGCTCATCAGGTGCGGGCGAGCCTGGTAGCTGTCGGTGAGGCCGACGAGATCGGCCTCGCTGGTGCGCACGCGGGCGATCACCCGGGCGAAATCGCCGCGATCGACCGGCCCGTAGATGCTGTCGTTGGTCAGGATGAGGGAACGGGCCTTCCACACATCGGGGAAGGCCGCGATGGCTGCCGCCCAGGCGGCGAAATCCCAGCCGTGATTGATCCGGACGAGCAGACCGTCCATGGCGTCGAGGTCCGGCGGCAGGGCGCGCGACAGACCGTCCGTCGCCACGATCACCACCACCGTCAGCCCCTCGGCCTTGAGGGCGGAGAGATACGTCAGGGTGTGGTCGTGGACCCGTCCGTCGGGGGTGTAGGTCACGAAGAAGCAGACATCGCGGTCGGCCAGGGGCGGCGGGTCGCGACGGATCTCGCTCGGAATGTCCGTGACCGAGCAGATCTCGCTCCAGCGGTCGGGCGGCCGGGTCTGACGGCCTTCGACATGACCACCGGTCATGTAGTGCAGGAGCGGATCGATGCCGGCGTGCAGGACGTCCTGGTTATGCGCGAGGTAGAATTCGCGGTCGAAGAGCGGGCCGGGATCGCGGTTCTCGCGGGCGCCGGCCGAGAGGTAGTGGATCAGAGGGTTGAGGCTGCCGTTCTCGAGCCGGCTCTCGTGCTGGCGCATGTACCAGAGGGAATCGAAAAACCCGTTCGGGTCGCGTCCCTCGGCGGCGCCGTAGGTGAGGTAATGGGTCAGGGGATCGCGTCCGGCCTCGATCACGTCGGGGCTGTGCCGCCCGTAGAAGCGGGTATCGAACAGCGGATGCGGGCTGCGGCCCTCGCGAAATCCATTGGCGACGTAGTGCGTCAGGGGCTCCAGGCCGGCATCGGCGACGTCCTGGTTCGTGCGCCGATAGTAATGGATGTCGAACAGCGGATGCGGATTGCGGCCCTCGACCCAGCCATAGGCGAGGTAGTGGCGCGCCGCCGGAACGTTCTGTTCCGCCACGTCGGAATTGACGGAATAATACCAGGCCGGATCGATGAGCCGGTGCGAACTCAAGCCGGCGGGACCACCCCGGTGGAGAAAATCGGCCAGGGGCGAGGCCAGGGGCTCGCCGGGCAGGGCGGCTCCGGCGCATTGCGCGCGGTACCACTCGGGATCGAACAGCGGATGCGGCTGGAGGCCGGCGGCTTCACCGGTCCGCACATAGTGGATCAGCGGATTGCTCGCACGCCCGGCCAGTTCGGGCACCTGATCGGAATACCAGTAGAGGTGGAAGAACGGGTTCGGATTGTGCTCGCGCCATCCCCCGGCGACGTACTGGACAAGGGGGTTCAGACCGCTGGCGAGGGACTTCGCATGCGCCTGTCGGTACCAGACGTCGTCGAACAGCGGATGCGGCCAGGTCCCCTGCCCGGAGAGGTAATGGACGAGGGGCGCGCGGCGGGCCTCGGGATGGCGTGCGACATACCAGGCGGTATCGAACAGCGGATGCGGATCGCGGCCCTCGCGGGCACCGTGCGCGATGTAGTGGAGGAAGGCATCGAGGTTCGAGCCGACCACGTCCGGATAGGTCTGGCGGTACCACCGGCCGTCGAAGAGCGGATGCGGATCGCCCCCCTGGCCGGACAGGAAGTGCCGCAGGGGAAGCGGACCGGCCGTCGGGTTGGTCTCCCGGTACCAGACCGGATCGAACAGCGGATGAAGGCTTCGCCCCTCGGCCTCGCCGTGCTCGATGAAGTGGCGCATGGGATCGGTGCCCTGCGCCGCGACGTCCGGATTGTCGGCGAGGTAGAACGTCCGATCCAAGAGCTTGTCGAAGAGACGGATCGTCTTGGGCGAAGGTCGCGCCGCACGGGACTTGGAGAAATCCGCGATCGTCCTGGAGAAGCGCCGCATGAAGTCCTGCTCGAGCCGTGCGAATGAGTTTCGCCCGGGCGCTCGTTTGGCATATCCGGCGAGTCGGGTCCACGCCGGCCCATCGAACGGGCCCACCACAGGCGGACACCCTCGATGCTCGGCGGGAACCCGTGTGGTTCAGGAGCGCCTGCGGTCGGATTGTCCGTCCGAGGATCCGCCGACAGGGGTCGGATTGCGGCCCGGGGCACCCCCCTGGTCCCAGTCATCCTTGCGTTGCCCGTCCGCGAGGCCGCCGGGGGTCTGGTCGGTGATGGCGGATTGATCGGCGGTGTGACCGCCACCGCCTACGGCCGGCTCGCCGGGGGTGCCGACGTCGTCGTCGGGCTTGCGGGTGGCGGCGTCGGTGGGATTGGACTTCTCCACCATGATTCTAGGCCTTCGCGTCGGTGCCGACCGGGGCGGTCGCCCGATCGATGGCCTCGGCGGCGGCACCCTCGGGGCCACCGGACTTCTGCGCGGCATCGCCGAGGCGGCGCAGATTCTCCGGGGGCGTCTCGGCCTCGGTCTCGTCGGTGGCATCGGAGCCGGGCGTGCCCGAGGCGATACGCGCGGTCTCCACCTCGCCGGACGGATCGCCCCTCAAGTCCGCCTGCGTCCGGGAGGGAAGGCCGATGTCGCGGGCGTCGTCCTGGCCGAGATCCTGGCCGTTGCGATCGGCGTAAGCGTCGAAATCCTTCAGCGAGGGGCGCTCGCGTGGCTCGTCGGTCATGGGTGTCCTCCGTGGTTACGGGAACAACGGCGCCTGGGGGCGCCCGGTTGCTTCAATCCGGACGACCGAGATCGTCGCGGGCCGCCCGCAGGACCGCCAGATCGGCCGGGATGGACAGAACCGCTTCCGCCCGCACGAGGGCGAGGTCGGCGTGATGCCGCGCCGCGCGGGCGAACTCCGCGTCACCCACCGCGTACAGGGCGGACAGCGCCTTCTGCAGGCGCAGGCCGACCGTCACCGTACCGGCCCCATCGCGGGCGATGGGGGCGAACGCGTCCTCGAACAACTCGTCCGTGGTGATGCCGGGCACGCGCAGGCGCGGATGGAGGGGCGCGGCCGGGGCCATGGCCCTCCGCTCGCTCCAGAGGGCGAGCACGCGCACCAGGGCCCCGAGCACGTCCACGACGGTGCCGGGATCGTTGATGGCGCTCGACAGGCCCCGAGAGGCCACCTCCGTGAGGACGATGACGCCGAAGCGGGGATCGTCGTCGAAGGTGCGGCGTGCCCCTATGACGAAAGCAGCGACGAGACGCGCCTGCGTCGCGTCGTCGACGGGTCCATGGGTCGGGGCGGCGATCTCTGCCAGCAGGCGTCCGGCATGAACGAAACGGCCCGGCAAAGCCGCGACGTGAACAACGAGGCCCTTCGCCTCGGCGGCGGCCTGAAGGCCGGCGGCGTCGACATGCTGGACGTAGCCCGCGCGCGCCGCCACGATCCGGGTCGCGCCTGCGGGCGCCGGACACCAGGGCAGGCCGCCGAGATAGGGCGCGTCCGCCCGCCGCCGGATGGCGTCGCTCGCGGCGACCTCGATGGCGTCGATGGTCTCCCCGACGCGGCCGAGATGCGACAGGGTGTCGATCCAGCGCACCAGCGTCACCACCACCAGTACGAGGACGACGAGGGTGAGGCCGAACAGGATCACGCGGCCCTGCTCGCCGTAGATATGGGCCTTGAGGGCGATGAGACCGACGACACCGTAGACGAACGCGCCGATGAAGCTGCCCACCGCCGTCTGGGCGCGGGTGTCCTCCATGAGCAACGTCACGGCCCGCGGAGTTGCGGTGTTGGTGGCGCCGCCATAGGCCTGGACCATGGTGGCCAGGGAGAACGTCGCCACCGGCAGCATGCTGGTGGCGAGCAGCGACAGGATCTGGTCGACGGCGTTGGCGCCGATGGAGTTCCCGAGATCGGGCGGGATCAGGGGGGCGAGCAGGGCCGAGGCGAGGGCCGCGCCCACGCCCGCCACGCTGAACAGGGCGACCCGCACCCACGGTCGGCGGGCACCGCGCCGAAGATGATAGAGCACCGTGGAGGCCAAGGGATCACACCGTTCTGGTCGAGGGGTCGGTGGCCTGGACTCACGGCTTCGCCGAAACCGGCGGGTGGGACACGGGAAAGGCCGTGCCCCACAGGCGGTCTCAGATGCCCTCGAACAGAGCCGAGGAGATGTAGCGCTCGGCGAAGGAGCAGGCGACGGTGACGATGCGCTTGCCCTTGAATTCCGGGCGGGCGGCGAGTTCGAGGGCCGCGGCGACGTTGCCGCCGGTGGAAATGCCGCCGGGGATCCCTTCGAGCTTGGCGAGCAGCCGCGCCGTATCGAAGGCGGTCTGGTTCGAGACGGTGATCACCTCGTCAACGACGGACCGGTCGAGGTTGTCCGGGATGAAGCCGGCGCCGATGCCCTGGATCTTGTGGGGGCCGGGCTGGCCGCCGGAGATCACCGGCGAATCCGTCGGCTCCACGGCCACGACCTTGAGGCCGGGCAGACGGGGCTTGAGGACCGAGCCGACGCCCGTGATGGTGCCGCCGGTGCCGACACCCGCCACGAAGGCATCGAGCTGGCCCTGGGTGTCGTTCCAGATCTCCTCGGCCGTGGTCTTGCGGTGGATCTCCGGATTGGCCGGGTTCGAGAATTGCTGCGGCATGATCGCGCCCGGGATCTCGTTGATGAGCTCCTCGGCCTTCGCGATCGCGCCCTTCATGCCCTGCGGGCCGGGGGTGAGGGCGAGCTCCGCACCGAGGAACGCCAGCATCTTGCGGCGCTCCAGGGACATGGTCTCGGGCATGACGAGGATGAGGCGGTAGCCGCGCGCCGCCGCCACGAACGCCAGCGCGATGCCGGTGTTGCCGGAGGTCGGCTCGACCAGGGTGCCGCCGGGCTTGAGCTTGCCGGACGCCTCCAGGGCGTCGATCATGTTGACTCCGATGCGATCCTTGACGCTGGCGATGGGGTTGAAGAACTCGAGCTTGAGCAGGATCTCGGCATCGATCCCGCGCTCCTTGGTGATGCGGTTGAGGCGCACCAGGGGCGTGTTGCCGATGGTTTCGGTGATGGATCCGAAGATATGGCCGTGGCCGGGCGTGCGGGTGGCGGCGTGGACGGACTCGGCCATGGTGATCTCCTGTCGCGGGCGTTTCGGTCTCGCGCCGGGGGATATCGCGTCGGCGGGGGCGAGGCAATCGCCAACAGCCTGCGGGCAAAGGGAAATCTTCTCCGTCAACCGGCTTCCGTGGGCGACTTAGAATCTTTGTGCTGCCCATTCCGACAAAGTTGGAATTTCATTCCCCGCCACCCGTTCGAGGACCACCTCCACCGATCACCGCGCCCGCTGCGATCCAGGCGGCGAGGAAGCGCTCCGCCATCGCGCCCACCCCGTAGGCCGTCTCGATGCGCGCCCGCGCGGCGAGGCCTGCGGCCCGGCGGGCGGGTGCAGGCAGGGTCGCCATCGCCCGGAGGGCTTCCGCCAGGGCGGCCGGATCACGCGGCGGCACGAGGCACCCGAGGCCACCCAGGATCGCGCCGGCATCCCCGACGGAAGTGGCGACCGGTACCAGCCCGGCGGCCATGCCCTCGGCCACGGCGTTGGAGAAGCCCTCACCGAAAGCCGAGGACGACACGGCGATGTCGCCCGCCGCCTGAATTCGCCAGAGGTCGTCGCGCCGGCCTAGGGCCCGGGCATTGGCCGGCAGGTCGAGGCCGAGCGTCCCCTCCCCGGCCAGGAGAAAGTGGACCTCCGGCCGGCACGCCGCGGCGGCCAGGAGGGTGGCGTGGTCCTTCATCGGATCGAGGCGGGCCGCGTGAATCGCCACCACCGCCTCGTCGGACAAGCCGAGTTCGCGGCGCAGGGCGGCCCGTGCGGCGGGATCGGGCCGGAAGCGCACGGTGTCGATGCCGTTGGGAATGACGGCGAGGCGGCGCGGGCGGTAGCCTTCGGCCAGATGGAAATCCACCCCCGCCTGGCTGTTCGACACGACGAGGCCGGGCCAGCCCGATAGGCACCGGCCGATGGCGAGCAGGCGGCCGTAGCGGACATGATCGATGTCGGAATTGCGCAGGCCCCAGGCGAGGAGCGCGTCCCGCGGCGCCCCGGCGAGGCGGTGGGCGCCGGCGGCGAACAGGTCGCCGTGATAGAGCCAGCCCTGCACCACCGCGGGACGCAGGGACCGGATCAGCCGCGCGAGGCGCAGCAGCGCGACGGCGGAGCCGGCGGCCCCGCGCGGGGCGAGGCGATGGACGGTCACACCGAGGCGCTCCAGGGCGGCGGCGTTGGGGCCGTCGCCGGTCAGGCTCACCACGTGCTGAGGCATGCCCCGGGCCAAGAGGCCCCCGCACAGGGCGACCAGCATGGTCTCGGCCCCGCCCGTGCGCAGGCCGGAGATAACGTGACACGCGGGGCGCAAGGGATCAGGCGCCCGGCATCATGGTCGTCCCCGCATCAGGCCCGCAGGAGGGCGACGCACAGAACGGCAAGGGTGGCGAAGGCTCCGCTCGCGGAAGCGATGACGAGGGCACTGGGATGCGGCCCGGACAGGAAGGTGTAGCGCGTGTCCTCACGCGCACCGGCCCGCAATCCGCGGCTTCCCGTCGTCCATTCCAGCCGCGTTCCCATCGAATTCCCCGTGCCTGCCATGGGGATCAGCAGGCGCCGGGGGCGTTGAACGAGGGGTAAACTCGAGCCGCAGAGTCCGGATCGTCCTCAACGCAGGCTTAACGCCACGAGAACAGAGGAACCGGCGTCGATCAGAGAGCGCGGTCGAAGCGCAGCTCGCCTTTCTGGCTCTTGATCACGAGTTGCGACCCGACGAGGTCCCACTGTGCCGCCGTCCGCAGGGCGATGAAGAAATCCTGCTCGCTGGCGCCCAGGCCCTTGTCGCAGGGCTTTTTCGTCAGCGCGAGGGGGCCGACGGCGAGGTGCTGCTCCTTCAGCGGGAAGGCGGTCGCCGCGAAGGTGTTGCAGCCGCCGTAGCCGCGGGCACGGTACTGCTTGTCGACGATGAAGCTCGGCCGGTCGTTGCCGCTGAACGCCTTGCCGTTGAGGCTCACGGCCGTCCAGGTCGCGTCGAGGGGGAAGATCTTCTCCTGCGCCTTGGCGGCGGGCACATACTGCTTCTTCTCAGGCTTCTCGCGCGCGTCCTTGCCGAAGCCGGTGACGTTGCCGCCCATCTGGGCCCGCACCTGCGTGGCGGTGGTCACCGCGCTGGCCGCAATGGCACCGGCCATCGCGGCGATCAGGATCGCTCTCATCCTCGGCCCTTTCTCAGTTCAAGCGCGCACGCGTCGCGTCGGTGGACGAAAATTCACTCGTTCACGCGGGACGATTCGCAGCGGCGGAGCGCGCGGGACCGTCGACGGAGCGAGCCTGCGCCAGGGCCAATCGGATAAGATTCCAGCACAAATATGGTCAAGACCCCGTGAAGGGTGATTTCCAGCCGTCCACGGACCATCGCAGCGGTTTGCGTTGAACGAAGGCGCTCATCCTCCGTTGTCGGGTCAGGCGAGACGGCCTGACGGCGAACGAGGGATGCACGGTGGCGGGATCGGACGAGGGCGGAGCGAGCGGCATGAACCCGAACACCATGAGCGCGGCGCAGTCGCGCGCGGCCCGTGCGCTGCTCGACTGGTCTCAGGGCGATCTCGCCGGGAAAGTCGGGTTCGGCGAGGAGACCGTCGAATCCTTCGAATCGGGCGGGAGCGACCTCGCCTCGGGACAGATCGAGGCCCTGCGCAGCGCCCTGATGGCGGCGGGAGTCGTGTTCACGGAGGACGGCTCGGCCGGCGTGCGCCTGAGCGACCGGGGCGGCGACGAGGGCACCCGCCTCGGTGCGCTCACCACCGAGAACGACCGCTGAGCAGGTTTCGCAAAAGTGGTCACCGGTTTCGCGTCGAAAACCTGCGACAGATCAATAAGCTAAGCAGGTTCGCGTTGGCTTGCCAACGAGACCCTGCTTAGGACGTCACCGCCCCGTCGCCAGCGCCTTGAGATCGTGGGCGGGATCGGCGGCCGCGGTGGGGCTCAAGGTCCGACCCTGCGCAAGGATGCGCCGCGCGGCCATGTGGTCGCCGGGGCGATCCACGGTCTCGACGGCGGACAACCGGCCTTCGCGAAAGCGGAACACGCAGAGCCCCGACGCGACGGGCCGCGCCACGGCCGCGTCGGACGGAGCGGACAGGCCCGCGATCTGCAGCTTGTGCGGACCCTGGTCGCTCCAGAACCACGGCACCGCGTCGTAGGCGGCGGGCCGGCCGACGAGGCGCGCGGCGAGGCACCGACCCTGATCGAGGGCGTTCTGCACCGATTCGATCCGGACGGACGCGCCATCGGCGAAGCGGCTCGGGGCTCGGGCGCAATCGCCGATGGCGGAGACGGCGGGATCGTCGGTGGCCAGGAACGCATCGACGTGGACGCCGTCCCCGACGGCGAGTCCGGCCGCCTCGGCCAACGCCTGGTTCGGGATCACGCCGATGCCGACGAGAACGAGATCGGCCGCGAGGGATGAGCCGTCGCGCAGGCGCACGGTCTCGGCCCCCTTCTCCCCCTCGATGGCGGTGACGCCCGCCCCGAACAGGAAGCGGATGCCGGCATTCCCGTGGGCGCGGGTGAAGAACGACGCCGTCTCGGCCGAGACGGCCCGGGCCATCGGCCGCTCCGCCGATTCGAGAACGGTGACGGACAGGCCGCGCGCGGCGCAGATGCCCGCGAATTCGAGCCCGATGAATCCCGCTCCGACGACGGCGACCGAACGGGCATCGACGAGGGCCGCTTTCAGACCGTCGGCGTCGGCACGTCCGCGCAGCTGGAACACGCCGGCCAGGTCGGCGCCCGGGACCGGCAGCGCCCGGTTGCGCGCGCCCGTGGCGAGGACGAGGTGATCGTAGGCCACGGCCGTCCCGTCGGCGCACAGCACGCGCCGCGCCGCCCGGTCGATGGCGTCGATCCGCACGGAGGGGCGGTGGTGGATGCGATGATCCGAAAAATACGCCGCCGGGCGCAGTTCGAGGCCGGACGCGTCGGTCTTGCCCGCGAGATAGGCCTTCGACAGTGGTGGCCGCTGATACGGCAGATCCGGTTCGTCGCCCAGCAGCGTGATGGGATCGGCGTAGCCCGCCTCGCGCAGGGACGCGGCGAGCTGGAAGCCGGCCTGCCCGGCACCCACCACCACCACGCCCGCGCTCACGCCTCGAACTCCGCGGTGACCGCCGAGACCCGCGGCACCAGGGCGAGTTGCGGCAGCCAGCGGCCGCCATCCTTGACCACGTAATCCCAGCACGCGGCGGCGGCCGGGCCGAGCACCTTGTCGGCCCGGCGCACGGCGTACCAGTCGCGCCGGATCGGCAATCCCTGAACGTCCAGGAGGACGAGGCGGCCGCTTCCGAGTTCGGCCGCCACCGTGTGGGCCGAGATGAGGGCGATGCCCAAGCCCGCCATCACCGCCTGCTTGATGGTCTCGTTGGAGCCCGAATCGATGCCGAGGCGCGCCCGCTTGATCATGATGCCGTTCATGAACTCCTCGAACACCGTGCGGGTGCCCGACCCCTCCTCGCGCACGAGGAAGGATTCCTGGGCCAGATCCTCCCGGGTCAATCCGGTGCGGCCGGCGAAAGGGTGGCTCGGCGCCGCGACGACCACGATGGGGTGGACACCGAAGGTCTCCGCTTCGATGGCGAAATCCCGCGGTGGCCGGCCCATGATGGCGAAATCGATCTCGTAGTTGCGCAGGGCCTCGACCATGTTGCCGCGGTTGCCCACCGCGAGGTTGATCTCGACGGCCGGATGCGTGCCGACGAAGCCCGAAATGATGCCGGGGGCGAAGTACTTCGCCGTGGAGACCACGCCCATGGCGACCCGCCCGCCAGCGCCGCCCTTGAGGGTCTCCAGCCGGTCGGCGCAGGTTTCCAGCACGGTGTTGATGCTGTCGATGGCCCAAAGCATCTCCCGGCCCGCATCCGTGGGCCTGAGGCCCGTGGGGGTCCGGTCGAACAGCAGGAGGCCCGCCTCCTCCTCCAACTGGCGGATGCGCGCGTAGAGGGCGGCGGAGGTGACGTTGAGTTCCTGGGCCGCCCGGGTCATCGTGCCCAGTCGGGCGACGGCCGCGACGGCCTGGAGCTGCTTCAGGGAAAGGTTGCGCATGGGCCGGTTTTAGTTTTTTTGGAACCGCCCGCAAGTTTTTTCAAATTCCTTGTTTTGATGAGGACGCGCCCTCCGGCGCTCTGGTTGTCACGGGCCCACTCGTGGCAAGGAGATGAAAACGCGGCGTGGGCGGTGGCCTACGTGCGGACGATGAATCCTGAGAGAAGGTGAGCCGATGTCGATGGGATCTCTGGAGATCGGGTCTCGCCTCGATGCGTGCCTCGCCGCGGCCGTCGCCGCCGACCCGACGCTGTCCGATGTCGCCGAGGTGATCGCGGCCTGCGCCACGGCGGCCATCGAGGTCAGCACGGTGATCGGGCGCGGTGCCCTCGCCGGCGACCTCGCCGCCCAGGGCGCGCAGAACAGCGACGGCGACGTTCAGAAATTCCTCGACGTGCTGGCCCACGAGCGCTTCACCGAGGCCTTGCGCGGGGCGCCCGTTTCCGAAGTCGCCTCGGAGGAATCCGAAGGGGTGATGCTTCTCAACCCCGGCGCACCGCTGGCGGTGGCCATCGATCCCCTCGACGGCTCGTCGAACATCGGCGTCAACATGGCGGTCGGCTCGATCTTCGGCATCTGGCCGACGGCTTCGACGCCCGAGAACCCCCTCGGCTCGTTCACGGGGCCCGGCACCCTCCAGCGCGCCGCCGGCTTCGTCACCTACGGTCCGGCCACCTCCCTGGTGCTGACCCTCGGCCACGGCACGCAGACCTACACCCTCGACCGGGCGGAGGGCGCCTTCCGCCTGACCCACCCGCGCATGGAGGTGGTGGCTGCGGCCAAGGAATACGCCATCAACGCCTCCAACGCCCGCCACTGGGACACCCCCGTGAAGGCCTATATCGAGGATTGCCTGCGCGGCGCGGAAGGCCCCCTCGACAAGGACTTCAACATGCGCTGGCTCGGCTCCCTCGTGTCCGACGCCCAGCGCGTGCTCCTGCGCGGCGGCGTGTTCCTGTACCCGGGCGACAATCGCAAGGGCTACGCGCAGGGGCGCCTGCGCCTCCTCTACGAGGCCGCTCCCATCGCCTTCCTCATGGAACAGGCGGGCGCCGGCGCCATCGACGGCGAGCGCCGCATCCTCGACATCTGCGCGAGCGCCATCCACGAGCGCGTGCCGCTGATCTTCGGCTCGGCCGACGAGGTGGCGTGCGTGGCCAAGTACTATGGCGGCCGCAATCCGGCGGCCGGGCGCTCGCCCCTGTTCGGGCAGCGCGGCCTGATGCGCGGCTAGCGGTAGGGGTCGCCTGGGCCAGAACGCATGTCGTCGCGTCATCCCATCATCTCGGTCACGGGCTCGTCGGGGTCGGGCACCACCTCGGTGCGCAACACCTTCGAGCAGATCTTCCGCCGCGAGGACGTGAGCGCCGTCTATATCGAGGGCGACGCGTTCCACGCCCTGGACCGCATCGCCATGCGCAAGGCCATGGCGGCCGAACCGACCCTCAGCCACTTCGCGCCGCGCGCCAACCTCCTGCCCGAGCTCGAGGAGGTGTTCCGCACCTACGCCGAATCGGGCACGGGCCGCACCCGGCATTACGTCCACGACGCGGCCGCCGCCGAACTCTACGGCACGCGGCCCGGCACCTTCACCCCGTGGGAGAGCTTCGCGCCGGGCTCGGACCTCCTGTTCTACGAAGGCCTGCACGGCTGCGTCGTCGACGACAACGTCGATCTCGCCCGCTACGCCGACCTCAAGATCGGCGTCGTGCCGGTGATCAACCTCGAATGGATCCAGAAGCTGCACCGGGACCGCTCGACCCGGGGCTACTCGACGGAGGCCGTCACCGACGTGATCCTGCGGCGGATGCCCGACTACGTGCAGACCATCTGCCCGCAATTCACCTGGACGGACATCAACTTCCAGCGGGTGCCAACGGTGGACACCTCGAACCCGTTCATCGCCCGGTGGATTCCCACCGCCGACGAATCCCTGGTGGTGATCCGGTTCAAGGACCCCAAGGGGATCGACTTCTCCTACCTCATCTCGATGATCCAGGGCTCGTTCATGAGCCGGGCGAATTCCATCGTGATCCCGGGGGGCAAGCTCGACCTCGCCATGCAGCTCATCTTGACCCCGATCATCATGCAACTCGTCGAGCGCAAGCGCCGTATGGCGTAGGAACCGCGCCGCCTGGCGTGAGGCGCACGCCGCACGCGTTGAAGGGCGCCGCGCGCCCGAGAGGACAGAACCGTGACCAGCCCGATCATCTCGCCCTCGATCCTCTCGGCGGATTTCGCCCAGCTCGGCGCCGAGGTGCGCGCCGTCTCGGAAGCCGGGGCCGACTGGATCCACCTCGACGTGATGGACGGGCATTTCGTGCCCAACCTCACCTTCGGGCCCGCCGTGGTGAAGGCGCTCAGGCCCCACAGCACGAAACCCTTCGATGTGCACCTCATGATCGCCCCGGCCGATCCCTACCTCGCGGCGTTCGCCGAGGCCGGGGCCGACACCATCTCGTTCCATGTCGAGGCCGGTCCCCACATCCACCGTTCGCTCCAAACCATCCGCGACCTCGGCAAGCGCGCCGGCATCGCCCTCAACCCCGGCACGCCGGCTTCCGCCGTGGAACCCCTCCTCGACATGGTCGACCTCGTGCTGGTGATGACGGTCAATCCGGGCTTCGGCGGCCAGAGCTTCATCCCCTCGACCCTGGAGACCATTGCCCGCATCCGCGCCATGGCGGCCGGCCGTCCCCTCGACATCGAGGTCGATGGCGGCATCACCCCCGAGACCGTGGGGCTCGCGGCGCGGGCCGGCGCGAACGCGTTCGTGGCCGGCAACGCCGTGTTCAAGGGTGGCCCGGCCGGCTACGCCGACCGGATCGCGGCGATCCGCGCCAATGCCGGCGGCGATCCGGTGTCATGCTGAGGGCGCTGATCTTCGACGTCGATGGGACGCTGGCCGAAACGGAAGACCTCCACCGGCAGGCATTCAACCAGGCCTTCGCCGAGATGGACCTGCCCTGGTCCTGGGACTCGGCCTTCTACGCCGACCTGCTCGCGGTGATGGGCGGCAAGGAGCGCCTCGCCCATTACGTCGAGACCCGGCATGCCGGGGATCTGCCCACCCTTCGTCCACGCCTGGCCGAGATCCACGATCGGAAGACCCGGATCTACGGCGAACTGGTGGAGGACGGGCGCCTCGGCCTGCGCCCCGGCATCGCCCGACTCGTCGCGGAAGCCCGGGCCGCCGGCCTGCGTCTCGCCGTCGCCTCCACCACGAGCCGGCCCAACGTCGAGGCCCTGCTGCGGATGAACTTCCCCCGGGGCGACGTCCCCTTCGACGTGATCGCCTGCGGCGACGAGGCCGCCCGCAAGAAGCCGGCGCCCGACGTGTTCGAACTCGCCCTGGCGCGCCTCGGCGTCGATGCCTCCGAGGCCATCGCGTTCGAGGATTCCGTGGCCGGCATCCGCTCGGCCCTCGATGCCGGGCTGCCGGTCATCGCCACCCGCAGCCGCTACACCGGGACCCACCGCCTCGACGGCGCGTTCTCGGCCGTTTCGGACCTCGGCGAACCGGACGCGCCGCACACGCTGCTGTCCGGCACCGCCTGGCCCGGTCACGTCGTCACCCTCGCGGGCCTCCGGGCTTGGCAGGACACCCGCGAGGCCGAGGCGTAGACCTATTCCCGCTCGGGCCGGGCCTGCAGGATGGCGGCGCGCACGAACGGACGCTTGAGCTGCGGGCCGGCGTCGGAGCGGTTGACGAAATCGTTGGCACCCGGGTGTCGGCGTATCGCCTTGCCGAGATTGAGCCGGTAGCCCTCCTTGAACGTGTAGGGCAGCGCCATCGGATCGGCCATGAAGGCCGCGATGGCGGCCTCCACCTCGGCCTCCGCGATGAGTCCGAGATCGCACAGGGCGAGGATCGTCAGCTTTTCGGTCATGGGGTGGGATAGGCCGGAACGGCCGGCCACGGCAATGCATGCGGTGCGCCGGAATGACGACCCAGTGTCGGGCGGTCGAATCTGGATCGGAAAAGTGGTGCCGGTTGCGGGACTTGAACTCGCGACCTACCGCTTACAAGGCGGTTGCTCTACCAGCTGAGCTAAACCGGCGCTGAAGGTTGCGCTACCAGCGCGCTCCGCCCTGCGCAAGCCCCGGCCTCTCCCTGCCCGTACATCGCGGGGTCGCGCCGGCAGGACCCGCGTTCAGCGAACAGACAGATCGCTCCGCTTAAGCCTTCCTTATGGCCGAGCTTGATCGGCCTGTGTTTTCGATCAGCAACAGTTCGGAAACAAGCCTCCGGATTCAGGGGCTTAAGATCCGATGAATGCATTTTTCAGTACACGTTAAATCGCTCTTCGTTAGCACCGCCGTCGATAGGATTTCGGATACGGCCCCGATACGCAGGGCCGGCGGTGCATGCCTTACGAAAGCACGGCGCCGCGCATCCGCCCTCGGACAATGGGCAGCGATGACCAGACACGCGAGCGATTCAGGCCTCGACGCCGTTCCCGCAACGGCAGCTCCGCATGACGGGTCGGGGATCATTCCAGCTCTGCCGCCCACGGTCCGAGAACCGGCACCGCCGTTGGGACGCGAAGCGCGGCGCCGGATCGGGCGCAACCTGCGCCTGCTCTACGGGGACGTCCTCCATCAGCCGCTGCCGGATCGCTTCACGGCGCTCCTCGACAGCCTGTCGTCGCAATCCGATTCGCAGGGGTCCCAATGACGTGCCCATCGATCCGGCCGGCTGCCCCCCAGGGCGGAGCCGACGCCGAGATGCGCGATCTCCTCCTCGGCGCCATCCCGGCCCTGCGGGCGTTCGCGTACTCGCTGACCTACAACCTCGACCGCAGCGACGACCTCGTCCAGGACACCCTCGTGCGGGCCTGGACCAAGGCCGACAGCTTCCAGCGCGGCACCAACCTCACCGCGTGGCTGTTCACCATCCTGCGCAACCTGTTCTATTCGGAACAGCGCAAGCGCAAGCGCGAGGTGGAGGATGGCGACGGTGTCCATGCGGCTCGCCTCACCAGCCTGCCCGAGCAGGAGATCCGGGTGGAGATGCGCGAGTTCCAGGCCGCCCTCGACGGCCTTCCCCTGAGCCAGCGCGAGGCCCTGGTGCTGGTCGGCGCCCAGAGCTTCACCTACGAGGAGGCCGCCGCCATCTGCGGTGTCGCCGTGGGCACCATGAAGAGCCGGGTCAGCCGCGCCCGGGGCCGTCTCATCGAGACCTTGGGAATGACGGGCACCGACGACATCGGCGCCGACGCCTTCACCCGCGCGGCCGCCGGCTCGGGCCCTTGACCGGGCCGGCCGGCTGCGATTCGCGGTCGGCCGGCTTCAATGGGCGTCAAAATCCTCTAAGGGGCAGGGCCGAGTGGCTCCGCCCCCGATCGTGACGGTCTCGTCCGCAGGGCCGCCGGAGCCTTCACCCGAGGAGCCCCGCCATGCGCGCCCTGATCGACCTCGTGCGCGTCCTGCGGCCGCGCGACCGGCGCCGGCTCGCCCTCATCGCCCTCGGCCTCGCCTGCGCCGCCCTGTTCGAGGTGGTGGGCGTCGCCTCCGTGGTGCCGTTCCTGACCCTCGTGGGCGACCCGTCCGCCGCCAGCCGCATCCCCTATCTCGCGACCCTGCGCGACGGCCTCGGCCTGACCGACGACCGCACCTTCCTCATGGTGACGGGCGGGGCGGCGTTGGCCGCCATCCTCACCACCAGCGTGGTGAATGCCGGCCTCACCTTCGCGCAGCTCCTGTTCACCAACCTCACGGGCTACGGCCTCGCCCGGCGCCTGCTCGCCCGCTACGTCGACCGCGAGCGCCTGTTCTTCGCCCATGCCAACAGCGCCGAACTCGCCAAGAACGTGCTGAGCGAGACCGACCGCCTCGTGGTCGGCGTCCTCACCCCCACCACGGTCATCGCCTCGCGCAGCGTCTCGGCGCTCGCCGTCGTCACCTTCCTGATCTTCTACGCACCCCGCCTCGCCCTGATCCTCGGCGGCGGCTTCGGCGGCCTCTACGTGCTGCTCTACCTCGTCATGCGGGTGCGCCTCGCCCGCCTCGGGGCCAGGGCCGTGGCGGACAACGAGCGGCGCTACCGCGTGGTGCAGGAGACCTTCGGGGCGCTGACCGAACTCAAGCTCTACGGCCGGGCCGAAGCCTTCGCCGCCGGGTTCGACGGGCCCGCCCGGGCCTACGCGAAGGCCACCGCAGCGAGCCTGCTCACGGGCCAGTTGCCACGCTTCGTCATCGAATCCCTGGCCTTCGGCGGGGTCATCGTGGTCGTGCTGTTCGCCCTCTCCCAGGGCCTCGACACCGCCGGGCTGCTCCCGCTGCTCGGCCTGTTCGCCTTCGCCGGTTACCGGATGCTGCCGGCCTTCCAGAACATCTTCACGTCGCTTGCCCTCCTGCGGTTCTACCTCCCGGCCGTCAGGATGGTGGTGGACGAACTCGCCGGCGAGCGGACGCCGCGCCCGCGCCCGGCGACGCGCCTGCCGTTTCGGAGGGACATCCGCCTGACCGGCATCGGCTTCGACTACACGCCCGAGCGTCCGACCCTGCGGGACATCGATCTCACGATCCCCGTCAACACCACGGTCGGTCTCGTCGGCCGCACGGGATCGGGCAAGTCGACCCTGGTCGGGCTCATCCTCGGCCTCCTCACGCCCACCACCGGGTCCGTCACCGTGGACGGCGTCCCCCTCGACGCCGAGACCCTGCCGGCCTGGCAGAACCGCATCGGATACGTGCCCCAGGACGTGTTCCTCATCGATGCCTCCGTGCGCGAGAACATCGCCCTCGGCGTTTCGCCCGAAGCCGTGGACGAGGCCGCCGTGGAGCGGGCCGCGCGGCTCGCCGGCTTCCACGAGGTCGCGCTGGGCCTCGACGGGGGCTACGATGCGGGTGTCGGCGAACGCGGCATCCGCCTCAGCGGCGGTCAGCGCCAGCGCCTCGGCATCGCCCGGGCCCTGTACCACGACCCCGACGTGATCGTGTTCGACGAAGCCACCAGCGCCCTCGACGGCGAGACCGAGGCGGCGGTGATGGGTGCCCTCGCGTCCCTGAACGGCACCCGCACCATCATTCTCATCGCCCACCGCCTCACGAGCCTCTTGGGCACCGATACGGTCCACGTCCTCGATGGCGGGCGCCTCGTGGCCTCCGGTCCTCTCGCGACGGTGATGCCGGATGCGGCCGCTCGCATGTCCGCGCCCGCCGAAGCGTGACGGGAGCGGCCTCACAAGCAAAAAGCGCCGGCCGGTCCGGGATATGCGTGTATTCACCGCGGATGGGGGTGGATCGGCCATATACCGGAACGTCCCAGGTCGGCTATCCTGTTCTCCCGGACAGATTTTTCGTCACAGGTTTCCCGGCCCGGTTTTTCGGCAGGGTCCCAGCCGCTCCATTCACGGCCCGGGAACAGATGGCATGGTTTGGCATGGTCGACGCTCCTGCTCCAGAAACGCCTCCGCAGATCGATCCCCTGCTCCTCGACAATCAGCTCTGCTACGCCCTCTACGCCGCGGCCCATCGCATGACGAAATCCTATCGTCCGATGCTCGAGCGCCTGGGCCTGACCTACCCGCAATATCTCGTCCTCCTCGTTCTGTGGGAGACGGACGGCATCACGGTCTCGGAGATCGGCCGACGGTTGCGCCTCGATTCCGGGACCCTGACGCCAGTCCTGAAGCGCCTCGAAACGGCGGGGTTCCTCCTGCGCAGCCGGCGACGCACGGACGAGCGCGAGGTCGAGATCGCCCTCACCCCGCAAGGCCGGGCGTTGCGGGGCGAGGCCACGACCGTGCGGGAATCGGTGATGTGCCAGCTCAACATGTCCGAACCCGAAGTCCAGGCCATGCGGGCCGACCTCAATGCCCTCATCGAGAATCTGAGCGCCGCCGGGTAAACGCCCCTCGCAGGGGTTCCGCCGGGTCTTCGGGCTCAGGAGATGCGGCGGAAGCCGGGCATTCGGCTGCGGCACGCCAGGAATCCTTCGGCGTTGCGGTCTCTCCCCTCATCCGCGCGCCGTTCGCGACAGCGGCATCGGTGTGTCTCGGACCGCCCTATTTTAGCCGGGTAAGTATCTCCATGGAAGCGGGAGCGGACGGCGGCTATGCCCTCGTTCGATCATCGATCTTCGAGGACCAGCGGTGCGGACACCGAACGCGAACGAAGTCGGCCGTCTCGTCGGTCTCATGGCCGGAGCACCGACGCCTCCTGCCCGGCGGACGAGCACGGGAAAGCGCCCGTCCGGCGAACCCGCAAGGCTCCCGGGCGTTTGTCCCCGATGAACGCGACCTTGGCCGACACGGACCGCGAGCCTCGGCGGCAGGTGGGCGCACTGCCATACCGGCGGATGCGTGACGGAACCTACACCATCCTGCTCATCACCTCGCGGGAGAGCCGACGCTGGGTGATTCCGAAGGGCTGGCCGATGAAAGGGCGCAAGCCTTTCGAGGCGGCCGCCCGCGAGGCCTACGAGGAGGCCGGGCTCATCGGTTCCATCGGCAAGCGTCCGCTCGGCTTCTATCTCTACGAGAAACGCCTGAAGAGCCGTGATTCCGTCCTGTGTCAGGTCAAGGTCTTCCCGCTCGAAGTGCGCAAGCAGCTGAAATCGTGGCCCGAGAAGGACGAGCGGGAGGATCACTGGTTCTCGCCCACCGAGGCCGCCGACGCCGTGGCCGAACCGGGCCTCGCCGCGATCATCCGTGCCGCGTGCAAGCGCGACGCGGATGTGTTGCGCTGAAATCGGAAGCCGACACGAAAGTTCACCGGCGGTGCGATTGAGTCCGCCCAGGCGATTGCCAAGCCGGAAACGATGGGCTAATCCCCCGCTCGTCCAGACGGAGACGCCGCGGCGAACCCCGGACACCCCGCTGCTGTAGCTCAGTGGTAGAGCACCTCATTGGTAATGAGGAGGTCGACAGTTCAATCCTGTCCAGCAGCACCACGCTCTTCCCAACGAAATCAATAAGTTAGATGGCGCTGCGGCTTTCATGCCGTCAGCGCTTTTTCTGGTTGGGCAGCGCCTGGGCAGCACATTCTCGCGGTCCCGCTCGGCCGACATGCGGCAATCGACCACAGACACGGCAGCGAAGGGCGGCTTGCCGGCGGGGACCTGAGCGGGTGTGCAACCTCTACAGCCTGGTGACGTCGCCGGAGAGGTGTCCGCCGTAGCGGATGGGGCCGCCGCGGTGGACGCCTTCATGGTTGACCCGAGCACGTCGGCGTTCCTGTTCGGCGAGGGCTACCGGATCGACCTCGCCGAGGCCGTACGCACCGCGATCCTGCTCGCCCGGCCGGAGAAGGTGTGATCCCGAATCGGGAGATGTCCGCCACTGGCCCTTTGAGCCGACAATAACTCGCTGTCCGCATCCTGACCTTGAGCCAAGTTGCGTATCGGCTCGAGCGTGAGATGGGCGTCCCACCCCGCCGGCCCGTGATCAGATCGGGCGGCGGGGTCGTTATCTCGGCCCCTCACGCGTGCGCCGTCGGCAGCTCGGCCACCTGCGTGGTGTAGCGTGGGCTGCGCATCTGCGCGCGCTGGCACCACCGACCCCCGCCCGAAGCGCCTGTTGCATTCGTCCATCGCCGCCATGAGTGGGCCGCTGCGCTCGCGGTCAAGCTGGCCGATCAGCCCGCGGTGAGCCCTCCAGTGGCATCATGACGGTTGTGATGGGGCTTGCCTTGCTGTAGCGCCACGGCCGGCCATTTGGAATTTGATTTCATGCAGTGGCACGAAGATTTGCAGCGCTGAATACCCGACAGCATAAAAATTTATCCTCGGGTTCAAGACCTAAGCGCAATGGTTTCGAGGTAGAGGAGGTGATGCGGACGATCCTTTCAACTGCTGACGTCTCACCTCGGACCGCGTTCAAGACGTGGCAGGAGGCGGTCGTTGAGCGAATTGTTCCCGTTGAGCTGACCCCACTCGATCATCGTCCATTCAACGGGACCTTGGAGGCCGCTGATGTCGGTCCCTTGATAATCACCCGCGTGACCCAGAGCGCCATGCGAACGGTTGCGACGCCTGATACGATCCGCCGTCACAACAAGCACGACACGCTCACCGTCGGCTTTGTACTCAATGGCGAGGTGACGAGCCTGCAAGGTGATCGGCAAGCTGTGCAGCGGGCGGGGGAGATCGTGGTTCTCGACCGTATCCCGACGGTCATGGCTACGCGGGCCGACAGCAGTTCGCTGATCCTAGAAATTCCCCGAGACCGGCTGCAAGGCATGCTTGGGTCCGTCAAATTGTTCTCTTGCATGACGATCGGGGCGAACCAGGCATCTACGTCGATCGCCGCAGCTTTTTTCAACGAGTATGTTCGGGTCCAGTCCCGTCTTGCCCCCGATGCGGCGGCGCGGATGGCCTCCATAGGAATTGACCTCATCGTGGCCGGCATTGCTGAGCATATGGCGAGCGATGTTCCAAAGCATGTGCACAGCAACTTGGTGGTGCAGCGGGCCAAGGCCTACATCGAATCCAACCTGCACAATCAGACGCTCGACCCACCGCACCTCGCGGCGGCGGTTGGCGTATCCCTGCGCCGACTGCAGGAGCTCTTCCACGAACGAGGCCGTTCCGTATCCGACTGGATCTGGGGACGGCGGTTGGAGATCGCAGCCCTGCGCTTGGCAGATCCCTCCTTTGGTCGCACTGCCCTCGGCATGCTCGCGTATGGATGCGGCTTCTCAAGTCAGGCGCATTTCTCCCGCCGATTCAGGGACCGTTTCGGAATGACGCCGAGCGAGTATCGCCACGCGGCCAAGCTGGCTGCCGGCCAGGCGCTATGAGAGGCGGCCCTGAAGGTTGTGGCGGACGAAAAGACCGGTGAACTTGAGGCGGCGACGATTCTCGGCCAGTTCGGCGAGATCCCGGAGGACTTCGCGGAGAGCCTGCAGGGCGGTTGAGATGGCGGGCCGGTAACGACCCCGGTCCTTATGAAACTACCAAGCCTAGACGCTGCCGTTCACGTGTGCCTGATTACGCATCTGCAACCAGGAGCCGCAATGTCCGACCCGCAAGAGCCTAAAGATTTGGACGCCGCAGCCCGCGAGCAGATGGGGGAACGGACCCTCGCGCTCGCCGAGGACATCTTCACCCTCGCCGACCCGCACCTCGACGCGATCATGCGGGTCCTGATGCTTCGAGTTGGGCGGGTGATCGCGCGGAACCTCGACGAGCCGGCAGGCGAGGGTCGGGTGCAGTAGGGAGAGTTGAGGTCCGGCGGCGGCTGATGCGGGCGGCGGGGGTGAACTGCTTGGCCGCCCTCGTGCGAGTGCCTAGCACCGCTGCCCAGGGTCTCAATCAATCGGCGGGAAATGCTCGATGAAGCGTAGGCCGTCCCAAAGGTCGATTGCCCTGCCATCCATCATGGTGGCAGCAACGGAAATAGCGTCCTCATCACACAGCGCATCGATCCGCCTCTCACGGAGAATCCGACCGTTCATGTCGAGGAGAAACGCCCGATAGCGAGGGGCTGAGCGGAGCGCAGTCACGCCCTGGCGATTCGATTCGCTGTCAGTCATTGCTTGCCGCCCATCATCCGAGGCGGGAGCACATGACGGCTCTCTGTCGTTGGCGCCCGAGTGTATCGGCCAACAATCCTGACAGCTTAGGCCTAAGTGGCACCGTCACCTAGGGCGTGTCATCGCTTGAGCCAATCGAGGGCGGCTGCGAGGGAGAGGACGCCCATGAAGCTGACGGCAGTCTTCTCGTAGCGTGTGGCGATGGCGCG